>CAVAHB010000023.1:0-9519 GCA_963588415.1 Faecalibacterium sp. CAG:74
GGGTGAATGCGACTCCCCGCGAAGCGGGCAGTCGCATTCACCCTGTCTTGTCACCTGCCGTAGAAAATCGCGGTGCTCTGCGAGCGGGTGTGCGGTATTTGGTATAATATGCGCCCATGCAGAAGACCTCGACAACAGAGTGCGTGATCCGCGTGAAGGATCCCTGCCAGCCGCTGGAATTCGCCCCTTCGCGCCCGCTCGAAATCGAGGTCGGTTGCGGCAAGGGGCGTTTTCTGACGGCGCGGGCCGCCGCGCATCCTGAATGCGAGTTCCTTGGAATCGAGCGGATGCTGGGGCGCGTCAGGAGTTTCGAGGGCAAGTGCGCCCGCCTCGGCATCTCAAACGCGCACGTTTTGCGGCTTGAAGCCCTCTATACCTTTCATTATCTCCTGCCCGCCCATCAGGCGCGGACGGTCTACGTGTTCTTTCCCGATCCGTGGCCGAAGAAACGCCACCACTCGCACCGCCTGTTCGGCCCGCTCTTCCTGAATGCTCTTTGGAAGCGGTTGGAAGTCGGCGGAAAGTTGGAGTTCGCGACGGATCACGCGGAATATTTCGGCGTTGTCTGCGAATGCTTTGCGGCGGACGCACGCTTCCGTCGCGTGGAGCCGATGCCGCGTCCGAAGGCGGTGTGGACGGAGTTCGAGACCGCCTTCCGCGAGAAGGGGATGCCCATTTACAGTGCGGCGTGGCAATCGCTCCCGTCGGACGATTCCCCGCTTGAACCGCTGACCGTTCCGCCGGAGGCCGAGCCTCGCGAGGGCGTCGTCCGCAGATATTCAGAGCCAGTTGAACAGGAAGAATCAGAAGAAGAATGAATCAGGAAATCACGTCACGCATGGTCGCCGAAGTCGGCGCGACCGCTCGGCAGATCGCCGCCGTTGAGAAACTTCTCTCCGAGGGATGCACCGTCCCGTTTATCGCCCGTTACCGCAAGGAGGCGCACGGCAACCTCGACGAAGTCGCCATCGGGAAGATTCAAGACCGCCTTGCCTACTACGGCGAACTGGAATCCCGCAAGGAAACAATCCTGAAGTCCATCGACGAACAGGGCAAGCTGACCGACGACTTGCGTGGCAAAATCGCCGCGTGCTGGCAGAAGAGCTCCCTTGAAGACCTCTACCAGCCCTACAAGCCGAAGCGTTGGACTCGTGCGCAGGTGGCGAAGGAGAAGGGGTTTGAGCCGCTTGCGGACGCGATCTGGTCTGGCACGGCGTTTGATGCGGGCGACGCGGATCTGCAGTATGCGCGTGATATTCTCGCCGAGCGTATCGCCGACATGGCGGACGTGCGCGGCTGGGTGCGGCAGGCGTTCGCGACGAAGTCGGTGGTGAAGAGCGAGGTGGCGAGTCCGAAGCCGACAGAACCGACGAAGTTCGAGCAATACTACGAGTTCGAGGAACCGATTGCGACAATTCCGTCCCATCGCTATCTCGCGATTCGTCGCGGACAGAAGGAGGGCGTATTGTGGGTGAAACTCGTCCTTGACTCCGCGCCCGTGGTCGAGCGGATGATGGAACTCGTCGAACGGGCGCCCGGCGCGGGATTTGCCGCGCACAGTGCGAACGCGGAGCAGGTGCGGATTGCGGCGGAAGATGCCTACAAGCGTCTGCTTGCGCCGAGTTGTGAGATTGACGTGACGGTCGAGAAGAAGATGGAGGCCGACCGTGCGGCGGTCGAGGTGTTCGCGGAAAACCTGCGCCATCTTTTGCTCGCGCCGCCGCTCGGCGAGAAGGCGGTACTCGCAATTGACCCCGGTATCCGCACGGGTTGCAAGGTCGCCATGCTTGATGCGACGGGCAAGTATCTCGGCAAGACGGTGCTCTTCCCCATGCAGAAGCCGGGCGAGGCGACGGCGGCAATCAAGCTTATCGCCGCAAAGTTCCACCCCCAGGCCATCGCCGTCGGCAACGGCACGGCGGGGCGTGAAACCGAGGCGTTCGTCAGGAAGACGCTGAAGGAGATCGGTCGGACTGACATCATTGTCATCAGCGTGAGCGAGGCGGGGGCTTCGGTCTATTCGGCTTCTGAAATCGCCCGCAGGGAGTTCCCCGACCTCGATCTTACCGTACGCGGCGCAATCTCAATCGGTCGCCGTCTGCAGGATCCGCTCGCCGAACTCGTGAAGGTCGATCCGAAGGCGATTGGCGTCGGGCAGTATCAGCACGACGTGCACCAGCCGCTTCTCGGTGCGAAACTCGACGAGGTGGTCGTGAGTTGCGTGAACGGCGTGGGTGTCGAGCTGAACACCGCGTCCGCACCGCTTCTGGAGCGCGTGTCGGGCGTGAGTGCGTCGCTTGCAAAGGCGATTGTCGAATGGCGCAACGAGAACGGGACATTCAAGTCGCGCGAAGACCTGCACAAGGTGAAGGGACTTGGTGCGAAAGCGTTCGAGCAGTGCGCGGGCTTTCTGCGCATTCGCGGGGCGGAAAACCCGCTCGACGCCTCCGCCGTGCATCCCGAACGCTATGCTCTTGTCGGGCGGATGGCGGCGGATGCGGGGCTGTCGGTTCGTGACCTCGTGGGCAATTCGCTCGCGGCGAAGAAGATTGACGTGCGCCGCTATGTCACGGATGACGTGGGCGAGCCGACGCTGAAGGACATCGTGGCCGAGTTAATCCGTCCCGGACGCGACCCGCGTGCCGTCTTCGAGCCGCCGAAGTTCCGCGACGACGTGACGAAGATCGACGATGTGCGCGAGGGCATGAAACTTGAGGGCGTGGTGACGAACGTGACGGCGTTCGGCGCGTTCGTCGATATCGGCGTTCATCAGGACGGACTCGTGCACGTCTCGGAACTGAGCGACAACTTCGTGACGGATCCGGCCTCGGTCGTCAAGACGGGCGACCGTCTGACGGTGACGGTGATCGGCGTGGACAGGGCTCGCAGCCGCATCTCGCTCTCGGCGAAGTCGAAGCCCGGCTTTTCCGCCATGGGCGAGGGTCGTACGCACGGCGGGCAAGCCCCCCGCGCACGGCGGACGAGTTTTGCGCCCACGGCGGGAAAGGGATTCTCCTGCAATCCGTTCGCCAACCTGTAGTGAGGACGCGGCGAATCATGACGGATTTCTCAAAATTGCTGAATCCCGAACAGTGCGCGGCGGCGACGGCCGGGGACGGCCCACTTCTCGTCCTCGCGGCGGCCGGGACGGGAAAGACGCGAACGCTCGTGCACCGCGTCGCCTATCTCGTCGAGCAGGGCGTCGATCCGGGGCGCATACTCCTTCTCACCTTCACGAACCGTGCGGCGCGTGAGATGCTCGAACGGGCGGAAAAGGTCGTCGGACCTGACGCTTCGGCCATTTGGAGCGGAACGTTTCACTCGATTTGCGCCCGGTTTCTGCGGCGATACGGGTCGTTCCTCGGCTACAGACCGGGTTTTCAGATTCTGGACGAGGATGACCAGAAGAAGTTGATCGGCGATATTATCCGCGCGAACGTGAAAGAACCGAGGGACTTTCCGAAGAAGGAGTTCGTGGCGAAGATGATATCCGAGGCGGCGAACGAGCAGAAGCCCGTCGCCTTCATCGCGTCCCGCTGGCAGACAAAGACGGCGGGCGTCGAGCCGGAGGCGATTGCGAAGATTGCCGAAATCTACGCGGCGCGAAAGATGGAACTCGGCGCAATGGACTTCGACGACCTGATCGTGAACGGACTCAGGCTGCTGAAGGAAAAGACGAACATCCGCGAACTTCTGCAGGAACACTTCCTTCATGTGCTTGTGGACGAGTATCAGGACACGAACGGCATTCAGGCGGAGTTCACCGACATTCTCGCGGCGAAGCACCGCAACATCATGGCCGTCGGCGACGACTTCCAGTGCATTTACACGTGGCGCGGTGCACGGATCGAGAACATCATGGAGTTCCCGAAACGCTGGTCGGGTTGCACGACGGTCAAACTCGAACGCAACTACCGCTCCGTGCCGGGCGTGCTTGACGTTGCGAATGTCGTGATGAAGGACGCGACGAACCAGTTCGGGAAAGTCCTGCGCCCGACACGCGGCGCGGCGGACGAGCGACCGTGGCTCTACAGGGTCTGGGACGATCAGGCGCAGGCGAACGAAATCTGCAAGATCGTCAGTCAGGCGCACGGAATCGGCTACCGTTATTCGGATATCGCCGTCCTCTACCGCAGTCACTTCCAGTCCATCAGGATTCAGATGACGCTGACGCGGATGGGTGTGCCTTATCGGATTACGAGTGGCGTCGGCGTTTTCGAGCAGATTCACGTGAAGGACGTGCTTGCCTATCTGCGGCTTCTGCTGAACCCCGCGGACGAACTTTCCTTCCTTCGCCTCGTGACGCTCTTCCCCGGCGTGGGCGAGAGGAGCGCGAAGACCTACTGGGAGAAACTCGGACGGCAGTTCGACGGACGGCGGCGGGAGGATCGCGACGCGCTGCATGGTCTGCTTCCGGCGAAGGCGAAACCCGTCTGGCCGCCGTTGGCGAAGTGTTTTGAGTGTGCGGTTGATCACCTGAAGGAAGGGGAAACGGGCGAGGTGATCGGTGACTTCTGCGACCTCTTCTACGAAGACCATCTGCATCGCGAGTGGGACGATAAGGAGGCCGAAGACCGCCTCGACGACGTGAAGGAAGTCGCCGCGCAGATTGCGGGCGCGGAAGGTGGCTTGGAGGGCTTTCTCGCGGACGTCGCGCTGATGACGAACCTTGACGTGAGGAAGAACGACCCGGCGCTCGACCGCGTGACGCTTTCGACCATCCATCAGGCGAAGGGCATGGAATGGCCTGTCGTCATCGTGCCGTGGCTGTCGGAGGGGATGTTCCCGAGCGCGAAAGCGACGGACGAAGGGCGGCTTGACGAGGAACGCCGCCTCTTCTACGTGGTCGTTACGCGGGCGAAGGATCAACTCTATCTCTTTTCGCCGCAGATGCGCCAGAATCCGGAGGGCGGCTCGTATCCCGTCGAGCCGTCTGTGTTCGTGAAGGAGATTCCGAAAAATCTTGTTCAGGTGAGGAACGTGCCGAGTTATCCGGCGGCCTATTCGAGCGGATACGGGTATGGATACGGGCGCGGCGGTTCGGGCGGCAGGAAGCCATCGACTCCCGTATACAGGACGACTTGGAGGCATTGAGATGGCGGATTATGCGATTCGTTCGGCGACGTTGGCGGATGCGGAGAGGATTTTCGCGTTCATTCTGCGCAATCGCGACCTTCTTGTGCCGCGTTCGCTGGGGAACGTGGTGGAGAACGTCGACCGTTTCTTCGTGGCGGAGGTTGGCGGGGTTCTCGTCGGGTGCGCGGCGTATCAGGTGCATCCCGAAATCGGCGACGTGCGGGCGGCGACGGTCGAGATTCAGTCCGTCGCGGTCGATCAGGCGCACCGGAAACTCGGCATCGGCCGCGCACTGGTCGAGGCGGTGGTTGACCGTGCGGCGCAGTTCGGTCCGCAGGAAGTGCTGGTTCTCACGTTCGCGCCGGCGTTCTTCGCGAAGCTCGGCTTTCACGAGATTCCGAAGACGCGCGTCATGCACAAACTCTACACGGGGTGCATCAACTGCACGAAGCACACGAACCCGTTCACCTGCCCGGAAATCGCGATGAAGCGCGACCTGCCGCAAAATATGGTATAATCTTCTCATTCTAACGGATAAACTCACATCACAATCCTAACAAGGAGGCTCAAATGGTCAGCGGTAGTCTGGTGTTCTTTGCAATCGTGGCGTTCATCGTCCTTGTGGCGATTATCAAGACGGCGGTCATCGTGCCGCAGAAGACGGCGTATATCGTGGAGCGTCTCGGCAAGTACCGCTGCACGCTCGAGGCGGGCTTCCACATCCTGATTCCGTTCTTCGACCGCGTCGCCTACAAGCACACGCTGAAGGAACAGGCGATTGACGTGCCGCCCCAGCAGTGCATTACGAAGGATAACATTGCCGTGGATGTTGACGGCATCCTCTATATGCAGGTGATGGATCCGGCGAAGGCGAGTTATGGAATCGGCAACTACCTCTTCGCGGCGACCCAGCTCGCCCAAACGACGATGCGCTCCGAAATGGGCAAACTCGACCTTGACCGCAGTTTCGAGGAGCGCACCTCCGTCAACGCGGCGATTGTCGCGGCGGTTGACAAGGCGAGCGACCCTTGGGGCATCAAGGTGACGCGCTACGAAATCAAGAACATTACGCCGCCGCAGACGATTCGCGACGCGATGGAGAAGCAGATGCGCGCCGAGCGCGAGAAGCGTGCGATGATTGCCGAATCCGAGGGCGAGCGTCAGGCGAAGATCAATCGGGCGGAGGGCGAACGCCAGCAGGCAATCGCGCTTTCGGAAGGCGAACGTTCGCGGCGAATCAACGAGGCGGAGGGCAAGGCGAAGGAAATCCTGCTCGTCGCCGAGGCGCAGGCCGCCGGCATCGAAAAAGTCGCCGCGGCAATCAGCGGCAAGGGCGGCCTTGAATCCGTCAACATGCAACTCGCCCAGATGTATCTCACGCAGTTCGGCAATCTGGCGAAAGCCAACAATTCGATGATCATTCCGTCGAACCTCGCGGACGTCGCGGGCATTTTGAAGGCCTGCACGGGTGTCGTCACACGTACGAAAGAAGGATAACTGAAAATGAAACCGACATTGGTTGTTTTGGCGGCGGGCATGGGCTCGCGCTATGGTGGACTCAAGCAGGTTGACCCCGTGGGGCCTTCCGGCGAGGCGATTCTCGACTATTCAGTGTTTGACGCAGTGCGCGGCGGATTCGGCAAGGTCGTCTTCATCATTCGGCACGACTTC
Organism: Faecalibacterium sp. CAG:74; assembly: GCA_963588415.1. GTDB lineage: Bacteria > Verrucomicrobiota > Kiritimatiellia > RFP12 > UBA1067 > UBA1067. The sequence continues at coordinate 6,748 of CAVAHB010000023.1, forward strand.
GAGGCGGAGTTCAAGGAGAAGGTCGGTCGGAAATACGAGGGTCTCGTGCCCGTCGAATACTGCTATCAGGACATCAACGACCTTCCCGAACCCTACACCGTGCCAACGGGACGCACGAAGCCGTGGGGTACGGCCCATGCGACGCGGGCGGCGCGGAAAGTCGTACACGAGCCATTCGCCGTCATCAATGCGGACGACTTCTACGGACGCGACGCCTTCGCGAAACTGGGCGCATTCCTCGCCGACGCGAAGCCGATGCATTTTGCGATGGTCGGCTATCGGCTGGCCCTTACGCTGAGCGAAAACGGTTCCGTCGCACGCGGCATTTGCGACGTTGCGGCGGACGGCTCGCTGAAAAGCGTCACGGAAATGACGAAAATCGTCCGCACGCCGGAAGGGGCGGAAAACCGCGAGAATCCCGATGCGCCCGTGAAACTGACGGCGAAGGAACTTGTTTCGATGAATCTCTGGGGTTTCACGCCCGAACTTTTCGACGCGCTTGAGGCCCGCTTCCCCGAATGGCTGGCGGTGAATGGCGCGAAGGAAAAGAGCGAGTGGTACATCCCGTTCGTCGTGGACGAACTCATTCACGAGGGCAAGGCGGACTGCAAGGTTCTGCCGACGGAATCGAGCTGGTTCGGCGTGACCTATCGCGAGGACAAGCCCTTCGTGATGGCGGAGATCAAGAAACTCGTCGATTCGGGTGAGTATCCTCCAAAACTGTTTTGACCTGATTTGGCCGCGGACGTGCGAGATGTGCGGCAGTCCGGTCGATCGTCCGGCGCGGCATGTCTGCTCGTCTTGCCTGATGCGGATGCCGTTCGTTCCGCAGATGGGGTGTTGCGCGGTTTGCGGACGGGCGGTCGCTGGGCTTGAGAGCGAATATCTCTGCGAAGACTGTTCGGGTGCGGGCCGTCCGCATTTCGACCGCGCTGCAAGCGTCTTCCGCTTCGAGGGGAAGGCGCGGCGGATGCTGCTCGACTTCAAGTTCAACCGTCATCTCTGGTTGCGGGACGATTTCGTCGATTGGCTGGAAGCCGCCCTCAGGGCGCGGTTCGACGGCGCGGCGGTTGACCTCGTTCTGCCCATGCCCACGACGATCTTCCACCGTGCGGATCGCGGCTACAGCCAGTGCGCCTATCTCGCGAAACCCCTTGCGCGGCGAATCGACCGCCTTTGTCGAGCGAATATACTCCGTCGCACGGGTCATCCAAAGCGTCAAAGTGACCTTTCCGAGCAGGAACGCCGCGAAAATGCGAAGGATACTTTCGCCGTGCGCCATTCGGAACTCGTTCGCGGGCGCACGGTGCTCGTGGTGGATGACGTGATGACGACGGGAGCGACCCTCTCCGAGTGCGCCCGGACGCTGAAGGCCTTTGGAGCCTGGCGCGTCTGGTGCCTCACCCTCGCCCGCTCAATCCGAGACTGAGTTCCGTTCCTGCGTTTTGGCGGCGGTCAAAATGCGCATGGAGAAGGCGTGCGAACTTCTTGCGCCTCTTCGCGTTGAAAATAACCCCAGCGAAAGTTTTTCGCCGACCCCATTGACAGGCGGGGGGAAGGTTTGGTATCATTCCCGCCGTCGAAGGATGAGATGAGGTAAGACTGATGAAACTAACGCGGCAAATCGGGTGCGAAGTAGCACCGTCGGGAAGGACGCAGGGATGCGTTCTGCTGCGTCCGCTTACCGCTAATACCCCCCCCCCCCAGGCGTAGGCGCATTCAATGCGGTGCGGGTGTGGCGTTGGAGCGCCCGCTCGGCGCAATCCCGTGACGGGATTGCGCGACGTTCGCATTGTCTTTCGGGGGACGGATTTCACCAACCCAATCACAAGAAAAGGACAGAACCATGATGACATCCACAATCAGGAAGAAAGGACTTGCGGCCGCCCTCGGATTCGCCGCACTCGCGTCGGCACTGCCGTCCGTCGCGGACGACTATCGGTTCATAATCTCTGGCTATCCGACGGCGAACGAGTCGTATTCCGCCATCTCCAGGGGGGAGACAGAGGGAATAGTAACTGCCACGCGGCGTGGAATAAGCGTGTCCTCGGCCCTTGAGGCCCGCTATCGTACGCGGTGCGAATCCGAGGGAATCGGAATGCGCACGGACGAACGCAGGGGGCTCTACATCATCATCCGCTGATTTCGGATTTGATTTGCTAAACAACCAAAACAAACACAAAGAAGGAGTTGACAAGATGAACATGAAGAGACTGACCGCCGCCGCCGCACTCGTGGCCGGCTACACCCTTTCGGCCGCCGTGCCGGAGGTGACGGACGTGACGATGTCGCAGGACGATACGCGTCTCGTGACGATAACCTACTCGCTTGCGGACGCCCCCGCCGTCGTGACGGTGGACGTGCAGACGAACGCCGTCGTGGACGGCGAGACGGTGTGGACTTCGATCGGCGGCAAGGCCGTCTCGAACGCGAAGGGCGATGTGTGGAAGAAGATCGAGGCGGGGACGCATGCGATCACGTGGCGGCCCGATCTCTCGTGGCCCGACCACAGGATTGAGAACGGCGGGGCGCGCGCCGTCGTGACGGCGTGGGCGCTCGACAACACGCCCGACTACATGGTCGTGGATCTTTCGGCGACGGGCGGCGCGGGAACGCAGAAATACTATCCCTCCGCCGAGTTCCTGCCGGGCGGCCTGCTTGGCAACGACGACTACCGCACAACCTCGATCGTGATGCGAAAGATCATGGCGAAGGGGGTCGAGTGGACGATGGGCTCGACGACGCTGGAGGACAAGCGCGAGGCGAATGAGG
>CAVAHB010000024.1:0-4860 GCA_963588415.1 Faecalibacterium sp. CAG:74
GTATCATCTGCGTCAGCTGGAGTTCTATCAGCAGCTTCGGAAGATTCGTTCGCTGTTGTCCGAATCTCGCTTTTAGGCAAAAGTGAGATTCAATAGTTGTGACATGAAAAAGAGCGAGGAGAAAGGCGAAGCGGCTGGTCGCGCAGACGGCGGCTCTACAACCTGCCGATTGCCGCCGAGGCGGGGGCTGGCTGGCTCATTGGGCGATGTGGACGCGGGCAAGCGGGATGCTCGCCCCTACCGCTTGCAGGACTAACCGGGCAGGCTTCTCCGTCGCGCCGCCCACTTACTTTTTCAATCGCCATGAAGCCGCCGCGACATCTCACGGACTTTCATTCCAACGCCATGCCGCAACGGATTTGATATAATATCCGCCTATGCGGATTATCGGACGTCGATTTGGCGCTCTACTGGCCGGGGTCTTCTCCGGCTTCGCGGCGTTTTCCGCCGTCTCCATCGAAAACGCGGGTAGCCGACAGTCCGTGGCGCTGCCCGACTTCGCCGACATGAGCGGCATTTCGTGGTGCGGCAGCAACACGACCTTCTACATCGTCAGGGACGGCGGCGCGACGGTCTCGAACGGGTGCTTCGTCCATATCATGTCGCCCGACCTCTCGTCCAGGGGGCGGATGGACGCCGTGCCGCACATGGGCAGGGGCATTCTCCTTCAGGGGGCGCACGACGCCGAGGGCATCGCACGCGACCCGCTCGCGGGGACGATCTGGGTCTCGGACGAATACGACACCTCCATCCGCGAATACGACCCCGCAACCGGCAAACGGACGGGGAAAGACGTCGAGATTCCCGACTTCATCGTCAAAAACACACGCGGCAACCTTTCCCTCGAATCCCTCACAATCTCCCCCGACGGGCGGACGATGTGGACGGCGAACGAGGAGGCTCTCACGGTGGACGGGGATGTCGCGAACCCGACGAACGGGACGACCGTCCGCATCATCCGGTTCTCGCGGCGCGATGCGTTCGACCCATGGACGCTTTCGGGGATGTGGGCGTACCGGTGCGAACCCGTCGGCGCAATCCAGCCCGTGAACAGCGGCGTTTCCGACCTCTGCGCCCTGCCCGACGGCTCGCTGCTCGTGCTGGAGCGCGAGTGTTCCTACACAACGCTGGGCCTCACGCGCATCTACCGCCCCAACTTCGCCGGCGCCACGGACGTCCGCGAAATGCCCGCGCTCACGAACGCCGTCTACACCGCCGTCTCGAAGGGCGAACCGCTCTACACGGTGCGCGACGGAAAGGCGTTCGGCGAAACGCCATGGGAATTCCAGATTTCCTGCTACGAGGGGCTAGGGCTCGGGCCACGCAATGCGGACGGCTCCTACAACCTGATGATGGTTTCGGACGGCGGGGCCGTCGCCAACAAGAAGTGGATGTTCCTCTCGGCCATCGCCAAAACCCAGCCCTTCGTCCGCGCCCTCCGGCTCTACGGATTGGACGACGACGGCTCGTTCAGCGTCCTTTCGCCACGTGAAACCCTCGCCCGGAACGCGGCGGACGGCAACCGCTGGCGCATCGGCATCGGCGGGTTCGGGCGCGGCAACGTCCGCACGGAATCGGGGGCTTTCGGGCGAAACCGCCGCGCCGACCTCTACGGTGCGGGGCTTGACCTCCAGCGTAACCTGCTTCGGCACGGCCCATACGACCTCTGGCTCGGCGTCGGCGGGGCCTACAGTCCGCGCCAAGGCGGCGCGTTCGCCGCGAAATCCGCAGACCTCGGCTACGGCGAGTTCAGCCTGATAACCGTTCCTCAACGCCATCTCACGGAAGATCTCGCCCTCGGGCTGCGGCTCGGCGCGTCCTTCAACTGGTTGAACGTGAAGGCAAATGCCGCGAGCGACTCCGCTTTTGACGGTCTTTCGAGTTCCGACACGCAATTTGCCGCGCAGGCGATTCTCGGCGTTCAGGCGACCTACATGCTCACGGATCGCTTCGGCCTCTACGGGAACTTCGACTGGCGGCTCGGCGACGAGACCGAGTTCAGGACGAAGGCTGGGGAAAGTTCGGTGGATATGAGCGGCTGGCTCTGGGGCGTGGGGGCCGTCCTCACCTTCTGACGGCAGCGAACGGCAGCACTCGGTCAGCGGCAGAGAAGGTTGAGAAGGCTCGCGACCAGCCGACCCGCCGTCTGAAGCGACTCGACCGAAAGTTTGTCAACCGTATCCTTCGGCGTGTGCCAGTAGTCGTTCAGCCCCGGCGCACTGCCGTATTCGAAGTCGATGAGATTGACCGCACTATACCCGGCTTCCATGAAAGCCACGTGATCGTCGTGCACGATTTCGGGAATGCACACGACCGTCCCCTCGGGAAGCCCCGCCCGCCGCGCCGCGTGCTGGACGATTTTCGTCAGGGTTTCACTGCCGTTCGAGGGAATCGTAATCTTCAAGTCCCTGTCGCCGAGCATATCAAGGCAGACGACGGCGCGGACATCCATCCCCTGCTCCTTGAACTGGGCCGCCATGCGCTTCGATCCCCAGAAGCCGTCGTTCTCGCCGTAGGAAACCATGCTCTCCTCGCCGTCCATCCACGCCAGCATCACGTTGCCGTTCGGCGTTTCGCGGTTGGCGAAGATGTCCGCCAGGGCGATCAGAAGTCCCGTCGTCGAGGCTCCGTCGTTCGCGCCAGGGCAGTTCGAGCCGGGCTTCGTATCGAAATGGGAGACGAGAACCGTCCACGGCTCGTTCGGTTTCGCGGCAAAACCGCACGTCAAGTTCGTGAAACTACGATTACCCTTCGGGGTCTTCGCCGTGAAGACGTCGCGGCGAACGTCCGCCCCAAGAATGCTCACGCGATCGAGGATCCAGTTCGCCGCAATCCGTCCGCGAATCGTCCCCGCATCTCGCGGCGTACACTCCGCGACGAAGGCTGAGGCGTGGGCAAGCGCGTTGGTGGCATCCTGAGGGGTAAAGGCCAGTGCCGCGGCCAAAACGGTTGCAATCATATCAATCGACTTTCAGCCCGATCATCGCAATCACGCGATCGAGTTCGTCATTGTCAAAGAAATCAATTTCAAGGACACCCTTCGTGTGCTTGCCGTTGGCGTGGGTCACGCCGCTCGTCAGCCGCACCGCACAGCCGAAGTGCTTCCTGAGTTTATCCGTCAGACTGCGAACATATCCGTCGGGCAGGTCGGGCGTACCCGACCGCACGACCTCCACGGGCTTGTGGAGACGGGCAATCTTCTTTTCGAGCGCCCGCACCGTCAGCTGGTCGTTCACGCAGTCGCGCGCCAGCAGAACGCGATCCTTCTCGTCGTCAACCGAAAGCAGAACCTTCGCATGGCCAACCGAAAGGAGTTTCGTCTGAATCAGAACCTTTACCTCGTCGGGCAACTCCAGCAGGCGCGTCGCGTTCGCGACCGTCGCACGCCCCTTGCCGACGCGATCCGCTACCTCCTGCTGGGTCAGGTTGAAGCGTTCCTGAAGCGTCCGATAACTCACCGCCTCCTCAATGGGATTCAGGTCTTCGCGCTGCAGGTTCTCGGTCGTCGTCATCGCGGCGGCCGTGAGGTCGTCCGCCTCAATCAGCGTCACGCGGATCTTCGTCCAGCCAATCAACTGCGCCGCGCGAAGGCGGCGTTCGCCCGCAATCAGTTCGTAGCGCCCCGCCGCATTCTTGCGCACGGTCGGCGGCTGGACGAGCCCGTTGTTCCTGAGCGATTCGCCGAGTTCGCGGAGTTCCTCGTCCTTGAAGTCGCGGCGCGGCTGGTAGGGGCTGCGCTCGATGTCGGCAATCTTCAGTTCGAGCGGCGCACCGGCGGAAGCCGTCGGCACGGGCATCGGAGCCGCCGCACGCGCCGTTCCCGACGCGAGCAGGCCATCGAGCCCGCGCCCGAGGCCGTGCCTCTTCTCAACGCGCACGGGGGCCTTGGAGGTCCCCGTCGCTTTCTTCAGAAATGGATTGGGCTTCGCCACCGCAGGTTAGAAGTAGGCGTTGACGATCGGGAGAACCTTCAACTGGTTATCCATGATGATGTTCACGATGCCAATCTGGAAGCCCCACGGACAGCGTTCGGCAAAGTTCACGATACCAATCTGGCAGCCGTGCAGTTCGTTCGCCATGTTGAAGATGCCCGCGAGCTGGCAGCCGTAGGCGACCTCGGCGATATTCACGCCAATCGCACCCTGGAAGCCGTAGGCCTGCTTCTTCGTGATGTTCACGAGACCCGCCATCTGCCAGCCCCACATTTCGTCCTGAAAACTGCCGAGGAACTCCACGTCAAGCCCCCAGAAGTTCTTGCGGTAGCCGAAAGCGCCCGCCTCGATGCCGTAGACCGTACCCTGGCTGATGTTCGCGCCGAGCGTCACGCGCATGCCGTAGACGTCCTCCTCCATCGCGTAGTTGAAGAGACCCGCAACCTGCAGACCCGCCATCGTATCGCGTGTCGTCATGCCGAGACCGCCGATGCCGAGACCGTACATCAGGGGCGCGTCAGAGTAGAAGATGTTCAGGTCGAGGCCGAAGACATCCCACTTCGCAAGCCCCCACGGGAGCTGCACGGGCGAGGCCAGACCAAACGCAACCGGAGTCCAGCCAATGGCCCCCGACTCCTCTTCCTCAGTGGCTTCCGCAAACGCGGGAACCGTTGCCGCAAGCGCAAACGCCGCGATACCAACCTTGATCATACGATTCATTTTGTCTTTTCTCCTTATTAGTAGGTGAAATCTTGCGCATATTTTACTCTATTTCGGCACTCCGTGTCAATGCGGTATGCTGGAGTTGTCGTGTGGATTTCAAAATCGGAAAATTTGTAGCGAGCAAAACCGGACTGGCTGACGGCCGGTCTCGACGGGCTTCCTGACCTCCGGGGTGTTCGTGAACACGACCTTCGGGCTCACGCCG
>CAVAHB010000025.1:0-4407 GCA_963588415.1 Faecalibacterium sp. CAG:74
GTGCGCCCTGAACGGGCATGAGGCGCGTCCAGAGGTCGTTCACCTCTTTTGACTTTGAGAAGAATCGGTGTCCGCCGATGTCGATGCGGCAGCCGCCGTGGACTGCCGTGCGCGAGATGCCGCCGATGAAGGGCGACTCCTCGAGAATGACGATTTTCCAACGCGGGTCGAGTCTGTGCAGTTCGTACGCGGCGGAGAGGCCAGCTGGTCCCGCCCCGATCACGACGGCCGTCTTGCGGCGGGGGGCGGAGGCGTTTTTCGTTCCTGTGCTTTCTTCGGTCATGTCTTCGTTTTCCATAAGTTCAGTCAGCGTGTCGGGTGATGAGCCTTGTAGAGGGTTTAGGCGTGTGTGAGAGGTTAGCCGTGTAGATGTGTAGAGATGTAGAAGAGAGGTGGAGCGACGGGAACGCGGCAAACCGTCCTGTGCGTCCCATCTGTCCTGTACGTCCTTTCCGTTCCCGTCTGCCGAACGGCGAACGACGGCGGACTGCTGAGACTCGCCGACCCGCTCTGCGCTCTCTGCGGTTCTGCGTGAAACACGGCTTCCTCTCCATTTCGCTTTTGCATAGCCCCTACCTGAAGATGATGAGCTTGCGACCAAGGTAGTTCCAGAGGAGGACGGCGGCGGTCACGAAGACCTTCACAAGGCGGTAGTCCCACTCAAGGACGGCGACCCCGAGCCACATCCCGAGTTCCGTCCAGAGGAGGCCGATTAGCCCGATTACTCCGAATACGAGAAACGCTCCGACGGAACGTCCTCTGTTGCGGTCTTTCATCCGGGTAAAGACGAAAAGAAGCGAAAGCACGTAGTTGACGACAAGTCCTGCGATGAACCCACAGACGGTGGAGAGATACACGCCCGAGGCGAAACGCCCGAAGAGGAACTCCTGCGTGGCGACAAGGACACCGAAGTCAACAAGAAACGCCACGGCACCGACGGCGGCGTAGCGTAGGAACTCCCAGAGAAGCACCGCAAGCGCGGCGGAACTACTTAGTTTCCTGGGGGGGGGGGGGGGGGGTATTTTTTGATTAGAAAAACACAAAACGATGCGCTTTCGCGCACTTTCGCAGTGCGTGAAAGCGTCAGCCACATTCGGCGAACGCCCTATGGCAACATCCGCCTTAGGCATATATCATTCCTGTCATTTGTGCATATTATACCATAATCCCGCCCACCCTGCCCATGGGAGTGGCCGTCGGCGGCGCAGAAGAAGAACGCCGACGGCATCGGGGAAATCGTGTGTCCTGGAGCTGACAAGCAGACCAGGAACACAAAAGATCGACACGTACGTTCTAAAGGTGCGCGTTCTCGACCCTCACTTCACCGCATACTTGGCAATTTCACGCTGAAGGTTGTTGACCCACTGCGAGACCTTGCGGGCGGGGATGTTGCTTTCAATCATCTGAATCGAGTAATGCCGGTCGTCCAACAATATGACGTCAACGACGACCTTGTGTGAGCGCTGCACGAGTTCGCAACGGATGGTCTTGCCGTCGTCGCGCTCGACGGGCGACCAGCGGCGACGGCTGGCGGCCGTAATAACCGCATCCTTGAGATGATGTCCCTCCGCGACGGTCACGGCGACGTTCTCAATGTTGTCGGGAAGCGTCGCTTCGGGGGTTGTCGTCCAGCATCCGACCGTGCAACACGCGGCGATCAGGGGTATGATTGTTGTCATTTTCATATTCGTTTTCCTTTCTTTGTTTGTGGCTTTCCCTTCAGGAACTGAAGTCGCCTGCACATGAGGCACGGAGAAGCCGACGCCCTACATTATACCATAGATTGACGAATTGGCGGACTGCGACGGGGTTTTTAGCGCGGGCAAAGCCCCCAGTCGCGGAGAGGCTCGACGGGAAGCCCCATGATGTTTTCATAACTTCCCGTCCAGCCCGCGACAATCAGGTCGCCCGATTCGTCGATGTCATACGCGCCGGCGCGGTCCGTCGGCTTCACGCGGGTCACGTAGTCCTCGATGAGGGCTTCCGTCAGGTTGCGGAACTTCACGTCGCTCCGGCAGACCTTCACCTCGCCGTCGAACGCAACCCCCGTGAAGACCGAGTGGACGTTGCCGCTCAATTCGCGCAGAAACGCCTTTGCCTCCGCCAAATCCCTCGGCTTTCCGTAGATGCGCCCGTTGAACCAGACGATCGTATCCGCGCTCAGCACCCGTTCGCGGCCAAGCCTTTGCGCCGCCGCGCCCTTCAGGAGCGCATTCTCGCGCACCGTCCGTTCGGGGTCGTGCGGATAACAGACCTCCGGCGCGTCCGTCTTCACCACGTCGAATGCGACGCCCAGTTCCTCCAGTATCTTCGCCCGGCGCGGGCTGCCGCTTGCAAGCGTAATCTTCTTCATTGTCGTGCGACGTAAACGTAAACGGGGTGCGTTGTCGTAAGTTCGAGGCGCGCGGACGCGGCGCGGTTGAGCGTGGCGCGGTAGAGGGGCGTCAGTTCCACGCCGTCGAGCGGCCATTCAAGCCCCTTCGACGTCATCCGCGTCTGCGGATTCGGCGCGAAGATTGAGACTCCCGCTCCCTTTCTGACGCGCAAAACGGCGCGTCCCTCGATTGCGTGGAAGCGTCCGAAGTCGGTCAGGATGTCGAGTTTGTGGTCGAGCGCACGGAAGACGTTGCCGAGCGTGTGGTCGTCGCGCCGTCCCGTCGCACCGAGCACGAGCGGGTTCTTCCACCCCCGTTCGCGGCAAAGTCGGATGGCCTTTTCGAGGTCGTTCGTCTCCTGTTCGGCGATGCGCACGACGTTCGCGAAGCGTCCCTTCACGCTGTCGCAGTCGCCCACGACGACCGTCGGTTCGGCGTGGAAGCGCCGCCGGTAGGCGTCCGCCGCGCCATCGCAGCAGACGACGGCATGCGCCTCTGCGAGCGCCCGCCACGCCAGACCGTCGCGGCGGGGGAAGTCCCCCGCCGCCAGAATCACGCAGCCGCCGTGCATTCTCACGAGGCGAGCGCCGCGCCCCGCTTGCCGAGACTGTTGACGGGGATGATCCGGAACTTCGTTCCCGCCGGGAAGTCGGCGGCCGGGAGATCGACTTCGACCGTCTTCGCGACGTGGCAGAGGGCGAGGTCGCCGTTCGGCTGCGCGGCAAAACGCCGCATGTCCTTGCCGTCGGGCAACTTCGCCTCGATCACATAGGCGATCACGCGGCAGTTCCCGCACTCGGCGGTCGGGAAGGCGAGTCGGACGTTCTTTTCCCTTGCCGACGCGGTCAGCGCGGCGTTCGCCGGCCAGACGGGTTCGGCCGTGCGGGCGGCCCGTTCGTCGAAGCCGTAGCGCATGTCGGCGGACGTTTCCGGAATCGGAATCGCCAGCTCCTCGCGCACGAACTCGTCGCGCACGAAGTCGCGGCACTTCAGGACCATCTCGTCGTCATACACGTCGAGAAGCATTCCCTGCCGCGTCTGCCACTGGACGCCGGAATTCACGGGCTTCTCGCCCAAGAGCGACTTCACGTTGCCGTTGTCGCCGTAGCGCAGCGAACCGAGGCCGATGGAGGTGAAGGTCTTCTGCCAGATGAAGCGGTCGTCCGTCGCCGGCCAGTGCGCGTGCCCCGAGAAGGCGACGGCCTTCGGATACGCCGACAGCGCCCGCGTCGAGTATCCGGCGTCGTGTCCCCAGGCGTCCGGGCCGAAGCACGTGTCCTTCGGGTGCGGGTGCTGGACGAAGAAGAACGGTTTCGAGCGGTCGATTTCGGCGGCGTGGGTCTTGAACCAGTCCTCGACGGCGGCGATGCCGTCCCAGTGTCCGGCGACCCAGTGTGCGCCGATGACCTGATAGCCTTTCACGCGCTTCATCCAGATCGGCTCGTACGGTTCGTGGAAGATCTGCTCCCACGCGGCGGCGGGATTCGTCACGACCCATCCCTTCTTGAACGCCTCCTTGTCGTAAAAGCGCTTGTCGTAGCCGTCGTAGGTCTGGGCCTCGACGTCGTGGTTGCCGTAGACGAAGAGTTTCTCGACCGTGCGACCGTCCGGCGCACGGTTGCCGGGGAAGACGCGGTCCCACGCTTCGCCGACCTTCTTCAGTTGCGCGATCATCCCGTTGTCGGCCATGTCGCCGGCAATCACGACGCCGTCCACGCCCTGTTCGCGGAACCACGCCAGCGCGTGTTCGAAGGTGCGCGTGTCGCCGAACTTGTTGAAGTCGCCGTCCTCCGCGCAGACGTGGATGTCGGCGAGCAGACCGAGCCGCAGGTTGGGCGCGCGGAACGCCGTCGCCGACGGCACGTTCGACAGGCGGCAGCCCGTCACGACGACGCTGCCGAACAGCCATCCGAGGAAGAGCCGCCGCGTCACTCCGGTTTCTCCAGGTTTGCGAATCCCGTTCATTTTTCCGTTCTCCTTTGCTTATGTGTTGTTTTGTCGTTTGGTGTCGTTTGTCACCAAAATCCCCATT
>CAVAHB010000026.1:0-22108 GCA_963588415.1 Faecalibacterium sp. CAG:74
CATATATGGAGAACACCCGAGTCCATATATGGAGAATCCCAACGCTCCCTGAGGGATTTCGCCGCGCTCCCCGAGGGGGCAAACGGCGGTCTTCCCGTACTCCTTAGTACTAGAGAGGATGCCGCGCCGAAAAACGACTTCGGGGTCACCCAGTTGACAAGGACGAGCAAGATTTGGTAATATTCCGACCGTTGGAGACCAAACAATGGAAGTGAGATGCATGAGAAACGGTGATTTGACGCGAATCGTGCTGGCGCTCTGTGCGGCGGCGTGTGGTTTTGCAGCCCGTGCGGAGGGTGGCGCGGCAATTGCGCCGAAGTTCCTGTGGACGGCCTCGCAGCCGTTCGAGGGGGACGTGGCGTGCGACGGGGGCGTGTCGGTCGAGCGCGAGGGCGCGGCGATGCGGGCGCGGTTCGCGAACGCCGAGGCGCAGTGGCCGAGTTTCACGCTCCGCCCGAAGACGCCGTGGAATCTCTCGCCCTGGGGGCGCGTGGAAGTGCCGGTCAGGAACGTCGGCGGGAAGGCGGTTTCCGTCTCCGTGCGCGTGGACAATCCCGGCGACTGGCGTTTCTCCCCGTGGAATACCGAGGGCGCGTATCTCAAGCCCGGCGAATCGAAGGTCGTGAAGGTGATTTTCGGCTACCAATACGGGTTCAAGAAGGGCTACAAACTCGATCCGTCGAAAGTTTCGGCAATCAAGGTCTTCCTCAACGGGAAGAGTTCCGAGGTGCGGGAACTCCAGCTGGGCGACCTCATCGCGACGGGCGTCGCGGGCGAGAAGCCGGCCGCGAACCCCGACCACGCGGCGGTCGTGCCGAAGGAGGGCGCGATCGTGCCGATGCGGGGCGGGAACGGCTCAAACCTCGCGGCGCACGCGGGGGCGAAGGGTTCGTTTGACGCGGCGGGCGTGCTTGCGGTCGATCTCGGGACGAAGCCGGGCGCGGCGCTTCGCGTGAAACCGGCGCGCGGGTTCTGGAATCTCGGGCGGTGGCTGAAGGTCGTGGCGACGGTGCGAAACACGGGAAATGTCGAGTTCCATCCGATCGTGAAGGTCGTCGGCAACGGCGGCGCGGTCGAGGTGCGGTCGCCTTCCACCGTCGGGCGCGGCAAAACCGCGACGGTTGAAGTGCCGTTCGTCGCGTCGGAGCCGTGGGTCGCGAAGGGCGACGCGAAGGGCGTGAAGGGAACGGGCGGCACGGCGTATGAAAGCCACCGCACGAAGGGCGTCGTCTTCTCGTCCGTCGAGCCGGGCGCGGCGTTCGAGGTCGTCTCGGTGAAAGCCGAGAAAATCGTCGCGAAACCGCCGAAGACGCTGGGGAAGAAACCGCCCGTGCCCGGCAAGTGGGTGCGGACTCTCGCGGAGGAGTTCAACGACGGGACGCTGAACGAGAAGGTGTGGAGTCCCTATAGCGCGAACTACTGGGACAACCGCACGCACTTCTCGCGCACGAACGTCGTCTTCCGCGACGGATGCGCGGTGCTGAAATACGAGCGCAAGAGGGGTCACGAGAACGACGACCCTTCGCGGAAGGAGACGGACTACGCCTGCGGAATCCTCGATTCCTACGGCAAGTGGACCCAGCGCTACGGCTACTTCGAGGCGCGGATGAAGCTGCCGACCAAGCCCGGGCTGTGGCCCGCGTTCTGGACGATGCCCGACCGCGGCGAATCGGGCGGGAAGGAACGCTGGATGCGCACGATGACGGAGAAAGGCGGCATGGAGTTCGACATCATGGAGCACCTGACCGCGTGGGGGCCCTACCGCTTCAACGTCGCCTGCCACTGGGACGGCTACGGCAAGAACCACCGCGCCATCGGGACGAGCGGCATTTACGTTCCGGCGGACGAGGAAGGCTTCATCACCGTCGGGATGCTCTGGCTTCCCGGCCTTTTCGCGGTCTACGGGAACGGCACGGAAGTCGCCCGCTGGGAGTCGGAGCGCGTCGCGAACGTGCCCGCGCACGTCTTCTTCTACATGGTCTCGGGCGGGTGGGCGAACGAACCGCTGGACGACGACGAACTCCCCGACGAGTTCGCCATCGACTGGTTCCGCGTCTGGCAGCGCGACGACCTGATTGAAAGGTAAAACGAACGAAAGGAAAGTTCAAACCATGAACGCAAGACTCCTGTTCTCGACGCTCGCGCTTTCCGCGACACTGGTCGCGCCGGCCGACATCACGGGGCTGACCGATCTGACGGACGACCTCGACAACCGCGCCGCCATCAGCGGAAACGACCTCATCAACGACAAGGCGACCAACGGCAAGGCGGCGTTCAACATCAGCGGGGCAGATCAGGCCGCCATCAACAACGACCCCGGCGCCAACCGCCTCGGAGGGGGCGGAGGCGGAAACTCCGAGAATCCGCTGTGGGTCACCTACGAGTTCAAGACCAACACGGTCGTCAACGCCTATCGGATTTGGAATCAAGGGCCTCGCGGCGGCTATTCTCAGGCCGAACGCTCGCCAAAGGACTTCTATCTCGAAGGATCGCTCGACGGAAGCACATGGGTGATGCTCGACAGCCGGACGAATCAACAGAAGTGGAGTACGGGCGAACCGCGCGTCTTCGAGTTCGACAACGCGGTTGCCTACAAGTTCTACCGTATGACGTTCACTGCCAACGTCGGTGGCGCGGATGCCTACATCATAATTCAGGAACTCGAGTATTTCAGCCGCCCCGAACTCGCCCATTTCCTCAGAATTGAAGGGCAACCATCCAACTATGGAACGCCAAGCCCGGAATATGGCGACATGGAGACGACGGAAGGGCAGGTTTTCGAGGCCTCCGTCGACAGCCAGGTTGAAATTGCCTCAGGGCAGGTCGCGGGATGCGTCGGCTGGGAGACTTCGGTTCGCGACACGGAAGACATCTCCGTCTGGAATGTTCTGAACACGGGAAAAGGCAATGCGTTCTCGTTCACACATCCGGGCGGCGCGGTAAAACTGACGTGGAGATTCGCAATCTCAAATCTGATTACGACGGCGGTGCACGGGGGCGGAACGGCTTCGGGCGGCGGCTGGTATCCGCAGGACGAAAGCGTGACACTGAAGGCGACGGCGGACGACGGCTACGACTTCATCCGCTGGATTGGCGACGCGGACGGCGTTGAAGACCCGACGGCGGCGGAAATCACCGTCACGGCGGATGCACCGCGCACCCTGACGGCATTCTTCGTGCCGAAGGATGGGGCGAAGGTCCTGTATGTCAGCCCCGAAGGCAACGACACGAATGAGGGATTCTCGCTGACGGACGCGAAGGCGACTGTCGGCGCGGCGGTTTCGTATCTCGGTCAGACCTATATGGAAGGCACGATCTTCGTCGCACCCGGCGTTTACGAACAGACGCAGGAATTCGTCCTGGCGAACCCGATAGAGGTCGTCGGCCTCACCGGACGCCCCCAGGACGTCGTCCTCAGGAATACGAGTGGCGGGAGTCGCGTTCTTACCGTCAGCAACCGAAATGCCGTCGTAACCGGGGTCGTCATCGAAAACGGCAGGTGCAATAACGACTACGGCGGGAACGTGAAGCTGTCGGGCGATGGCGGCACGATCTCGAACTGCGTGATTCGGTCGGGCTACGGAGCGGACGTGCGCGGAGCCAACGTCGTGCTGAGTTCGCCGAATGCGCTGGTGACGCATTGCGTCATCTCGAACGGCGCGATTTTAGCGAAGAACGAAGCGAACGGGACTGCCATCTTCGTGACGGGAAACGGCGGGCGAATCTCAAACTGCCTGATTACGAAAAACGCCACGGCGGACAATGCGCGGCAGCAGACGCCGAACAACAAAACGGTGAGCGTCGTTGCGCTGAACGGCCCTGCGGTGATGGACAATTGCACGATCGTCGACAACTGCCACACGGGGTCTGTTTCGGCGGTTTTCGCGAAGTCCGACATAGACGTGCGCGTCTACAACTGCGTGATTGCCCGGAACACGACGCCCAAGGGGACGGTCGTTGCGGCGGTTTCGGGTGGCAAGGACAAGTTCTTCAACTGCGTGACGGACGGCGAGACGGCAATCAACGGCACGTGCAAAATCGGCACGGTGGACGAAATGTTCGCGAGCGTGACCGACGGAAGGTGGCTTCCCCTGCCGGACGGACTGCTGATCAACGCGGGCACGACAAGCGGCCTCGCCGTGCCATCGACTGACCTACGGGGCAATCCGCGCATTCGCGACGACGCGATTGACGTCGGGTGCTATGAAGACGCCGCCGTCGGCTTCGTCATCCGCATCCGCTGAGCGTGTGCGCGAAATGATATAATATGGGCATTATGAACATTCTTGCAAAGAAGTTGAATGAAGACCTCGGCGATGCCGCGGAGTTCCTTTCCCCCGCCGGACGTCGGATGTTTTTCCCCTACGGCGGCATTCTCGGCCAGGGCGCCGAGGCCAAGAAGTGCGACATCAACGCCACAATCGGCATGGCGTTCGAGGAGGACGGCACGCCGCTCGTAATGGACTGCTTCGGCAAGAACACCGCCCTCGGCAAAAAGGCGTTTCTCTACGCCGGTAGTTTCGGCCTGCCCAAGTTGCGCGAAGTCTGGCGCGAGATGGAGATCGGGAAGAATCCGTCCCTCAAGGGCGTGAAGTTCTCGAATCCCGTCGTCACGAACGCCCTGACGCACGGCCTGCGCATCGCGGCGGAACTGTTCGCCGGCCCGACGGACGAACTGGTCGTGCCGGATCTCTTCTGGGACAACTACGAACTCATCTTCGGCGAGGCCGTCGGGTGCAAGATCCGCACGTTCAACACCTTTCGGAAGGGTTCGTTCGACGCGGAGTCGATGAAGTCCGCCCTTCTCGCGCCCTGCAGGGGGAAGAAACTCCTGGTTCTCAACTTCCCGAACAACCCGACGGGCTACACCGCGACGGTCGCGGACGCGAAGAAAATCGTCGCGGCGGTGAAGTCCGCCGCCCGAAAGGGCGTGAAGATCGTCGTCGTGCTGGACGACGCCTACTTCGGGCTCGTCTACGAGGAGGGCATCCACGAGGAATCGCTTTTCGCCGAATTCGCCGCGCTCGACAAGAACGTGCTTGCGGTGAAACTCGACGGCACGACGAAGGAGGACTACGTGTGGGGTCTGCGCGTCGGATTCATCACCTTCGCGTTCAAGGGCGCAACCGACGAACAGCTGAAGGCGCTGGAGGCGAAAGCCGCCGGCAACGTGCGCAGTTGCATCTCGAATGCGTCGTCAATCGGCCAGCACATGGCGCTCGCCGCCTATTCCGACCCCGGATATGCGAAGCAAAAGCGCGAGAAATACACCGTTCTGCGCAAGCGGTATATGGAAATCCGCCGCATCCTGAAGGCGCACCCCGAATACGCCAAGGCGTTCGAGGTGATGCCGTTCAACAGCGGCTACTTCATGTGCGTGAAGCCGGTCGGCGTTGAGGCGGAAGCCGTGCGCCGCCGGCTCATCGAAAAGTACTCGACGGGCACGATCGTCCTTTCGGGGCTGATCCGCCTCGCATTCTCGACGATTCCGAAGGCGAAACTCGCGGCACTCTTCGCGAACGTCGCATCCGCCATCACCGAACTCCAAAAGGAAGGAAAGCGAAAATGAGGAAACTGCTCGTTCTTTCCGCGCTTTGCGCGGCACTTTCGTCCCACGCAGCCCCGAGGAAACTTGCAACCGTTCAGGTTGCGGACGCGATGTCCTGCGTGTCGGCGGTCGTCAAACTCGGCGAACTCAGCGGTATGGCCATGATCGGCCCGATGCTGTCGCCCATGATCGTCCGCAATCCGGTGACGGAGTTCTTCGGGCCGATGCGCGAGGGAGCGAGCGCGCTTCTTCTCGTTTGCGTTCCCGAGGGACAGGATCTCGCCCCGTCGAATCTCCTTGAGAATGCCGACGTCGCGCTCGTCTATCCCCTGATGCGGACGAAGGCGCAGTTCCTCGCGGCGCATCCGGGGGCGGTTGAAACGAACGGGCTGATTGTGGCAAAGGGCAAGGACAGCGGCAAGAAATACTACTCCGCCTTCTCGAAGGACGGCAAGTGGGTTGCGAGTTCCGAGGTCGCCGCATTCGTCCTGCCCGCGCTGGACGAGATTCCCGTCGCCGAAAAGCCAATGGATGGCGACGTCGTGCGCGTCTTCTCAACGGAAATCAAGAGATTGAGTGCCGCCGTTGCCGTCGGCGAAAACGAAAAGAAACTCAGCGAGACGGACAAACTTGTCCTTGCCACCTATCAGAAGATCCTGAAGGACGTCGAATCCATCGAACTGGGCCTTCGCATCGACTCACGCGGACTTGACGTGCGCGGTCGGGCGGTGATGCGCAAGGGGTCGGACTTCGCGAATGCGGGCAAGACGACGCTCGGCAAGAATCCGTTCGACTTCGCCGCGCCGGAGGCCCTGTCGGCGGAAGCCCTTGCCGCCGGATGCCTTTCAAGGCCTGCCGCGCAGAACTGGGAGACCGTCCGAAAACTCCTCGTCAAATACGGCATCAGGGTCGATTCGGTTTCCGTCACGGAGAAGGACGGCGTTGCGTCCACGACCGTGGACTTGGTTCGTCTGCTGAAGGATACGAAGGAATTCGTCGAAACCTGCAAGGACAAGAAGAAACCCGTCGATGCGGACGGGCTTTGCAGGGAACTTTCGACGAACGAGACGCTTTTCGCCTTAAAGAAACTCGACAGCCCCCAGCGCGGTCAGTCCTTCCTCAAGGGCACGAAGGCGACGGTCTCGCCGTCCGTCCGCTATGCGGAAACGCTTCCCGAACTCGTCGGCAAGCCCGTCTTCTACGCGACCTGCTGTTCGATGTATGAAATCCTCAGGGCGGCCGTGCCGCAGGTCGTCGAGGTCTTCGGCGAGGGCGACGAAACCCTGCAGATGCTGAAGCCGATGTTTGCCGCGCTTCCGCCGCCGGGCAAGGGCGGCACGGCGAGCGCAGCGTGGCGCGACGGCGAGGCTTTGCGCGGCCAGCTGCGCATCTCGAAGGACGAGTTCAAGAGTCTGGCGGCATTCTACCAGATGGCCCAGATGTCGATGATGTCGGCGCGGGCGAAAGACGCAAAGAACGCGAAAGTCCCCGCCGCCGACGCGGACGACGTGGATTTCGAAGGGAACGATGAGGACTGAGGCGTACGCCAAGGTCAATCTGACGCTTGAGGTGTTCGGGACGCGGGCGGACGGCTACCATGCGCTCCGCTCGGTCGTCGTTCCCGTGTCGCTTGCCGATACGCTGGAGATTGAGGTCGCAGACGGGCTTTCGTGCGACACGGGATATGCTGACGACCTTTGTCTCAAGGCGGCGCGGATTCTGCGCGAGGCGGTCGGCAAACCCGCGCCTGGCGCGACAATTCACGTTGAAAAGCGCATTCCGGCGGGCGGCGGCCTTGGCGGCGGCAGCGCGGACGCCGCGGCGACGCTCGTCGCGCTGAACGACCTCTGGGGTGCGGGCAAGTCGCGTGAGGAACTCGCGGAACTGGGCGCGGCGGTCGGCAGCGACGTCCCGTCGCTCGTGCGGGGCGGCGCGGTTCTGATGGAAGGGCGCGGCGAAGTCGTCACCCCGTTCCCCGCGCCGCACGGACTGAACCTCGTGCTGGCGAACCCCGGCATCAACTGCCCGACGCGGGAAGTTTACGAAAAATGCCGCGCCCGCGTGACAGACGACCCAACAATAGTGTATAATATGCGCTCGGCCATCGAATCCGGCGACATTCGGCGCATCGCGGCGGCGCAGATGAACGATCTGCAGACCCCGGCGGTCGCGCTCCACCCGGAAATCGGCGCGGCGCTTCGGTCTCTCGAAGAGGCGGGTGCGCTCGGCGTGACGATGAGCGGCAGCGGATCGACTGTCTTCGGTCTCGTCCCGAATGAAGCGCGGGGACGCGAAATTGCGGCGCTTCTGAATGCGAAAGGCCTTCGGGCCTGGGCGGTTCACACGATTGTCCCGTGATGTAATGGCAGCATAGGGGTTTTTGATACCCTTCGAAGTGGTTCGAATCCACTCGGGACAACCAATCGAAACCAATCGGTATGAACGTGAAAGGAATTGCAATCGGCGGTGCGGCGGGGTTCTTCATCCTGGGAGGTCCCCTCGGTGCGCTTTTCGGCGCGGTGCTGGGCCATCAGGTCGAGCGGGAATTGCGCGGCAAACACACTTTCGGGACGAAAAGCCGCAAACGCACTCCTGCAGGCGTGTCGGAAACGCTTGCGAATGCCTATGCGACGCTGGAAGTCGCGCCGTCCGCGAGCGACGACGAGGTGAAGCGTGCGTATCGCAGGAAGGCGAAGAAATACCATCCCGACGCCCTGCGGGCGCAAGGTCTGTCGGAGGGAGGGATGAAGAAGGCGACGAACGTGATGGCACGGGTCAACGCGGCTTGGACGGCAATCAAGGAAGCGCGGCATTTATGAACGAAAAGACGAAGAACCTGAAGATTTCAATCGTGGGCAAGGGACTGATCGGCGGTTCGCTCCTCAAGGCGGCGGAACGTGCGGGATACGACGCAACGGCTTCGGACAAGGGCGAGAAGCCGCAGGTCGCCGATGCGGACATCGTGTTCGTCGCAGTCCCGCCCACGGCCGTCGTCGGCGTGGTGGATTCAATCGCGCCCGACCTGAAGAAGGGCGCAATCGTCACGGATGTCACGGGCGTGAAGGAATACATCTACGAATCGCTGATGAAATACGCCTATTCGCCGGATTTTGTCTTCGTCGGCGGCCACCCGATGGCCGGAAAGGAACGCACGGGCTGGTCGAATGCCTCCGCCGACCTCTTCGACGGCGCGTCCATGATTCTCGTACCCTACCCGACCTACGGACGCGCCCCGCTCGACCTGCTGGAGGCGGTTTGCCGCAATCTCGGCTTCACACGGGTCGTCTACACCGACCCGAAGCACCACGACGAGATGATTGCCTTCACGAGCCAGCTCTGCCACCTGATTTCGTCCGCCTACGTGCGCGAACCGCTTGCGCGGGATCACGTCGGCTATTCGGCCGGCAGTTTCCGCGACGTGGCGCGCGTCGGTGCACCCGACCCCGACGTGTGGACGGAACTCCTCATACTGAACCGCGCGGCGCTTCTGCCCGTTTTGGAACGCTACATCGCCCGACTGGACGACTTTCGTGCCGCGCTCGCGGATGGCGACCGCGCCCGGCTTCACCGTGCGCTGGAAGAGGGCGTCGCCGCAAAAGCGAAACTCGCCGAAGAACGGACGGGACTGAAAAATGGTAGAATATCCGCCACCTACGAAGGAAAGTAAGATGTTGATTCAGATTCTGAAGTCCAAACTGCACCGCATCCGCGTGACGGAGGCGTGTCTCGACTACGAGGGTTCGCTGACGCTGGACCCCGACGACATGGAGGCCGTGGGCATTGTGCCCTACGAGAAGATTCTCGTGGCGGACGTGGAGAACGGCAACCGGTTCGAGACTTACGCGATCGCCGGCCGACGCGGGTCACACGTCTGTTGCCTGAACGGCGCCGCAGCCCATCAGGGAAGGGTCGGCGACCGCGTGATCGTGATGGCGTTCGCCCAGATGACGGGCGAAGAGGCGCGGGGCTTCGTCCCGAAAGTGCTCCACTTCTGAGCCGCGCTCAGCGCGTGCGCCGCACGAAAAGGCGGCTCACGGCACTTTCAAGCAAAATCACCCCGGCCGTCGCAAGCAGCAGGAAGGCCCAGTCCGAGAGCCGAAGCGGCACGACGTCGAACAGCCGTCCGCCAAAGGTCACGAGAGCGACCTGTCCGACGAGGATGAAAAGCGTGACGAGCAGGAACACGCGGCACTTCGCAAGCCCCGCGCCGCCGCCCTGCGCCCGAACGCGGAAGATGTTCCAGAACTGCAGGAGTACGAACGCCGTGAAGAAGAGGCTCAATTCGTAGGCGCTCAACCCCTTCCCCGCCGTTTCCGCCGCGCCGCCGGACGACAGGAACGCGAACAGTCCACCGAACTCGAAACGCCGGAAGAAGACGAGCGTCGCAAGGAGGAGAAGCGTGAAGAACACGCCCGTCAGTACGAGGTCGGCGGCTATTTGCCGCGTGATGATGAACGCCGTCCGGGCTCGCGGTTTTTCAAGCATGACCTTTTCGGAGGGCGGCAGGGACGACATCGCCATTGCCGCGAACGTATCCATGATAAGGTTCACCCACAGCATCTGCGTGACCGAGAGCGGCGATTCCGAGCCGCTGAACGCCCCGATAAGAACGGTGAGGCAGGCGACGACATTCACCGTCATCTGGAAGAGGATGAACCGCTGGATGTTGCGGTAGAGGGAGCGGCCCCACATCACGGCGCGGACAATCGAGGCAAAGGAATCGTCGAGAATCGTCACGTCCGACGCCTCCTTGGCGACGCTCGTGCCGCTGCCCATCGAAAGTCCGACGTGGGCGGCCTTGAGCGCGGGCGCGTCGTTCGTGCCGTCGCCCGTGACGGCCACGACTTCGCCCGCCCGCGTGAGGGCTTCGACGAGCCGT
The DNA here is from genome assembly GCA_963588415.1 of Faecalibacterium sp. CAG:74. Taxonomy (GTDB): domain Bacteria; phylum Verrucomicrobiota; class Kiritimatiellia; order RFP12; family UBA1067; genus UBA1067. The sequence continues at coordinate 10,428 of CAVAHB010000026.1, forward strand.
TTCTTGTCGAGTGGCCTCGCACGGGCGATGATCTTGATTTGATAGACGCGGCGGTCGAGTTCCGCTTCGTCGAGACGGGCGAACTCGGGCCCGGTGATGATCGCGTCGTCCCCGTCCCGTTCCGTCCACAGCCCGATTTGCCGCGCGATTTCGCGGGCGGTGTTGGGCGTGTCGCCCGTGACGACCTTGATGGCGATGCCGGCCTTGCGACAGGCGGCGATGGCGTTCGGCACGTCCTCCCGCACGGGGTCGGCAATGGCGACGAGGCCGAGGAACATCAGGTCGCGGGCGGTCACGCCCTCTTCCGAGAGGGGGTTTTCGCCAGGCTTCAGCACGCGGCAGGCGAAGCCGAGCGTCCGAAGTGCGCGTTTCTGGCAGTCGGCGAGCGTCTCGCGAATCGCCGCGCCGTCCGAATCGGGGGCGCAAAGGCCGAGTACGATTTCGGGCGCACCTTTCACGTAGAGAATGCGCTGGTCGGGCAACGCGGCGGATTGGACGACGCTCGCCATGTACTTGCGTTCGGTGCTGAACGGCAATTCGGCCTCGCGGCGGACGGCCTCGCGGTCGGTGCGGTAGTCAAGCCCCTGCGCATTCATCCAGAGGAGGAGTGCGCCCTCGGTCGGGTTGCCGAGCACCTCCGGCTCGCCGTCCTCCGAAGGCGAAAGGTCGGCCGTCGAATTCACGGCGATTCCCTCGCGGATGAGGCGGCTCGCTTCGTCCGCCCCAAGCGTCCGCCCGTCGGCAAGCGCGGCGAAATGCGCCTCCTGAACGCGCATCCGGTTCTGCGTGAGCGTCCCCGTCTTGTCCGTGCAGATGACGGTCGTCGCCCCCATCGTCTCGCAGGCGTGGAGTTTGCGGACGAGGAACTTCGCCTTGAACATTCGTCGCATACTGCAGGCGAGGCTCAGCGTGACGGCCATCGGCAGCCCTTCCGGCACGGAGACGACGACCAGCGTAACGGCGAGCATGAGCGACTGCAGGAGGTAGGCGAAGAGGTGTGCGCCGGAAGTCGCCTGCCACACGTCCGTCGGATGAAGGCCGAAGAACGACACGAGCCGACCGACGATGACGAGCCCCGCGAGCGCATAACTCACCTTGGAAATGACGCGGGCGAGGCGGGAGAGCTGTTCGTCCAGCGGCGTCTTGACGGAGTTGTCGATCTGGGCGGCCTCGAAGACCTTGCCGTTTTCCGTACCGTCGCCGACGGCGGTCACGCGCATCAGCCCGTGGCTCTCCATGACTTTCGTGCCGCGCAGGACGCGGTTGGAGGCGAACGTCGCATCCGGGTCGAACAGCCGCTCGTCCGTCGTCTTCGCGCAGATGGGTTCGCCCGTCAGCGACGACTCGTCCACGCTGAGCGACGTTGCCTCGAGGAGTTCGCCATCCGCCGGAATCTCGTCGCCGGTCGCGAGAACGACGAGATCGCCAACCACGACGTCGCGCTTCGGGATCTGCCGCGTTCCACCCCCACGAATCACCTTCACAGGCTCGTCGTCGTTCACCTGGTTGAGCAGATCGAACGCCTTCTTCGCCTTTGTCTCGAAGAGGAACGAAAGCCCCGTGGCCAGCAGAATCGCCGCGAAGATGCCGGCCGGCTCGAAGAAGGCCGCCGCGCTCTCGCCCAGCGCGAGAAACTCGTACGTTGCGATGCCGACCGAAAGCCCGCCGGCGACCATGAGGATGAGAATCAGCGGATCGCCGAGTTTGGCGAGGAACTTGAGAAGGAGCGACTCCTTTTTCGGCGGCGTGAGCACGTTCGCCCCGTACTCGGCGCGACTTGCCGCGACCTCGTCCTCGGTCAGCCCATTGTACGATATAATGTGTTCCATAAGACGGAACACATTATACCATATGCGATGGCGGAGCGATGTCAGGTTCTTCGCGGATGGGCAAGGACTCGGTGCGCGGTCAGGGCCGCGCTTCGAGAATCTTCATCAGAATGTGGATGTTGACATCGCGAACGGGGGATTCCCATGCGGCGGCGTTGTCCTCACGGGGTGCGGGCGTGACGAGTTCCTCCGCCCGCGCCCATTCGCCGCGGTAGAGCGCGATGCAGCAGGCGAGATTCTTCGCCGACGCGCCCTTGATCGACTTATCGTTCTCCCATCCGCGCAGGACGGCATCCGCCCAGTCGCCCTTTCCGAGGTCGCGCATGGCGAGGACGCTCACGAAGTTGAGCGTGTTGAACTCCCCGGAGAACTTCCGCGCCACGATCTTTTCGAGCCATTTCCGCCGCGCCGATTCGTCGCCGCGCACCTTGGCGAGGAGGGCTTCGGCGTATTCCTCGGCCCGCAGGTCGAGTCGGGAGTCCTGGGGCTTGCCCGAACCGAGGTGCTCCGGCCAGACGTAGGATGCGTCGAGAAACCGCTTCGCTTCGTCGGGTCGCTTCGCCTTCGCAAGTTCGACCGCCCGCAGCACGTTCGCGAGACGGTAGAGATGGCGGCCGAGCCACGAACCTTCCGCCGGCATCACGCGAACCTGTGCGAGTTGCGCAAGACACCGCTCGTATTGTCCGTCCGAACAGAGACTGCCCGCGAACTTGAGGGCGAGCTGGTAGTTCCCCAGATGGGCCGCGAGACCCTTTTCGCCCCACGCCACGGCCGACTTCCAATCAGCCCGCTCCTCCGCCTCGGCAATCAGCGCCGCATACGTGCGGTAGGTGGGGTCGAGGGCCAGAGCCTTGAGAAGGTCGTCCCTGCGAGGCTTTCCGAGTTCGCCCTTGAGTTCCGCCCGCGCGAGATGGAAGGGCGCGAAACCGAAGTCCGGAATCTTTTCCATCGCCGTCAGCGCGGCCTCCTTCCGCTGGTTGCGCCAGAGGACGAGGGCACGGTAATACCCCAGAACGGGCGAATCCGCAACCTCCGCCGCCCAGTCGAGGAAGCCCAGCATCTCCGAACGGTAGGGGAAGACCGACAGGGGCGAGAGCGCGTTCGCCCGCCGGACGAAGTCCGCCGCACCCGCCTTGCCCTGCCGAAACGCCGCGTAGCCGCGAAGATAGAGCGCGAGAGGGTCGTTTCGGGCGAACGAGAGGAGTTCGTCCGCCTCTTGAAAGAGACCGATGCGCAGATACCAGAGGGCGATTTCACGGTAGACTTCGTTCGGCAGTTCGTTTCGGACGAGTGCGGGGAAGCCACCTTCCCTGAGGTCGCCCGCGTCGAGCCAAGCGCGTTCGGCCCGCGCGAAGTGCCAGAGCGGCGCGACTTCAAGCGCACGGGCGATCTGTTCGCGAGCCGCCGCCATTTCGCCCCGTTTGCGCAGGGCCACGGCGAAAATCTGCCGCGCAAGAAGATTGTTGGCGTTGCACTCCAGAGCCCGACGCGCATAACTTTCGGTCTTCGTCCAGTTCCCCTCCGCCGCGAACGTCTCGGCGAGGCCGACGAACGCCGCCGTCCGCAGCGCACCGTCCCGCGTCGCCAGCGAAAAGCCGTCCTTCGCATCCGCCGTGCGCCCGAGGGCGCGGCTCGCAAGGGCGCGCAGATAGTTCGCCTCGCCGTCGTAGGCATCGAACGCAATCGCCTTGTCGAGATGGGGCAGCGCCTCCTCCCAGCGGCCTTCAGCGACATAGAGCGCGGCAAGTTTGACGCCCGCCGGAAGGTAGTCGCAGTCAAGTTCAAGGGCTTTCCAGAAGTTCTTCTCGGCGGATGCCCACGACTTCTCGCGAATCCCCTGCACGCCGAGGGCGTAGTTGCCGTAGACCGTCCCTTCGTAGTCGTAAGAACTCCGCTTCGGACGGGAGAGTTCAAACGCCTCGCGGCGTTCGGTGTAGACGAGCCCGTCGCCATCCATCGTCACGGTGAGCCGCCCTTCGGCAATCGATCCGAGTCCGGCAAGAACCCGCGTCCACGGAGTCAGCGTCGCGAAGAAGTCGTCGAACTCCGCGACCTTTCGCTCGCCATCGAAGACGCGAACCGTCCGACTCGCGTCGGTGAGGGAGGAAAAGGAAAGCACGAGGTTGCCGCCTTCGCGTTCCACGCGCAACGCGCCGAACGGGGAGGCCTTGTCGAATCCGCCGATGGCGGCGACGGGAAACCAGCGTTCCGTCCAGCGGTCGGTCATCATCGGCGAGAAGCCGCCGCACTTGTAGCTCGTCCGCTTGCTCCCCGCCGGCTGGTTGAAGAGGCGGCCGGACTGCAGTTCGACGTATTGCCCGCCCCCGTCGGTGAGCAAGTCCTCCCAGATCGCCCCGTCGCGCCCGGGCGACCAGAGGAATATCTTCATGCCGAGTTTCGCGTCGTAGTCGGCATAGTGGACCGACCCGAACCCGTCCGCGTGGTAGTAGACGCCGTAGAAGTCGTTGTAATGTCCAAGCACGTGTTCGGACGCATCGCCCGAGAACGCGGCGTAATTGTCGTAGAAGCGGAGGTCGTGCCCCTTGGAGTCGAACGGCCACGAATCGAGTTCCGTGCCGTGGCCGATGAAGGCGTTGCCGGGGAAGACGTATTCGGCGTTGCCGCCCGCCCGGTAAGCGGCGTTCATCCACTGGTAGCAGGGCCGTTCGAGCGGCGAAGCGTTGAACCACGAAACCGCCGTCTCGAAGTCGGCGCGGTCGGGCGCGAGACGGATCTCGACCGACCAGAACGTGCCGTCCATCCAGTCGTAGGAGGAGACGAAGCAACTCGCCGAGCCGTCCGCATTCGTGCGCGTGAGGTAATCGACGGGCGCGGCGACCGTGGGCTGGTGGCCGATGAGCCCGAAGTTGAACTCGATGCCGCCCGACGTCCACGCGCCGCGCATGGCGATGTCGCGAAACTTCACGACGGGATTGTTGTAGACGAAGTCCTTCCCGTTCACCTTGTCGTGCGCGTTCCAGACCTTTCCGCCGATGTCGGGAAAGATGTCGACCCAGACGTATTTGTTCTCAAGGCGCACGACCTTCCACGCCTGCGTCGCGCCTGTTTCCGCATAGCCGTCGTAGCGGGCGTAGGGGTAGATCTTCGCGTCGGGGTGCGGGGTCGGGTCGGGGTCGGAGAACGCATAGGTCGTGTAGTCCCGCGTCATTTCGCGCACCGTCGCGGGTTCGCAGCCGAATGGAATGCGAATCTGCCCGTCCGCCGGGAACTCGACCGTCCGCCAAATGTAGCGACCGTCGATTGCGTTCGTCGGACACCATATGTCGAACATGGCGATGAACTCGTCCCTGCCCTCGACCTTCAGCACGAAAGTCGATTGCCCGCCCCACGTTTTTTCCGGACCAAGGCCGTTCGCCGGGTTCACGCCAACGCAGGGATTCCCGACGCGCTCCCACGGGCCGAGGATGTTCCGCGCCCGGTAGTACCGCGCCGCATTCGGCGCCCATCCCGTGCATCCCGACCCGATGAGGTAATACCACCCGTTCCGCTTCAGGATTGCCGGGGCCTCCGTCCAGTCCTTCACGGCGAACCTCGTCCACTTGCCCGTGTAGCCGAGGCCGTCTGCCGCGAGTTCGGCCACGTGGAGGGTCGAGTTGTGTTCCGACGCGAACACGTGGTAGACCCTGCCGTCGTCGTCGGCGAAGAGGGTCATGTCGCGGCACATCTGACCGCCCTTCATGTGTTCCTGCCAGATTTCCGTTTCCGTGGCGTTTTCATTCGAGATGTTCGACCGTCCGACGGGCTTCGCGTCCGCAGGCAACTGCCCCGCGTTCGGACGCAGGCACTTCACGTAACGGTAGGGCCCGGCGGGCGTTTCGGAAGTCGCGATTCCGACGAGCGCGGATGAGTAGTCGGTTTTCTTCTCAAGGTGGAAATACATGACGTACTTCCCCGTCGCGGGCATTTTCACGACCTTCGGACGCTCGAGAATGCAGCCCTTGAAGATGTCAGACTTCGGATTGTCCTCGACGGCAAGCGCGATGCCCTCGTCCTTCCAGTTCTCAAGGTCGTCGCTGGAATAGGCGTGAACCCCGACCATGGCGAGATTCCCCATTTCGCCGGCGACCTTGTGTTCGCCGAACCACCAGTACCTCCCCTCGGCGAAAAGGACGCCGCCGCCGTGTGCGTTGATGTGAACGCCCCCGTCGTCCGGCCAGATGCCGCCGTCCTTCGGCAACGTTTCGCTGCGCCCGGCGAAAACTGCCGCGCACAGGGCAACCGCAAACACCAACTTCACAATCTTCGTCCGATTCATCTTTCTTCTCTCCTTCTTTGCTGTCGTTGGCGGCGTGGCTCAGCCGGGAAGGCAGAGGCCGCCGTCGATCATAATGGTCGCACCGGTGATGTAGCGTCCTGCCTCGGATGCGAGCAGAACCGCCGCGCCCGCCGCATCCTCCGGATTCGCCGCAAGATGCATCGGTATCGCGTTCAGAACCTTTTCGCAATAGACGGGATCCGACAGGGCCGCCCTGTTGCGATCCGTCGCGAACACGCCCGGGCAGAGGTTGTTCACCGTGATGCCCTCGCACGCGATTTGCCGCGCAACCGAGCGCACGAGATTTTCCTGCGCCGCCTTTGACGCGGAATAGACGGGCATTTCCGGGTGCGGACGCCGCTCCTGCACGCTGCCGACGGTGATGAGCCGCCCCCAGCCGTTCGCCTTCATGCGCGGATAGCAGAGCTGGAACAGGCGGAACGTCGCGTTGAAGTTCACCTGCATCTGCGCGAGCATCGTCTCACGCGGCACTTCATACCACTTCAGGTTCGACTGGATGGACGCATTGCAGACGAGGATGTCGGGTGTCGCGGCAATGTCGTCGAAAATGCGTTCGACGGCTTCGGGGTCACCGAGGTCGGCGACCGCCTTTTCCGCCTTCGGGTCGAACTGCCGCGCAAGGGAGAGGGCTTCCTCGAGCGGTGCGGATTCGCGCGAGCCGTGCACGACGACGTGTGCGCCGAACTCGGCGAGCCCGAGCGCGATGGCGCGGCCGATGCCGCGCGCGGAGCCGGTGACGAAGGCCGTCCGGCCCGTGAGATCGAACTTCTCCTTCAGCATCAGAAATACCCGCCTTTCTGCGTGATCTGATCAATCGTCTCGCCCTGCGCGACCCATGAGAAGATCTTCTTCTCGTTCGCGACGATTTCCTCGGCGCGAAGCAGCACGTCGTAGGCAATTTCGCGCGGAATCACGACAACCCCGTCGATGTCGCCGAAGACGACATCGCCCGGCTTGATGAAGCACTTGCCGATCTTGATTGGAATCTGGTAGTGCGTGATCTGGCAGCGCGAAAGCGAGCCGTTCGGCATTCGGTGCTTGTAGAAGATCGGGAACGGTTTTTCGAGAATCTGCTTCGTGTCGCGGATGTTGCCGTCGATTGCGGCGGCCTTCACACCCTTGCCGTAGGCTGTCGCCGTCATCACGCCGCCCCAGAGCGTCGCATCCACGTCGCCCGACGTATCCCAGAGCACGAAATGGTTCTTGCCCATCTCGTCGAGCATCTTGCCGCGAAAACTCATCTCGCCCGTAATCTTGCAGCAGGGCGCGGACTTCACCGTGAAGGCGAAGCCGGCCACGACATCCGAATTGCGCAGGGGGTGGATTTCGCACGGCAACGCCTGGTCGAGACGGCAGAACTCGCGCAGGACGTCCGACACGCACCCGGCGTAGAGTTTTTCGTAGCGCGAGAGAAGTTCGTCGTCCGGAATCGGGAACGGGGTCATTTCCACCGTTTCGCGCTCGCGGATGAGCTTCTCGAGTTTCATCATCTTCGCTTCCTTCTGCAATTGGTTTTCTTCTGCCATTTTGAGTATTCTCCTTTTCTTTCCTTCAGTTCTTGTTTCGGTTTGACGTCAGCTCCAGCGGCGGTCGTTCGCCCATTCGCCGTCCCATTGGTCGGTGGGCGACCACGGCGCGGGGAACTCCCCGCAGGCGTGTTCTTCGATGAGTTTTTCGTTGAGTTCGTCGATGCCGAGTCCCGGCCGGTCGGGAACGCCGATGAACCCGCCCTCGTAGGAAAGCGCGGGCTTCACGATGTCGCCCCACCACGGCACGTCCACCGAGTGGAGTTCGAGCGCCATGAAGTTGCGCGTCGCCGCCGCCACGTGAACCGCCGCGAGGCACGCAACCGGCGATTCCGCCATGTGGAGGTTCATCTGAACGCCGCATTCCTCCGCCAGGTCGCCGATCTTCTTCGTCTCGAGAATGCCGCCCGCCGTCAGCAGGTCGGGATGGACGACGGCAAGCGCACCCGATTCGAGAAGCGGACGGAAGTTCTCCTTGAGGTAGATGTCTTCGCCCGTGCCGAGCGGCGTCGTCGTCGCCGCGTGGAGGAGTTTCCACTGCTCCGTCATCTGCCACGGCAGAACGTCCTCCGCCCACGAAAGGTGATACTTCTCGAGCCGGCGCAGGAGCGCAACCGCGTCCTCGTAGGGAATGTGACCGAGGTGGTCGATGGCAATCGGCACTTCCCAGCCAATCGTTTCGCGCACGTCGGCCATGTATTTCTCGAGGAAGTCCAGTCCCTTTTCGGTGATGTGGATGCCGGTGAAGGGGTGCGCCGTGTTGAAGAGGTCGTAGGCTTCGCCGCGCATGGCGCGCGGGTCAATCGAGCCGTGCGGGGTCTGGACGACGTGCTTCATCTCGCGCATGTAGTCGAGGTAGCCGAGCGGCGCGATGAGCGCGTCCTTCACGCCCATCAGGAGTTCGATGCCGAGATCCATCTTGAGGAAGGTGAAGCCCATCGCCATACGGTCGAGGAGTGCGCGGCCCATGTCGCGCCCGCCGCCTTCCGAATCCGTGTCGCAGTAGCAGCGGACGCGGTCGCGCCACTTGCCGCCGAGCAGCTGCCACACGGGCAGCCCCCACGCCTTGCCGCAGATGTCCCAGCAGGCGAGTTCGATTGCGCACACGCCGCCCGCCTGCCGCGAATCGCCGCCGAACTGCCGGATGCGCCTGAAGACCTTCTCGACGTTGCACGGGTTTTCGCCGAGAATGCGGCTTTTCAGCATTGCGGCGTAGGTGCGCGAACTCGCGTCCCGAACTTCGCCGTAGCCGACGAGCCCCTGGTTCGTGTAGAGTTTCAGAAGCGTGCACCGTTTCGGCGCATCGGTGATGTCGGCGAAGCGCATGTCGGTGATTTTCAGCGTCGCCGGGTTGACTTTGTTGATGTTCATGATTTTTTCGTCGTTTCCGTCAGTTTGTCTGCCTTCGGTTCACTTCACCTCGACCAGTTTCGTCCGGGTCTTGCCTTCCGCATCCTTCCACGAAAGGCGGTATTTGCCGCGGAAGCCGCGGAACGCGGCCCGCCCGTTCGCCGCCTTGACGCTCGTGCGCGTCTTCCATTCGCGGTTCACGAGGTCGTCCATCGCGAAATAGGCCGTTTTCGGGCGCATGTCGCGGGTGAAGAGGCCGGAAATGGAAGGTTCGCCCGGGGCTCCGCAGTCGTCGACGACGTTCCACCACGTAATGCCGTTCATCTTCTCGACGGCGAACCACGCACGGTAGAGGTTGCGCATGATGATCGCCTGCACCATCTGGCCTTCCGCCGAGTTGTCCGGCGCGGTGATCGTGATTTCGGAGAGATGGATGGGGCGGCCGCCGCCGGCCTTCGCAACCTTGGCGAACTGCGCCGTGACGTTCTCCGGGCGCAGGTGCGCCGGGCCCTTGCCGAGTTTGATGTTCACCGATTCCGCCGGGTTGAAGAGGTGCATCTGCGAACCCACGACGTCGAAGTCCGCGCCGTGCGCGGCAAGATCGGCGATCTGGCCGGGAAATGCGTCCATGTTGTATTCGTTCACGTTGAGCCACGCCTTCGGTCCCATCGCACGGCGCGCCTGCGTCAGCGCCTCGTAGGCGTAGTTCGCCGGCATAAGGCCGTACCAGCTGAGCGTGACGGGACGTGCGTTCTTCGCGCTCGACTGACCCGCCGGCCACGTCTCCTCCGCACCGCGCGCCCAGTCCGTCGCCGACTCGTTCACGACGTCCCACGAATCGACGCGGCTGCCGTAGCGTGCGCCGAGTTCGGCGATGCGCCGCGCCATGAAGTCGTTCTGCGCCTTGACGAACGACGGCACGAGCCGCGCAATCTCCTCCGCGGAGAGTTTCCTGTAGATTTCATTCCACGCCGCCGACCAGCTCCGCTCGTTCGGGTCGTTCTCCATGTCCTTCACGCCCATCGGCACGGTGACGTCACGGCGCGGCATCCTGACGCCCGTCGCCTGTTCCAGCGCGAACTTCTCCTCCTCCGGACAGAAGTCGTCCCACAGCCACGTCGGCGTATGCCAGGCGTTGTTGCCCCAGACGATCGGATGCCCGTGGATGCGCACGCCGCGCGTCCTCAGGAAACTGATGACCGGATCGGGCGCGGGACGCCGCCAGTGCGCCTGATCCTTCGGCTGCGGACAACTGTTCCAGAAGTTCTCCGTATCCTCGTAGCGCTCCTCGAAGCGGTTCGCATAGGGATACGTCTCCAATGTCCGCCAGTAGAACGCGACGGTCGCGGAGTTGAAGAGCGTGCCGTAAAGCGCCTTGTAGCGGTCGTTCCACTCCTTCTTGCCAAGCTGGTTGAAGTTGAAGATGTGCGCGCCGAAGAAGAAGGCGTGGGAAATCTGCTCGACCACGACCTCCGCACCGTCCGGCGCGGCAATTTCGACTTCCGCATCCGCCTTCCGGTATTTCTCGATGTCTGCGTCAATCTTCCGCTGGACGTCGTCGTTCCATATCTTCCAGTATGCGTCAGACATGACCGACCGGTTGACCTTGAATTCCGCCGAGGCCGACAGGACCAGCAGGAGAAAGCCGCTCGCGGCAACAATCTTTTTCATCGTTTTCATGGCGCATATCATATCACATTCGCGCCCCGTTGGGAATCAAGGATTCGGCAAAATGAATTCACGTTTCAGGCAACGCGGATTTCGCTTTCGAGTTTTGCCGCGCCGCCGTCCGTGGGGGGAACACAACTGAAACGACGCAAGCCTACCGAATGATGATGCGGAAGGGAACGGGGTCGGCGTTGTTCGCGACGAGCCACGCCTTGCGCAATCCCTCGCGGTAGACCCCGAAGCACTTCTTCGGCGCGTAGGACTTCTCCGCGTCCGTCACCGCCGAAGCGAGCGAAAACCACGTGTCCTTGTTCGCATAGATTGTGCACTTCTTCGCCGTGTCACTCGCCTCGTTCTTCTGCAGCAGGTTATCAACACTCGTCGTCGCCCATGCTGGTCCGTTGACTGTCAGCGACGTCAGCGCGGAGCCCCAGTTCATCGCCGTATTGGCGACCGTCACCGCCTTCTCGGTCGTGATTTCAATCGCCGCTAATTTCTTGGACTCCTGGAATGCCGATGCACCTATCGTCGCAAGGTTCGGCGAGTTCAGCACCACATTCGTCAGGCTAGTGCACTGATTGAAGCTGTCGCCGCCAAGTTCTCCAAAACTTCCGGATATTGACACAGTTGTGAGAGTCTTGCAAGCGTGGAAAGCCCGCCCCCCGAAAGCCTCCACGTTGTCCGCATGGAACTCAACAAGCCCCCCTGTATACTGTCTGCCGACATCTGTACCGAATTTTTTCTTGTCATAGGCGACGCCGTCGACCGTGACAACCCCGCGCAAATCAAGAATGCCTGATCCTTGCTTGATGCCAGTCGTATAACTTCCAACTCCAATGACAATTGTGCCCGTACTCGCGTCCAACTTGGAGACCTGCAGAACCCAGTTTCCGTCGGTGATGCAGTCGATAGTCGACGCGGGGCTACCTTCCGCACCCTTGGCGTAATACGTCCATTCCTTCGCGGACGCGGGAAGGACGGCGAGCGCGGCGAATCCGAAGAGTGCTACGA
>CAVAHB010000027.1:0-3583 GCA_963588415.1 Faecalibacterium sp. CAG:74
GCCGACTTTCGGTGTTTTCAGTGTGCCGCGAAGCGGCTTCTGTGTGTTCAGTGGTCGAAACCGACGGGATGGGTTCTTGCTGACCCACCCCCTTCACAAGTGACCGCACCGCCGACAAAGCCCAACTTTTGGTATAATACGCGCAAATGGAAAGGATAGTCTATTTCGACAACAATGCGACGACGCGCGTCGCACCGGAAGTTCGGGAAGCGATGCTCCCCTTCTTCTGCGAACTCTACGGAAACCCCAGTTCCATGCACGCATTCGGCGGGCAGGTCGCCAAGCACCTCGCCCGTGCGCGGGAAGAGGTCGCCGCGTTCCTGAACTGCCACCCCGACGAGGTCGTCTTCACCTCCTGCGCAACGGAATCCGACAACTCCGCCATCCGCGGCACGGCGGAGTTCTACGGCAAGGGGACGAAAATCGTCACGACCGCCGTCGAGCATCCCGCCGTACTCCAGTCCTGCCGCCGCCTGAAGGCGCTCGGCCACGAGGTGGTTGAACTGCCCGTGAATACCGTCGGCCAGTTCGACCTCGACCGGCTTCGCGCCGAACTCACGGGCACGAAGAACGCCCTCGTCTCCATCATGTGGGCAAACAACGAGACCGGCACAATCTTCCCCGTGGAGAAGGTTGCCGAGATTTGCCGCGAATACGGTGCGATTTTCCATACGGACGCGGTGCAGGTCGCGGGCAAGATTCCCGTGGACGTGCGGAAGGTTCCCGTGGACATGCTCTCGATGAGCGGCCACAAGTTCCACGCCCCGAAGGGCATCGGCATCTTCTACGTGCGGCGCGGTACGAAGCTGAAACCGTTCATGCTGGGCGGGCATCAGGAAGCCGCCCGCCGCGCCGGCACGGAGAACGTGCCCTACATCATCGGCCTCGCCAAGGCCTGCGAACTCGCGCGGGCCGGCATGGCGAGTGAATCCGTCCAGCTCGCCGCGCTCCGCGACAAGTTGGAGGCGGGTCTCGTCGCCGCCTGCCCGAACGTCATCGTCAATGGCGACCGCGAACACCGCCTGCCCAACACGCTCAACGTCAGTTTCGAATACGTCGAGGGCGAGGCAATCGCCTACCACCTCTCCGACCTCGGAATCTGCATCTCGACGGGTTCGGCGTGCGCCTCGGGGTCGCTTGACCCGAGCCACGTCATCCGTGCGATGGGCGTGCCGTTCATCGCCGTGCATGGTTCGGTTCGGTTCTCCCTCTCACGCTACAACACGATGGAGGAAGTCGATTACGTGCTGAAGAACCTGCCGCCCGTCATCAAGAACCTCCGCGACCTCTCACCCTTCGGGCCGGGAACCGACCCGACGACCTACCAATAACCGGCAACAAAATGAAGAATACATCCATCCTTCTCGTCCTCTCCCTTTCCGCCGCGCTCCTCGGCTGCCGCCGCGAAGACGTCAGAGAATGCACCTTCTTGATTCCGGGCCTCACCGAAAGCAACAGGACGTCCGTCGTGCAGGCCCTCTCGAAGTATGCGGGAATTGAAAAGGATTCCTATCGGTGGGACTTCACCGCAAAGACGCTCACGCTCCGCTACGATTCCATGCAACTCGCCCAGACGAACATCCGCATGGCCATCGCCGATCGCGGCATCGAGGTCGAGTTCCCGACCAATGCAACGGGCCGTGCCGGGCACTGACCGCCGCGCCACCCCCTATCGGACGGGTTCGACCTTCAGCCACCGCGCACCCCAGCGGCGAGCCTCGGCGTGGGACGGAAACCAGACGTCAACGTGCCGCCCCTTGATTGAGCCGCCCACGTCCTCGACCGTCCCGACCCCATAGCCGGGAACGCGCAAATGTGTGCCGAACGGGTAAACCTTCGGATCCGCCGCGATCGTCCCCTTCTTCGCCCGCGCACCCGTCGCGGTGATGCCGATGCGCTTCGGCTTTCCCTTCATCGGGCCGTAGTCATACACCGGCTCGCCGAAGCCGAACCAGTTCCGCTTCCACCCGCAGCACTTGCCGCAGTTGCAGTAGCCCGTCACCAGGACGAACGTCGGGTCGGCCGGAACCGCCCGCGAACGCATACGCGGCGAACGGGAAACCATCCGCCGCGCCAGAAGAAGCGCAAGGACGGCGGCGACCAGCGCAACCGCCAGCCCCCGCCGCATTCTCCGCGTCCGTTTACTTCGTCGAGATGCGGTCGTTGTACTCACCCGACTCGGTGTTGATGCGAATCACGTCGCCCTCGTTGATGAAGAGCGGAACGGCGCAGACGTAGCCGCCCTCAACCGTCGCCGGCTTCGTCACCTTGCCCGAAGCCGTGTTGCCCTTCACGCCCGGCTCGACCTTGATGACCTTGCGCTCGACGAGCTGCGGCAACTGAACGCCAATCACCTTGTCGTTGAAGAAGAGGGCCTTCACTTCCATCTCGTCCATCAGGAAGAACTTCTTGTCACCCATCACCTCATAACTGACGCGGATTTCCTCGAAGTTGGAGTCGGTGAAGACGAACGCCTGACCGTCGTCGTAGGAGTAGGTCACATCCTGCTGCGTCAGATCGGGCTTCTCGAACTTGTCGCCCGAACGGTAACTCTTCGACATGCCGCCGCCCGTCATCATATTGCGCAGCTTGCAGTTGTAGATTGCCTGGCCTTTGCCGGGCTTCGAGAAGTCAAACTCCGTGATTTCCCACGGTTCGCCATCGATCAGCAGTTTGACGCCCTTGTGCAGTTCGCCGGCTCCAATTACTTCGCCCATTGTCTTCTATACTCCTATGTTCGTTAGTCTCTGTTGAGAGGGTTTACTTTCGTTCTGCCGCGTATTATAGCATATTTTGGCCTCTGCGTCCCCGCCGAGTTTCCGCTACGGTATGTCGCCGCGTCCTGAATTGAGGGCGTTTTGCCGCGCTTGCGAAGCCGTGCGCACCCGGTCAAAGAGGCTCTCGCCGTGCGCATCCATCGCCACGATGCCGCGGAAGCCCTCCACCGTGAAGTGCCAGCAGGCCTCCGCAAAGCCGAACTCGTCGAGAAAGTCCACGCCGTCCACGCGCTTCACGCTGTCCGCCGCGAGGGCCGCCGCCCCCCCGACCGCCGCGATGTAGACGCAGCCGAACTTCTTCATCGCCGCGAGCGTCGCCGCATCCATACCGCCCTTCCCGATGATGAGCCGCACGCCCGACGCCGCGATGAATCCCGGTTCGTAGGCGTTCTCCCTCACGCTCGTCGTCGGGCCCGCCGCAACGACACGCCACGCGCCCGGTCCGCCGACAACCACGGGCCCGCAGTGATAAAGCGCACCGTCGCGGAAATCGACAGGTATCTTGCCGCCGTCGGCGAAGAACTTGTGGAACTTGTCGCGCCCCGTGTGAATCGGGCCGTCAATCGACACCGCGTCCCCGACCCTCAGCGCACGGACGGTTTTCTCAACAAATGGATACTTCAAGACTTGCATGGCGTAGATTGTACACTACTTTCCCCCAATTCGTCAACCGCCCGGCTGCCGAAGTTTGCCCGTTTTTCGGCGGGGTTTGGCTTTGACCACGAAATATCGCGGCAGACCATTCGACAAGCCCCGAGTCCATATATGGAGAATCCCAACGCTCCCTGAGGGGTTTCGCCGCGCTC
>CAVAHB010000028.1:0-11198 GCA_963588415.1 Faecalibacterium sp. CAG:74
CGTTTTAATTATTGCAACAAGAAATTCAGGAAGTATAATATACATCTCAACGCGGATGTGGTATAATAGTCGGCGTGAAGTTGAGGTGTATAGAGTTCGGGCGTAGAACGAGAAGGGTGCGCAGATGCGTTCCCTCGCGTCCGTTTGTTGCAGATACCCCCCCCCCCCAGGCGTAGGCCGCTGCGTTTTGCCGTCGGCCTTGATCGCCGCAAATCACCGATTTGACGCGAACGGCATCGGGCCGTCTCGCGGACAACAGCACACCCACAAACAAAAGAGGGAAGGAACGAATCCATGAACATGAGGCGAAGAAATTCATTCAACGACGGACTGCACGGGAGCGATTCCGAACGACGGCGGTCATTCAGGCTACCTCGCTTGCGTTGGACGCAGTGCGTCTTTTTCGGAGTCGTGGCCTGTTGTCTCGGACAGGTTCGTGCGGAAGTGTATCGGCTCACGAAGAACGACGGCGGCAACGTCTGTTCGTTCGATTCCAACAGTCCCTCATACAACTGGAGTTCGTCGGCAGAACCATCGGCCGGGAATGGCTACCTTGTGCCGGGCGGACTCTATATTAACTCGTCGGTCGGAGGTGGATATGCGAAGCGGAGCATTTTTCAGGGCGACTGGCTGCAGTTGGGCGAGGATTCCGATTCGGGTTGTGCGAACTTCGTGACCTGGAGCGGGCAACGGATGGAGGCGGCGGATCTCCGCTGGGTCAGTTCCAAAATCCTCTGCAACAACATAGGAACCGCCTGGTTCTATGGGACGAACACGCTCACCTGCGCTACGCGGGAGCATTCTGCCGGCGGTTGGCATGTGGCGGAATCGACGGCGCGGACGATGTGCCTCGTCCAGACGCTGATCTGCGACGAGCAGAATCTTGTGCTGATGGCATTATCGACGACAGCGATCGATGGACGCAGCGAACTGCGGCTTGCCGACAGCGACGGACGGATTGTTGACATGAGGCGTTTCAATGGGCGGCTTGCGACGGAGGGCGTCGGCGCTTCGCTGGCGTTGTGCGGTGAGTATTCCATTCCTTCCTACGAGACGCTTCGGGCAGACGGCATTACGCTCGCGGATAAGTCCGCGCTGGTGATCGGCTCGGCGGCGCGGCAGTCCGCGAACTGCGGCGTGACGCTTGCCAAGGGTGCCACCGCGACCCTCGAATCGGCCACCGCGTCGATGACGTTCGCGCTGCCCGTGAGCGGCGACGAGAACTCCGCCCTCGTCGTCACCCGGGAACTGCGCGGGTCGCAGAAGAACCCGACGATTGCGCTTGCCAACGACTGGACGGCCTTTCGCGGCACTTTGATCGTCTCGAACTGCACCGTGAAACTCACGACGGATGCCGCTGGTCTCGCGTCCGTCCCGATCGTCGTGCGTTCCGGCGGCACGGTCGTCCTTCCCATTAACGCCGTGTTCAACATTCATCCCGACGAGGGCGCGACGATTACGACCGAAACGATCGAAGTTCCGTATGTCCCGGGAACGGGGACTGAAGCCGTCGAGATGAAAGGTGTCACGGCGGACATCTACGCCGCCGCGCCCAAGCCAATTCCCATCGCACTTTCCACCGCGATCTCGCTTCCCGTCAACGATCCTCTTGAGTTGCCGTGCGTTCGGCTTCCCTCCGGACTGGCGTCCGCAGATGACTTCTTGAACGCGACGAAGAAGAACAGCAACGGCTATCCCACCATGCGATTCGAGGTTCGTGCCGACACGGAAGCGGGATGCGATATGGTCTGGATGATCGTCAAGCCTGCCATCTGCCTGACCTTCTCAATGCCGGAATCGGCAAAGCAAAATGAAATCAAGGAGAAGGCCGCCAACTATTATAATCCAAGTTTCGACACGGTGGAGGCCACGCACAAGACAACCGGGGAGACGTGCAAGATCTGGAGCGACGGACTCGCCCCGCAGAAGGGGCGCGACTACCTGATCATGCCCTACGTGGAGATGCGGACGTCGTCTTCGTGGCAGGAGAAGTTCGAGTTCCCGGGCGATTCGCTGTACATCTGCTCACCGGTCGATACGAGAGCCAAGAGCAACCATGTGGAACGGCTTCATATGGGACAGGCTGCCAGCATCTGGATGGGGGGGTGCGCCGTTGGCCGCGTGCCGTCCATCTTCACCGGCACGATTGAAATCTCCGGCGGCACCAGCGAATCCCCCATCCGATTTCACGGTTCGAGTGCGAGGGACAGGGGAAACGGGTTTGACATTCGCTCGACAATCAGTGGCGACGGATGGATCATTTTCCGCGGCGACTCCGCCGACTGCCCGAACTACCTGCGTGGAGACAACTCTGGCTACGCGGGCGTGATGGAGTTCATGACCGAATGTTCAGAGGCCTACGATGCGCCCTGGAATCTGACGAACGGCAACGCGCTCGGCGGCGCACGACCCGAGGGCAACGCCGACAACTATCGTTCCGTCTGGCTGATGGGCAACAGGAACGGGCTTGTTGCGCTGGAGACGCTGACGCTTGAAGCGGCGAATCGCGGCCTCTATGTATCTGGAACAAACTGCTTCCTCGGCGCGGAGGAGGAGAAGACGCTGACGCTGGCCTGCCCCGTGCGGCTCAACGCGGCGTTGCGCAAGAAGGGCGCGGGGACGCTTGCGTTCTCAACCGAGCCGACGCACGGTGCGGACGGGGAGACTCTCGTCAGCGGGGAGAATGACGTCCTTGCCGTCGAGCGTGGATTCGTGAAGTCGCTCGGGCGCGACGGCTACGCGACGATGCGCCTCGTCTTCTCCGAAGGTGCGGGCATCCGCATCGACGCCGGGGCGACGGGCGATGCGCGGCACTACGGCCTTCGGCTTCTGACGGAGAATCCGGTGCAGGCTCTCGGTGCGTCGATTGCGCTCAGCGCGGAAGGGGTTCTGCCGGACGACGATTCGCGCACGGTCGCCATCTGCTCGGTGCCATCTGGCACGGCTGACCTGACTTCGCTTTTCAACACGCAGGCGAACATTCGTGCGCTGAAACTCGCCTCCGGCAAATACGTTCGGGCGGTCATCAGCCGCGACGACGTCACGCTCGCAGACGAGGGACTTGTGCGCTATGTGGTCGAGTACCGGCTGCCGTTCGGGTTTTCAATCAGAATCAGGTAAACGGGAAAAGGAACCAGTCGTCATGCTTCGTAAAATCGGTTTTGTCACACTTATGGTCGCGGGTCTCGTGTGGACGGTTCGCGGCGAAAAACTGCCGGAGGGCGTGATGCCGCCGGACGCGATTCGCGCCGGCCATCCGCGCATCTTCTTCAACTCCGACACGTGGACGTCGGTCGTGGCGCGGGCCAACGGCCCGGCTCGCACCCAGCGCGATGCGCTCCTCGCCCGATGCGACGCCTACCCGGACAACCCGAAGTGTGAGAACACGGGACCCGTCGGACGGCGCACGGTGACGACCGCCGACGGGAAGACGGTGACGACGTCGCTGGCGCACACGGGCATCCCGAATGTCAAGGAGTTTGGCACGCAGGCCGCTGAATGCGCGTTCGCGTGGCGGCTGACGGGCGAGCGGAAATATCTCGACAAGTGTCTCGCGATGCTGAGGGAGAGCATCCGCGGCTATCGGGAGGCCTATCGGAACAAGCGTGCCGTCCACTGGTATTCGACGACGCGCATCCACGCGCTCTGCGCCTACGACTGGATCTACAACGACATCCCGGCGGAGACGCGGCGCGAAATCATCGTGCCGCTCGTCCAACACGTCGAGGACACGGTCACGGTGCCGGGCATCGTCCGCAGGAACGATGGCAACCAGTCGGGAACAACGGGCTTCTACGGCGTGGAGTCGCTTCTCTGGTATTCGGGGCTGGCGACCTGGGGAGACGGGATTTGCGACGAACTCGCGAAACGCCACCTGACGGTCGGCTACGCGCTGAACCGGACGATGCTCGACTTCCGGGCGAAGTGCGCGGGCGACGACGGTGCGCTCGCGTCCGCCACGCCGGGGTACGCCATGTGCTGGTATCCGTTCGCGCACTTCAACTTCTTCCACACCTACCTGTCGGCGTTCGGGCGGAACGTCGCGGCCGACTACCCGGCGATGGCCTACTACCCGAACTGGGTCTACTGGACGTGGATTCCGACCGTACACCCCGGCGGCGGGGTCTACAGTGGCGTCGGTGACGACCAGCATCTGACGAACGAGTTGCCGCTCGGGTGGATGTACGAGCACCTGACGCAGTACATGCACTTCTACCGCGAGGCCGACCCGACGGCGGCGCGGCTTGCGGCAGCCCTGCGCCTGCGGTGTCCGAACAGGGACGTCGGCTCCGTGTGGCCGATCTACCCGTTCATCATGGATGACACGGCGGGCGCGGTCGAGCCGCTGGCCGACGCGCTGATTGACGACCCGCCGCTCAAGGCGCGGCACTTCGAGACGCTCGGCCAGTTCACGATGCGCAGCGGCCGGAAGCCCGACTCGACCTACGCCTTCTACTTTGCGGGCGCAACGCTTCGCATGCACAAGCACTATGACGAGAACTCCTTCGTCATCTACAAGAACGACTTCCTTGCGCTTGATTCGGGCTCCCGCGCCGCCCAGACGGACTACAACCTGCGCTACTACTACGCGCAGACGGTGGCGCACAACGCGATGGTCATCCTGCGCGACGGCGAGCCGATGCCGGGCTACTGGGGGCCGGAATACGACGGCCCGGAGGGGAAGGTGAACCACGGCGGCCAGTTCGGCGGCGCGGCGAAGGTGCTGGCGTTCGGCACGGACGCCCACATGACCTACGTCGCCTCCGATGCGGCGGCCTGCTACAACCGTCCAGACGCGAAGCCGAAGTGCGACGAGTGCGTCCGCCAGTTCGTTCACGTCCAGCCGGACGCATTCGTCGTCTACGACCGCGTGCGCACGAGTCTGCCGACGGACGAGAAGCGGTGGCTGCTGCACATGAAGGACGAGCCGGTCGTGTCGAACGGCCTCATGTGCGTGTCGAGCGGGAGGGGACGGCTCTTCTGCCGGACGCTCCTCCCCGAGAAGGCGGTCGTCGAGACCGTGGGCGGCACGGGGAAGGAGTTCTGGGCGAGCGGGCGCAACTGGGATCTCGAGGCGGAGTTCAAGAGCCGTCAGCTGGCGAACGCGGCGAAGCGCGGCACGGGACCCTACTGGGGCGGCTGGCGCATCGAGATCGGCCTGGCGAAGCCCTCGACGGAGGCGCGATTCCTGAACGTCCTCAACGTCGGCGATGCGACGGCGACTCCGGTCGAGACGCAGTACGTGCGCGAACCCGGCAGGGACGGCGCACGCCTGACCTTCCCCGGGCGGACGTATCGCGGCGAACCCGGTTCGTTCGAGGTGACGGTTCTCTTCAACCGCACGGGCGCGGTGGGCGGCGAAGTCCGCTACCGCTTCCTCTCGGCGGATGGGTCGGTTGTGGCGGAGACGAAGCGTCCGCTCGCGGACGGCATCCAGCCGCAGAAGGGCGTGATCTTCGGCAACGAAGAATAGGAAGGAAGGATGCGATGAAGCACATTTGGGCATGGCTGGGAATTCTTTTCGCCCTTCCTGCGGTGGCGGGGGCGGCAGACCCGAAGGACAGTCCGCCGCGCAAGGTGATCGTCGGGACGGTCTGCGCCCGCTTTTCGGGAACACCGGAGGAACGGGCCGCGCGTGCGGCGCGGCTCGTGGACGAACTCGCCGCGAAGTCGCGGCGGACGTATCCCGGGCGGCGGCTCGACCTCGTCGTCCTGCCGGAACACTGCGTCATGCGCGAGGCGACGCGTGCGGCGGACAAGACCGTCACGCGGGCGTTCGCCGAACGGACGCTCGGTGAAACGGCGCGGCGGAACGGCTGCTACGTCGCGGCTGGCCTGTTCCTGACGGAGAAGGTCGGCGACCGGCTCTGTCCGCGCAACTGCTGTGCGCTCTTCGACCGCGAGGGGCGGATGGTCGGGGTCTACAACAAAGTTCACGCGGCGCTCGAGTGGGGCGACGCGGAATCGACCGACTCGGAGGACGGTCTCGCCCCCGGCGGCGACTTCCGGGTCTTCGAGACGGACTTCGGAAAGATCGGCTTTCTGGTCTGCTACGACATGTCGTACGAGGACGGTTGGGCCGAACTCAAGGGCAAGGGAGCGGAAATTGTCGCGGTGGCGTCGATGTCGCCGCAGGCGTTCCGTCCGGCTCTCTTTGCGCACCGCCATCGGTATTGGGTCGTCACGGCAACGCCCCGCGCCCAGGCCGCCGTCATCACGCCCCTCGGTCTCGTTAGGGAACGGGTGGGCGACGAGCAGACTCTCCTGACGGAGATTGATCTCTCGTTCGCGATCTGCCACTGGTCGCCGGAACTGCGCGGGGGTCTTGCGCTGAAGGAGGCGTTCGGGGAGCAGGCTGTCGGCGGAATCTACGCGCCCGAGGAGGACAACGGCATCTTCTGGAGCAACCGCCCCGACAAGACCATCGGCGAGATGATCAAGGCGGTGAACGTCCGCACGCGCGACGCAGAGGCCGACCGCGCCGACCGCGCCGCGAAGCTGAACCGCGTCCCGGAATGCGGCGACTACCTCTGAAAGCATTTTCCCTTGCGGCGGTATCGGAATGGTCGGTGGCGGTCGATTTTCCCGGAGAACGCTACAAGGTTGCATCGCTTCATCTGCGCACGTGCTTCGGCGGCGGACGGCAAGAAGCCGATGACGAAAAATGATATACTATGGGGACAAGTGATGTATGAAGTATGAAGGATTAGGACAGAATGATGAATGTCGTGTTGCTGGCGGCGGCGATGACGCTGCCCGTCGTTGAGGTTGCCGAGATTGCCGATTTCAAGACGCGGACGTATCCGGGTCGGGTCGTCCCCATCGCGCAGGTGAACGTCGTGCCGCAGGTGTCGGGCGAGATACTTGAGGTCGGGTTCGACAACGGTGCGCGCATAACCGCCGGACAGTTGCTGTATCGGCTCGATTCCGTGAAATACGAGGCGGCGGTGAAGAATGCCGAGGCGAAGATTGCGGAGTGCAAGGCCAACCTCTCGTATGCCGAACTTTCCTACGCCCGCCACAGGAAACTCGTCGACACGCGGGCCGTCTCGCTTGATGCGGTTGACAACGCGCTCTCGCTGCGCGATTCGTCGCGGGCCGCGTACGAGGCCGCGAAGGCGGAACTCGTCTCGGTGCGCGACGACCTCAAGCACTGCCGCATCACGGCCCCGATCGACGGCAAGGCGGGCTCGACGGCATTCACGAAGGGCAACTACGTGACGACGCAATCGGGGACGCTCGTCACGCTCGTCCAGTACAGGCCCATCCGCGTGAGATTCTCCATCTCCAACCGGGACTTTCTCGAAATGTTCGGCGGTTCGACGCGGGCGATGCGGCGGGACGGGGTCGTGACCCTGACGCTCGCGGACGGAAAGGCGTATGCGGAGACCGGCGAAATCGAATACTCGGAGAACGTGGCGGACGAGCGGACAGACACGATTCAGGTCTACGCCTGCTTCAGGAACGAGGCCTTCAACCTGAAGCCGGGCGGGACGGTGACGGTCACGCTGGCATCAAAGAAAGGCGTGATGAGGCCGGCGATACCGCCGACGGCCATCCTTCAGGACATACAGGGACCTTACGTGTGGATACTCGACGGGAAGAACGTCGCGTCGCGCCGTTCCGTGGCACGCGGCGATCTCGTCGGCGACTGGATGTTCGTCGAGAAGGGACTGGAAAAGGGCGACCGCATCGTCGCCGACGGCGCACACAAGGTGACGCGGGGCATGACGGTCGTCCCCGCCCCGAAGTCGGAGCGCTGAGATGAAGCGGTCGTTTTCCCAGACGTTCATCGACCACCCCCGGTTCGCCTGGGTGATTGTCATCGTGATTGCGCTCTGCGGCGCGTTCTGCCTGTCGCGGATGCCGATTTCCGAATATCCCAACGTCACGCCCGTGACGATTACGGTCTCGACGACCTACACGGGTGCGAGCGCGGCGGTTCTCAACGAGTCGGTCGCCGCCGTCATCGAAGACCAGATCAACGGTGTGGACGACATCTGGTACTACAAGTCAAACTGCAACGCCAAGGGCCTTTACAACTGCTACTGCGTGTTCCGTCCCGGCACGCCGTCCAATATCGCGCTTGTGAACGTGCAGAACGCGGTGAAGCGCGCCGAGCCCAAACTGCCATCCGAGGTCACGCAGAGCGGCATCACCGTGAAGAAGAGTCCGGAAGACCGTATGGTGATGTATATGTTCATGACGGACGGGCGGAAGATGGATCTCATGGAACTCTCGAACTTCGTCGAGAAGCAGGTGGCGGATGCCATCGCCCGGATGGACGGCGTGGCGCTCGTGGAAAGCGGCGGGCGAACCTACGCCATGCGCATCTGGCTCGATCCCCTCAGGCTCGCCGGACTCAATGTGTCGATTGAGGAGATAAAGAATGCGATCGAGTCCCAGAACATACAGGCTGCGGCGGGAACCGTCGGCGGCGAATATGCGAACAGGTATCTTTCCTTCAAGTTGAACGTCAAGGGGCGGCTGAAGACGAAGGAGGAGTTTGAGAACATCGTCATCCGCACGAATCCGGAGACGGGCGCACAGGTGTTTGTGAAGGACGTGGCGCGGGTCGAACTCGGCTGCAAAGGGTATACCGTGCGCTCGCGCTTCAACGAGAACCCCGCCGTCTGGCTGAGCGTCTACAAGACCCCGGAGGCGAACGCCGTCGCGACGGCGCAGCGCGTAAAGGAGGAGGTTGACAAGTGGATTGCCCGGATGCCCGAAGGGGTCGTGGGCGTGCTTGCGGACGACACGACGGCGTTCACGCTCGTGTTCCTCAAGGAGACGTTCAAGACGCTGATCATGGCGCTCGTCCTCGTCGTCCTCATAACCTACCTCTTCCTTCAGGACTGGCGTGCGACGCTGATTCCCGCGATTGCGATACCGATTGCCCTCGTTGGGACGTTCGCCTTCCTGTATCCCGCCGGCTGCACGCTGAACGTGCTGACGATGTTCGGGCTTATCCTCGTGATCGGCTCGCTTGTGGACGATGCCATCGTGGTCGTGGAGAATACGCAGGCCATCATGCTTCGGGAGGGCTTGCCGGCCCGTGAGGCCGCATCGAAGTCGATGAACCAGATCACCGGCGCAATTGTCGCCACCACGCTTGTCACGTTCGCCTGCTACCTGCCGCTCGTATTCTATTCTGGCATGGTGGGCATGATGTATGTGCAGTTTGCGGTGACGATGTGCATCGCGCTGGGTCTTTCGGCTGTCGTGGCCCTCGTCCTGTCGCCGGTGCTCTGCGCCTATCTCCTGAAGCCGCCGTCCACTCGCGGCAGAACGCTCTTCGTCCCGTTCAACTGGACGCTGGAGGCCTCCCGAAAGACCTACGTCGGAGTCGTGCGGCTTCTTGTCAGGAGGGGCGTCCTCACGCTTCTGCTCTTCGCCGTGACGGCAGTTTCGCTGTGGCTCGTCTCCGGCCGCGTTCCCACCGCGTTCCTCCCGAAGGAGGATCGCGGCTACATACAGGTGCGCTGCCGCCTGACGGAAGGCCAGACCCTCGAGCGCACCATCGCGCTGATCGACGAGTTCCACGAGCGCGTGAAGGCGATTCCCGGCGTACAGTCCGTCTCGTCCACGTGCGGCAAGTCGTCGCTGTGGGGAAGCGGCGAGAACCTGGCGGACGTGCTTGTGCGCCTTGAGCATTGGGATTTGCGTAAGACCCCGGACAAGCAGATTGACCGCATCATGGATAAGATTCGCGCCTGTACGGACGACCTCTACGCGGGTCAGTTCGTGTTCGCCCAGCCGCCGGCCATCCGCGGTCTCGGCGGTTCGAGCGGCGTTGGGTTCAACCTCTGCGCAATCGAGGGTCAGAGTCCGCAGGAACTTCTGGGTGTTGCGGACGACCTGGTCGCGAAACTCGCCGCGAACCCGCTGGTGAAGTCCGCCGTGCACGGGTTCACCGCCGACACGCCGCAACTCGAACTCAAACTTGACCGGCGCAAGGCGGAGTCGTTCGGGCTGACGCCGAAGACCGTGTTCCAGACGCTCCAGAACAAGCTCGCGTCGTATTACGTGAACGACTTCAACCTCAAGGGCGGCGTCTACGAGGTGAAACTCCAGAACGACCCGGACTGGCGCAGTTCGGTCGGGGACGTGCTGGATATCCGCATCCCGACGAGCGACGGCGAGGCGGTGCCGCTCTCGTCCATCGCCGAAGTCGAATACACCGTCGGCCCGCGTGAGACGATGAGCTACAACAAGATGCTCGCGGCGTGGGTGGACGTGACCCCCGCCGACGGCGTGTCGTCGTCGAAGATAATGGAACTCATCACCTCGACCGAACTTCCGCGTGACTACGCCGTGGAATGGGGACCCGTTGCCCTTCAGGAGAAGGAGAACGAGGGTCGGCTCTTCTGGCTCATGGGCGCGGCCATGCTGTTCGCCTACCTCTTCCTCGTCGCGCAGTACGAGTCCTGGAATATGCCGCTGAGCGTGATGCTTTCCGTAATCGTCGCGCTGGCGGGTGCGTTCTTCGGACTGTGGATTACGGATACACCGCTGTCGATCTACGCCCAACTCGGGTGCGTGATGCTGATCGGCCTCGCGGCGAAGAACGCCATCCTGATGGTCGAGTTCTCGCGGCAGGAACGACTCGGCGGAAAGAGCATCGCCGAAGCGGCGATCAACGGCGGCGACCTGCGCTTCCGCGCCGTGATGATGACGGCCTGGAGTTTCATCTTCGGCGTTTTGCCGCTTGTGTTCGCATCCGGGGCCGGATCGGCGGCCATGCGGGCCATTGGCATCTGCACCTGCTTCGGGATGCTCGCCGCCACAATCGTCGGAATTGTGTTCGTTCCGCCGTTGTACGCGGTGCTCCAGCGCATCCGCGAATTCGTGAGGGGCGAGGGAAGGTGACGTGTGCCGTTGGGCGCGGCTTCAGACGTTCCCGGATTGGTATGTCTTCGCAGGAAAGCGGACGACGGGCGGGATTCGGAGAGCGGGCAATCCGCGAGAGGGCAACTTCGACCGGAAACTCCCGAAGTACACGCAAGTCGGGAATGCCGTGCCGGTCGAGTTGGCCTACAATGTCGGGAAGCATTTTGTTCACCTTCTGACAGAGGAGACGAAAGTCCGTCTTTCGGAGAAGCACCGGGAAACGTTTTGGGTTCAGGCGTCCAGTAGTGAATTGTATGACGGCAAGGAGTTCTTCCAATACGATTATGTCCGTCATACGCGAAAGCCGA
>CAVAHB010000029.1:0-11936 GCA_963588415.1 Faecalibacterium sp. CAG:74
TAAGTACGCCGTGGCCATCTATTGAGTACGCCCACGCTCCGAGAGGGGGTTCGCCCGCAGGCTCGGGATCGTCCCGGTCCCGCTGAAGGAGATGACGCTCCGCCCGGAGCCCCTTGAAGTGAAGTAGCCCCGTAGCCAGACGGCCCGGCCGTGGGCCTGGGACAGGGGGATGTCCAGTCAGTCCAGTCGGCACCTCGGAAGCGAAGCCTGTGCATCCTCACGGCCCCGCCATGCCCGCTTTCCTCTGCAAAACCGCGCAGAACAGACGCCCCGTGGCCGATTCCAAGCCCTCCCGCCGCGGAAACGTGCCGCCGAACCCCGGGAAAAGCGGCCTTCGCCGACCGTCCTCCGCCCCCGCCACTTACTTTTTCAACCGACAATTCACTTCTTGAGCCAAATGGACATGCCGCGCTCAATGCGGGTAGGGTCGATGGCAGAACCGGAGATGACCTTGTTGCGGATCGTGTAGTAGGTATCCGCCGCATTCCACCTTGACCCGGCGATTTTGAGCGCCGTTTGCTCGCGACTCACGGATCCGACAAGGCGGTAGCCGCACGCCTTCAGTTCGGCGATGGACTTCGGCGGCGCGGCGGAAACGACGGACTTCGGCTGCGGCGCGGCTCTTGTCGATGCGTCTTTTCGTGCGAACCAACTGAAGAAACCTCCCGACTCCGCCCTGGGCAGTCGCGTGTTCGCATAGGCGGATTTCATCGTATCAACGCGCCCGTAGAGCACCTTCTCAAGATATTCGTCGCCCACAACGAGCCGCCTCGCCCGCACGTCCTGATCCCGTGCCGGCCGCGCACGCAGTCCAAGAAGCGTACGGACGGACGGCATCGCGAACAGCATACCGCACCGCTTGCGCCCACGATGCTTCTTTTTGTGCCACTTGTTCGGCGGGCCGTACGCCACGTGACTGTGGCAGACGACGCGCTCGTCCGAGAGACCGTACATCGACTGCAACTCCTTCACGAGACTGCGAATCGCCGCAATCTGGATGGCGGGCATTGCCTTATCGTGGTAACCGACACATTCAATGCCAATCGAGAAGTTGTCCACGTCCTCCTTACCGTTCCACATCGAACGGCCCGCATGATATGCCGTGCGGTCACGATCCACGATTCGGTAGACGCTCCCCTCCTCGGTGACGCAGAAATGCGCCTCGCCCATGTCACGCAACTTGTTGAGGGAACTGCGGGCGGGTGCTTCGGTCGTGTGAAGGACGATGAGTTCCGTTGACTTGCGGATCTTGCGCTCGGGATTGCGCGGACTGCGGTAACGGTTGGAGACTTCAACCGCCGACAGATTCAAAGGCAACAGAAGAAGGACGAGAACCGCCGCGATTCCCGCCACCGCCTTTTGAACCTTTTCGCCCAACATGGTGGGTATTATACCAAAAGGGAAGATTTGGCGCAAATTGGACTAAATTGACGATTTTCGATACATTTCAACAATATATAACCGCAATAACCGCATAAAGGGATGATAGGGATTTGTTAGAATAAATCCCATATCACCCGAATATGCCCTCGTTCCTTGTGACTTTCTTGTGACTATTTGTGCCTTTTCTCGCGGATCTTCTCGACCAGTTCTGCCTTGCCGCGCTCGATGTCGGCGAGCAGCGAAGCATCGGCTTCAAGGCCCTCCTTCTCGTTCCTCATCGCCCTTGCCTCGTCCCTGCGGATCTGCGCAATGTCGGCGGCGATGTCCTCGCGCACGCCCTCGCGCATGAGCGGATTTTCGGCAACGATGCTGTCGAGCAGAAGCCGCCTGTTCTGTTCGTCGAGGAGTTCGTCTTTCTCGATGGCATCGTATTCCCTCTTGGAGTCAAGGAATCGATTGGAGAGGATGGCGTAATCGTCTTTGCGGTACGTCCCCTTGCCGATGCCGAACATCGTCAGCCCCGCGCCGAGGAACGCCGTAGCCCACGCCCTGTCTTCAATGCCGTTCTCGTAGATGGAATGCCACGCATCGCGAAGCGAGATCGGCGCGAACGACAGCAACAGTTCGGCCGCGCCGTAGTCCTGTCCCGTGTAGTCCTTGCCGGACAATGCGGAGAAGGCATTGCTCACGAGCGGCGTGAGACGGCCCTTTGCGAAGTGGGCGACTTCACCGAACGTGTCGCGCACTTTGGCCTGTTTCCCAGTGGCGGTCTCGTATGCGCCCGTCGCGAGGCGGTTGCCAAGGCGAAGGAACGCCACGGAGCCGCCCGTGAAGTCAAGCTGCGTGTGCCGTATGCGTGGCGCAACGAGCATTTGCAGCCGTTTCACGGGGCCGGCATGGGCGAATTCGTCCTTCTGGTCGTCGGTCGAGAACAGCGCCATGAGCAGCGAACCAAGGAGAATCGCGCCAAGATTCGAACGCACGAATTCGCCAAGCCCAATCTTCGACATTGCAAGGCGCTCCTTGAACGTGCCGGAACCGTCCTCTTCCGAGCTTGCCGTCCACGGGTGCCAGAACTGATATCCAACGAGGCGCTTCAACTGCGAATCGACGAGGCCGGGAGCCCAGAACACCTTGCCAAGCATGCGTCGGTTGTCCTTTGAGAGCGTGCCGGAACCGTTCATGACGTTTATCATGTCGCAAAGCATCTTCTTCTGGAATACGGTGGCCCCGCCGGGGAAGAGTTTCGGATCATTGACGATCGTGGAATAGAGGCTTGCGGACACGGCATTGATGTATGTCGCATAGAGCCGGTCGGAATTCTCGATGGCCGTGCCGTAAAGCGGGATGTCGGTAAGGCGGATCGCCCTGCCGCCAATCGTGAACGGCCTGTCGATTGCATCAAACAGTTCCACGCGCTCGCCGCGACTGGCCGAATCGGAAACCTTCTTCCAACGCAGCCAGCCGTTGTCCACGGCCTCCTTCACGGAAGCGTCGGAGAGAAGATCGAGTTCTATGTTCTCCGCGTTGATCCTGCTCCTGAACGCCGAAATCGTCTTTGCGAAGTTCGCCGCGACGATTTTCGGATGCGCCATGAGGATCGTACCCGTCTGGTTGCCCACCTGCGTGAAGTCAAGCGAAGCCGTGGCCATCTTCCACACGCCGTCCACGAAACGGTAGGCATCGCCCATGAAACGGACGAACTTGGGCTTGCGGGCATCCGCAGCTTCACGCCGCAAGTCGGCAAGCTTGCGGTGGGCCCGGTTCATCTGCTCGGCCATCGCCTCGTACCGCTTCTGCATTTCCGGCGGCATGGGCGGCTGCGGTTTCTTCTGCGGGCGCAGGTCGCCACGGACAATGCGTTCGGCAAGACGCGCAATCGCCTTTTCGCGATTCGCCATCTTGCGGGCGTTGTAGGCGGAAAGCTCTTCCGGAGTCATGCCGAACTCGTACTTCGCCTTTTTGAGTTCTCGGATCTGGCCGCGTACCTCGGACAGCCTTTCACGCAGAACGTCAAGCGTGGGCGACTCAACTTTCGGACGTCTCGCCCTCTTCGAGAAGTCGCCGGAACGCGCACGGTCGAGGTCGGCCAGCGCGTGTTCAAGTTCCCTTCCGAGAAGCCGTTCCGCGAGCTTCACGCGCTGCGCATCGGTCATCCCATGTTCAGTCCTAAAAAGTTCGTCGTAGGTCTTTTGGAGTTCGTCTTTCCGCTTTCTCATTTCGCGCAGTTCGATGTCTTCCATCACCGTGCGCTCGCGCCCGGGGATCTTCTCACCCGTCTCGATTGCACGTTCAAGATCCGCGATGCGGTTCTTCACGCGCGTCTTCGCGGATTCGAGGACACCCTTCAGCCGCCGTGCGTCGCGCCCCGCATCCGGGACTTCCTTCTTGCGCTCCTGCACCTGCTTCTGCAGGTTCCGCGTCGTGTCGGACGGCTCGTCACGCACCATGCCCGTAAGCGGCGGCATGGTGTTGTTCTCGTCCATCCAGTCCATCTGCCGCCTGAGGCGCGACTGGGAACGCAGGTCGTTCATGAGGCGCTGCGCCTCGTAGCGGGACTGCCGGAAGTTGTGGCCAAATCCCGTGAGCGCATCACGCACCTGGTTTTCGTCCACGCCGTCCATGAACGGCGAAATGTCCTCCACAATTGCCCTGATGCACTCGTCTTCCGTGATGCCCGGATTCTCGAAGCAGTGGTACTCTCCGATTGCCCGAAGCCACTTGCCCCAGGCCGGGTATTGCTGATCGGAAAGGCCGACAAGCGTGCCGCCGACCTCCGCAGAGCCAACCTCGATCTGGGCAAGCGCGTCGTTGTAGTTCCGCATGACGCGCTTCACCTCGTCGCCGGGATTGCGCTCCGCCGCCTTGCGAATCTTGTCGCCCCGCCTGATCTGCTCGACAATCTTCTCCGCCTGCGCCTTCAGGCGTGCGGTGGCGAGGTCTCGCCCCTCTTCGTCGAGGGTGGCGAATCCGCTGGCAATCTCCCGAATCTTCGCGTCCATTTCGGGCGTGATCTTGTCGGTGCCACCGAGGATTGCGGCCACCTGTCCCGAAATGCCGGCATACGAGAAGTCCGTCTGGTCGATGAGGCCACGGTTCGAGCGCAGACGGCGGCCCGCCTCCGAAGAGCTCCGCGTCAGCGCAAGCCCGGTCTCGTACATGAGAGACTTCGCCTGTGCGAGCTGGGACATGGCCTCGCCATACTTCCTCTTGGCCTCTTTCAGGCTCTCGCCAAAACCAGCGTCACGTTCGTTTTGGGGAATCGCGTTGAGCGCATCAAGCGTTTCCCTGCGGCTGTCCACGACAGATTGCGCTTCGTTCACCGCCACCTGGCGGCGGCGGAACAGGACATTGAGCGCATTGTTCTCGTAATCCGCGATATTACGCGGGAACTTCGCCACCGCACGGGAAAGCTTCGCCATGTAGGACGGATTCGACAAAAGAGCCTCAGCCTGTTTCCAAGCCATTTCGTCCGGCTTGCGGATATGCTTCGGCGGCTCCATCCCTGCGGCCTTCAGGGCGGTTGCGATCTCGCCGTTCGTCATGCCGTACACTTCACGCATGACCTTTTCAGTCGGCGTCTTGTCCTCCGCTTCGGTGTACGCCTCCTCCGCCGGAGTAAGGTTCGGCGTGTCGAAGTCCACCTGTCCGGCGGAGAGCGTATCGACATGCGGATATTCGCCCTTGCCGTCCGGTTTCAGATGCGGACGCAAGTCAACGGTCTTTGTCGCGGCGTTCTTCGGGCGGGCAAAGTCCTCCGCGTCCATGAGCGGAATCAGTTCCCTGACAGTCGGCGCGGAAAGGCTCTTCGCGTCGCTTTCACGACGTGCAACGTACTTCTGTCCGTTGCCGGACTTCGTGATGAGCCAGTTGCCGTATGCCGCCGCCTTGCGGTTCTCGACCGCCTGAATGACGAGAGGTGTGACGGCCCGTTCCAGTTCCGCCTGGCGTGTGCGCAACTTGACGAGTTCGTCGCGCATCCCCTCGTAGTCCTTCTGCAACCTGTCGGCATCGGCGGACATCTTCTTCGCCTGCCTGTCCATGTCGGCCAGCGAGTTCTCGTAGGCTTTCGCGAAGTCGGGCGACACCGTCTCGAATATCTTGCCCTTGAACGCCGTCATTGCCGCCTGGGAGAAGTCGGGAATGAAGCCGGAGTAGTTTATCTCACGCGCAACGCCGATCAACGGCACGGCGACGGTGAACTTCTCGTCGCCCCACTTGTCGTAGGCAAGCACCAGTTCAATGCCGTTGAAGTCGCCGAGGACGATCCTGTCGTCACGGCCGTAGCGGTCTTTCGCGAGCTGCTTCGCCATCTGTCCGGCGACATAATCCGCCATGTCCTTCACCTTCTCGATGGATCGTCCGTCCGGCGTGGAGAGGACGAACGGCTTGCCCTCGTTATTCTTTCGCCACTCCTTCACGCCCTCCTGCTCCCTTGCGAACTCCTCGCGGCGTCGTTCCAGAATGCGGCCGTTCGCCTCCGCCCTGTCCTTGTTCCTCCGTGCGGACGAGAGGACGGATTCCGTGTTGAGTTCGAGCTTGTGGACGCGCTTCTTCACGTCGATGAGTTCCATGAGCGCCTTGTTCCCCGAGGCAAGGCCCATGAGCATGTCGCGATCCATCGCGCTTTCGTCCATGTCAATCTCACGGACGGAGTCGTCGCCGTGCAGCACCTGGTCGATGAGCTTGGACTTCACGCCGATCAGCTGGTGGTTTTTCGTCTCGTAGGAGCCGATGTTGGCGTTGCCCTTCGTGAGGTAGTAGAAGATCTGCCCCTCCTCGTAGGTGTTGCCGTAGCGGATGATTCGCCCGATCGCCTGTTCGTCCTCGGACGGCTTCCATCCCGGATGCAGAAGGTGTATCGCCGCAAGCCGCTCCTGCACGTTCGTCCCCTCGCCCATCTTCGGACGCGACCCGATGAGCACGCGG
Source organism: Faecalibacterium sp. CAG:74 (assembly GCA_963588415.1). Classification (GTDB taxonomy): domain Bacteria; phylum Verrucomicrobiota; class Kiritimatiellia; order RFP12; family UBA1067; genus UBA1067. Next base: position 6,313 of record CAVAHB010000029.1, read on the forward strand.
ACTTCGCCGCTTCTCACCTTCGCGAACAGGGCGCTCTTGTTCGCGTCCTTGTCGCCCTTCGACTTGTCGATGTCCTGAACGATGGCGATCTCGTCCCTCGGTATTCCAGCCGCTACAAGCAGATTACGGATTTCCTCGTTGAGGTTGTATGCGCCGGCCCTGCCACCGCGCCGCGCGAGCGATTCGAAGACGCCTCTCGTCTTTTCGTCGCTCGCCGCCATGTAGGCGTCCACCATGTCCCTCGTCTTCTCGGATTCGTTGAAGATGTCCGTAAAGACAAGCTGGGTGCCGCGATTGTCCGCCGTCTCATCGTACACTTTCTTGATCTCGGCCACGGCGCGGATGATCTTGTTGCCGCCGTCCTCGAAACCGAGCAGGCGCGGCGTAAGGCAGGCGTTCTTCGCGATTCGCGTCAGCGTCAGGTACTTGTTGCGCTGCTCCCTTGTCGGCGGAATGGCGGCTTCTCTCGCCACCATCTCCATGATCTGCTCCTGCGCAGGCGACATGTCAACGTCAATCATGTGGTACCTCGGCTTTGGGCGCGGAATGTCGAGCTGATCGGGATTCACGATGTCCATGGCGCTCCGGAGAAGTTTCATGAGTTCGGGGATGTTCACGAATGCGGAGACCTGGTCCTTCTCCTTCACGGATTTTCCATCCAGCGCGAAGATGCTTTCCGTGGTGATGCGTCCGAACGCATCCACGAAGTCGTCGAAGTGCTTCAACCCCTGCTCTTCAAGTTTGTCAGGGGCAAGGTATTTCAGCATGACATACGCCTCGACCACGGGCGCGTTGGAGAGCGGCGTGCCCGTCGCGAACACGACGCCACGGTCGCCGCCATGCAGGGACTGGACGTACTGCGTCTTCATCTCCATGTCAACCGCCCGCTGGCTGTCGCCCTGCGAAAGTCCGCCCGTGCGCCCCTGCCGCGTGGCGATCGGCATCCCCTTGAAGTTGTGCGCCTCGTCCACGAAAAGCTGGTCGACGCCCAGCTCCTCGAACGGCACGATCTGGCAGTCGTGGTTCTCCGCGTTCGCGAGCTGTTCAAGCTTCGCCTCCAGCCGTTCGAGTTTCTTCGTTGCCTGGTCGACGGAAATCCTCTCGCCGGCTTCGCGCATCGCCTCGATTGCCTCGACGAGATCCCTCCGCTGCGCCTCCATGAATTCCTTCTGGTATTCGTCGGACATGGCGAGCTTCTTGGAGAACGTGGAATGCTTCACGACGATCGCGTCCCAGTCCCCGTTCGCCACCTGGGCGAAGAACGCCCGACGGTTCGCGGGTTTCACGTCATCGTCCGCCATCTTCAGGATGTTCGCGTTCGGGAACGCCTCCACGAACTCGTTCGTGAACTGCTCCAGCATGTGGTTCGGAACCACGTACATCGGCTTCCTGAACAATCCCAGATGCCGTCCGAGAACGCCGATGGACTGCATCTCGAGCGTCTTGCCCGCGCCTACGCAATGCGCAAGGCAGAGCGAACTGCCGCCGAGAACGCCACGGGCGATCACGTCTGACTGGTATTCGCGTCCCTTCTTCGGCTTTCTGGGATCGCCGCCCTCGAAGAGCTTGCCAAGCGTCGCCTCGCTCATTCCGGCGGCGCGGAACGGAAGGATGTTGTTCGGCAGCTTGATCTCCACCATGTCCGTCATCACGGCATTGTAGCGCTCGTACATCGGCTCCGCCCACCGCTCGCTTGCCTGGATGAACTGCGAGAAAGCACCGTGGAGTTTCTCCGCCGCGAGCTTGTTCCCCTCGGTGCGCTTCTCGTTGAGGTGGCGTTTCTTGTCGATGGGATCGGTCTCGTAGTGGTTCATCGAGCCGTGGTTCAGGACGCGGCTGACGAACTCCTGCGGCGACCAGCTCGTTTCGCCCCACGGGTCTTCGTTCATGATGCGCCCGAACTCGACGTTCCACTGCCCCGTCACCTCGTTCCTGCCCAGCGCGATGCGCATGGACTCGGAACCGAATGCGTCACGCAGGAAATCCTTCATGCAGTCCGTATCGACCCACGTTGCGCCGAACCTGATTTCCGCATCCTCCAGCCGCACCATCGGGGGCTGAACCTTTTCAAGCGCCTCGATGTTCGCGCGGTAGGATTCTTCGCCCGCCTCGACGGCGGCGCGCGCCGCCGCGAGCTTCGCGCGGACGCGCCCGGAGAGGTATTCCCACGACGGTTCGAGAAGCCCCGTCTGCGGATTCTCGAAAGCGTCGCCGCCCTCTTTCAGTTTCCTGACGGCCTCCTCGTCGCCCACGCCCAGCAGTCCGGCGATTCGCGGCACGTTGATCGCGCCGGATTCCGAATAGGAGATCACGAGCGCGTCCCTCGGCGTGTCGGCTTTCGTCGCCCGCTGTCCGCGGGAGATGACGCGCTTCGCGAAGATGTCGGACTTCACCACTTTCGGATTTCCGTTTTCGTCCTTCACGATTCGCTCAAGGGCGAGCAGCCTGTTCCCGTCCGCCCTGTCGAGAAGCACGAACGGCGAAGTCCACTTGTCGTGAAGCGTTCCGTTTTCCTTCACGAATGCGTCGTAAGCCTCGTTCAGCTTCGCCTGAAGCGGGGCAAGATCAGTCTCCACGGTGTCATTGTCCGACATCTGCGCATCGATCACGTCCCGCATGGCCTTGCGAAGCGATAATAGCCCGCCCATGATCCTGTCCGGGGTTCGCCCGCGCTTTTTGAGTTCCCTGGAGAGCGAACGGTCGTTCGGGAAGGCAATCGGCTCCAGCATCTCGCCGCTCTTGATGAACGGCTTGCCGTCCTTCATCGTGACGCTGCCCTGCCGCAGTCCTTCCGCGTCGTAGACCGGCGTGTGGTCTTGCCGTTCTGCGATCGCCGCGCTCTTCAGGAGCGCGTCCCTGTCGATGCCGCCCAGCGCACGGCCAATGGCCTTGCCTATCTCAGACGACAGGTCGCCCGGCAGCACGTCGGGCATGGTGTACTTCAGCGTCGGCCCGAATTGGCCGCTCGCAATCTCCATCGTGCCGACAACCTGCTCCGGGTGAGCCCGGAAGTAGCCGTTGTACGTCAGCGGCTTCTCGATCCTTCCCTTTCGGCGCACCCGTTCTTCGGTCTTGCCGTACTCAACGCCTCTCTCAAACGCCGAGTTGTCGGGACGTCCCTGCACCCTCTGGACGATCACGAGGTCGCTTGCGGCATCCGTCCCCGCGTTCTCGGAGAAGAACCCGTTGGGAAGCCGTACCGCGCCGACGATCCGCCCGCCGTGCTCCGTGAGGAAGTGGCGGAGAATCGGGCTTGTCTTGTCGAGCGTCCCCGTCGAGGTGAGGAACATCATCACGCCGCCCGGACGCAGCTTGGCAAGCGTCTTGGCGAAGAAGTAGTCGTGGATCTTGAACATCCTGGACGACAGCGAACGGTCGTTGACCGGCACGTCCGCATACGGCACGTTGTCGATCGCGAAGTCGAAGAACCCGTCGGGGAACTTCGTGTCCTCGAACCCGCCGATGTTCACGCGCTGGTTCGGGAAGAGGGCCTTGAGCATTTCGCCCGTCAGGACGTCCTTCTCCACGAACTGCCAGCTGACCGGCTTCTCGTATTCGCCGGCCGCGCTCGCGAAGTTGCCCGTTCCGGCGGACGGGCCGAGGAACCGCCCGCCCTTCACGCCGAGGCGGCGAAGGTTCTCATGCAGCGCCCGGACGAAGTAGACTGGCGTGTAGAACGCCGTCGAGGCGGAAGCCTTCGCCGATTCGTACTCCTTGTCATTGAGAAGCTGCCGAAGCTCCCTGTGAAGGCCGTACGCGCCCTGGCTGATTCCGTACCTGCGGAGAACGCCGGGCACGCGCTCCGGCTCGCCCGCGCGTTCAAGGGCGTAGGCGCTTTCAAGCCCGTACCCGAACACGTCCTCGCGCAATCCGCCCCATCCGACGAACTTGGCGAGCGTGGCCTGCTCTTCTGGGGTAGCCGCATAGTCCCGCGCTTTCAGGTCCCGGATGAGCCTTATCGCGTCGAGGTTGTTGCGGACGCGCTGTGCCGTCTTCTTTTCGAGGATCGCGTCCTCGACCGGTTTCGTCATGACGAAATCGCGGCGCGGCGGATTCGGCTTTGTCGCGTCGGCGGCCTTGGCGGCACGCTTCTTTACGTGCGATACTCCGCCCTGATTCCCATCTCCTGCGCGATCTCGCCCAGTCTCGCGTTCGCCATCCTCGGATACCGTGCGATTTCCGACGGCTCCATTTCCTTCAGCAGACGCTCCGCCGGCGTCTCCTCGCCGTACTCCTTCCGCAGCTCCCCTGCCAGCCAATCCTTCATGCTGTCCGGGAAGTGCCCCAGGTCGCTCACCGACCACTCGCGCATCGGGATTTTCAGGCCGTACCCGTCCACCGGCCAGTATTCCTCCGGATCGCTCACCTCCTCCGTCGGAGGCGGGTTCAGCCGCAACCACTCCGTGCTGCCCTCTTCTATCTGTTCCATCATCTACCTCCTTGGCTTGTGCCTCTATTATACCAAAAATGCGCTCTGCCTCCGCGTCGGACACGCGGGCAAGCCCGCGTGCGCGAGCCACGGCGTTCCAAATGTCCTGAAGAACCGGCTTCGCACGTTCGTATTTCGCCGCGTCGCGTTCCTGAATGTAGGTTGCAAGTGCCCTGAAGTCCTTGTGCCCACTCTCGACAAGCACATCGACGAGCTTGCCAACGCCCGTGACGAGTTTCCCGAACTTCTCCGGGTTGAAGTCGGGCGTATCGAAGTCTACTTGCCCTCGCGCGCCTTCCGCGCCGCCTCCTGCAACGCCGCCTGTGCCGCGCGGGACATCTTGTCGAACCATTTCTCGGGGGTGTCCGATGTTTCGTTCGGACGCTTCGCCTTCCGCGCCGCCTCCTGCAACGCCGCCCTTATTGCCGCTGATTGCCGTTTCACGATCTCGGAGGTGTCCGAGGAAGTAGTTTGCGCTTTCCCTGATTCTTGCATGGTCTGGCTTTCCTTTCGCTTCAAGTTGTTCAAGCGTGACTTCCGGTACTTCTGGAACGGAATTATCACGAATATGGGTGGATATTCTATCACCGTATGCATCGGAAAGCAACCGCAGGTTCTCGCGGCTCTTCACGTGCGAGTTGGCGAACGAGAGCGGCGAGACGATGTGACCGCCGTTCTTGACGCGCTGTGCGATGCCCTCCAACGCCTGCCCGGGGGTGCGGTAGACAAAGAGAATCATTGGCTTCTGCCCGTTGGCGAGAATCGCGTCAATCTGCCTCTTCGCCACGTCGAGATTGCCGAGCGTGGAATCAATGACGAAATCGGCGTTTCTCGCTTCTGCCGTGTTCGCTACGGTCGATTTTCCCGCGCCGTTTCCGCCCGCAAGGAACACAACCGTTCCGTTTCCCTTGCCCTTGCGCTCTTTCAGCAGACGCAGGAACTGCGCCTCCAGCTTCGGCCCGACATAGCCCGTCCTGTCAACGTGCGTACTCCAGTCCAGTCGGTTGTAGCCCGGCATGGTCTTCCGCACCTCATCGCCGCTCATGATCGTCGAATTTCCGCCCAGTTCCGGCGTATCGAAGTCGATTGCGTCGAGCGCGGCTTTTGCCTTGCGTTCCTCCGCCTCGTCCTTCATTCTGACGGACGGCGTTTTCGTCTTCGAGGGCGCGGCAACCCGTCGGGATTCCCGACGGGT
>CAVAHB010000030.1:0-6664 GCA_963588415.1 Faecalibacterium sp. CAG:74
AGTACGCCGTGGCCATATATTGAGTACGCCAACGCTCCGAGAGGGGTTTCGCCGCGCTCCCTGAGGGGGCGAACGGCGGTCTTCCCGTACTCCTTAGTACTATAGGGGATGCCGCAGGCGTCGCACCGGGTTGCCTTCCGTCCCGTCAGGCCTCTCCGAAAGTCGCCGCGCCGAAAATGTTCACAAAACCGCAAAGTAATGCGGTGGACGAACCGCTCCGTCAAATGTGGTAGACTATGCACCATGAAGGTGATGGTCTGCATTTTTCTCGCGGTGTTCTGCCGGATGCTTGCAATGGCGAACGTCGTGCAGGAAGGCCCCCACGGAACGCGATACGAGTATGCGTTCGGTGCGGAGGGGTGCTTCCGTACGGCGGTCGGCGCGGCGGAACGCGAACCGATTGCCGCGCCGCCGGGAAGATGGTGTGAACTTCTCGCCGGGGGAGCGGGCGTGGAGATCCGTCCGTCGGGACTGCAGCACCTCGTTGCGACGGACGGCGGCGCGAAGGTTCTCGTCTACCACACCGTCACCGACCGCTGGTTCGAGACGGACGCGGCCGCGCTTGGCGTGCGCAAGCCCTACCCCGCCGTCAACTGGCTCGTCATCGGACTTTATCTCGTTGGCATGGCGGCGATGGGGTTCTGGTTCATGCGCCGCAACCGCACGGCGGACGACTACTTCCGCGCCGGCGGACGGCTGCCGTGGTGGGTCGTGAGCCTTTCAATCTATGCGACGATGTTCTCCTCCATCACCTTCCTCTCGATCCCCGCGACGAGTTTTCTCGGGGACTGCCGCTACTACGTGCTGGCGTTCGGCATCCTGCTGATGGCGCCCGTGGTGGTGAAGTGGTATCTGCCGTTCTTCCGCCGCCTGAACCTGACGAGCGCCTACGAGTTCCTCGAAGTCCGCTTCAATCTCGCGGCGCGGCTCTTCGCGTCCGCCGCGTTCGTCGCGTTCATGGTCGCCCGAACGGCCATCGTCACCTATCTGCCCGCCGTGGCGATTTCGGCCGTGACGGGGTGCGACGTGAACGCGGCGATCGTCGCCGTCACGCTCGTGACGGTGCTCTACTGCGCCGTCGGCGGGGTGGAGGCCGTCGTGTGGAGCGACTTCGTGCAGTCCGTAATCCTGATCGGCTCGACCGTCGCGATTCTCGCCTTTCTCGTGATCGGCACGGACGGCGGGTTTTCGGGGTTCGTGCGGATGGGCGAGGCCGCCGGGAAGTTCCGCACGTTCGACTTCGCGCTGGACTGGACGAAGCCCTGCTTCTGGGTGGCGCTCGTCGGCGGAATCGTGGCGAATCTCGCCAGCTACACCTCCGACCAGTGCGTGGTGCAGCGATACATGACGACCCGCGACGAGGCGGGCGCGGCGAAGTCGATTCTCCTGAACGGCGTCCTTTCGGTCGTGAACTGCGCGGTGTTCTTCGTCATCGGCGTCGCGCTCTGGACGTTCTTCGCCTCGCATCCGGAGCAACTGGGCGCGGCAATCGAGAAGAACGACGCCGTTTTCCCCGTCTTCATCGCGGAAAGCCTGCCCGCCGGGTTCTCGGGGCTCGTCCTCGCGGCGGTCGCCGCCGCGACGATGAGCACGCTTTCGGCGAACCTCAACTCGGCGGCGAGCGCAATCGCGACGGACTTCTATGCGCGGCTCGTCCCCCGCGCCACGGAGCGCGGCAAGTTCCGCTGCGGCATCGTCGCGACGGTCGCGACGGGGCTTCTCGGCGGGGCGTTCGCCCTCGTGCTTGCGAACGCACGGGTTCTTTCGGTCTACGACGAGTTCCAGCGGTTTCTCGGCGTTCTCACGGCCGGGCTAGGCGGACTCTTCTTCATGGGCGTCTTCATGAAGCGCGTGAATGGTGCGGGCGCGATTGCGGGGCTTGCGGCGAACTACGTCGTGACGTTCGGCCTTGACCGGCTTGACTTTCCCGGCAAGCCTCATCTTCTTTTGTACGGGGCGATGGGCATGGCCGCATCGCTGGTTGTCGCGCCGATCGTGAGCGCATTCTGCGGAAAAGGAAACCGAAAGGAAGAAAATGCCTGAGTTGTCGGGAAAGGAATTCGAGGGGATGGCGGGCGCGTGGGCGGCCCTCTTCACGCCGTTTGACGCGAAAGGCCGCGTCAATCCGGAAATGATCGCCCGCATCGTCGATTACGGGCTGGCGAACGGACTGAGGGGATTCTACCTGACCGGCACGACGGGCGAGTGGTGGCTGCTGTCGGTCGAGGAGCGCAAGCAGGTGATGGAGGCGGCGGCGAAGGCCGTTCGCGGGCGCGGCAAGCTGATCGCCCACGTCGGCGCGAACCGAACCGACGATTCGGTCGCCCTTGCCCGCCACGCGGCGAAAACCGGCATCGACTGGATCAGCGCCATCACCCCGCAACTCTACCGCACCTCGTTCGACGCGGCCTGCTACCACTACCGGACGATTGCGTCCGCGACCGACCTGCCGTTTCTCATCTACTCGATGGGTGCGGAACTCGTGCCCGGGCGGGACGTCCGTCTCTTCGACATCCCGAACGTGAAGGGAATCAAGTATACGGGGCGCGACTACTACGCGGCGCAATGCCTGCACCGGAAACTCGACCGCGAGACGATCTGGTTCGCCGGATGCGACGAGCAACTTCTCTGCGCCCTCGCCCTCGGCAACGTCTTCTCGGGCGGCATCGGTACGACCTACAACATCATCCCGCGCCACTTCGCCCGGATTTGCGCCCTCGCCGAACGGAACGACTTCCGTGCGGCGGCGGCACTCCAGGACGAGGCGAACCGCGTCGTCGAACTGATGATTGAGTCCGACAACTGGAGTTACCGCAAGGCGATGATGAAGTTCATCGGGCTTGACTGCGGCTGGTATCGCCGACCGTTCGAGCCGTTGACGGATGAGCAGTATTCGGCCTATGCGCGGCGTTTCGCCGCGCTCGGAATCGTAAAGGAAAACGCCGCGCTTCACGCGGCCGCCATTTGAAAAAGCAAAGGAGGAAAGAAAAATGCACAAGTTGATTGCATGCGCCGGTGCGCTGCTGACCGTCGCCCTGGCCGGGAACGCCGCCCGTGCTGCGGAAGCGGACGGGAAGAAGGAGTCTCCGCTCGAGGGGGCCGTCTACATCAAGTCGCAGGAGGCGGTTTCGGAAGTTCCCGTGGAGGAGATCGAACACCATCTCGCGTGGACTGAAACGCCGCTGCGCGCGGACGGCGACATCGCCAAGTGGCGGAAACTGGGCGTGAAGCCCGTCCGTCTCGCCGGCGGCAAGCACGTTTCGTGGCTCTCGGGCGACTACCGGGGCGATGCGGATCTGTCGGCGGAAGTCTATCTCGCACGCGACTTTGAGAATCTCTACATCGGCATTCAGGTTTCGGATGACGAGCCGCCGGCCCCCAATCGGATTGAGGTCGCCTTCACGCGGGCGGACTGCCGGCCGATTTACGGCTGGCGCGACGTGGGCGAACGCTATCTGCCGGACGACGTGCATTTCGCGTTCGTCGACGACGGCAGGGGCGGCGTGGGCGTGCATGTCGTGCGCTCCCAGACCCGTATGGAGTGGGGAACGCTTCAGGCGGCCTGCGGAAGCGAGACGGAACGCCGCGCCATTCTCGAACAGAACGGCCCGGTTTCGGCGGCGGATTCCAAGCTGTTCACCTGTCGCAAGGGATCGTTCACGGAAATCACGATACCCTGGAAGACGCTGCTGCCGATCGATCCGGTGCGCGGGGACGCCTTCCGCATGAACATCTCGGTTTCGGATCGCGACGGGGACGGGGCGGGAGCCGCCGCGAATTATGGCGTCGTCGCCTGGGCGCCCGGCCTCGCGGGCACCTACAGCGGCGGACACTTCCCGCGCATCGTCTGCGACCCGCCGCCGCGCTCGGCCGCGACCGCAGTCTACGCGCAGGTCCCGACGCACACCTTCCTGCGCAAGGAGGCGGCGTTCGACGTCTCCGTCCATGCGGGTGCGGCGGCGTTCGCCGGCAGCCTCGAACTCGTCAATGCGGCGGACGGAAAGCCCTTTGCCGCGAAGCCGCTCGATCTCGCCGCCGGTGCGACCACCAACTTCGTCCTTGCGGTCGATCCCGAGAAGATGCCCGAGGGCAAGAATGCGTTTGCCGTCCGTCTGGGCGGCGCCGGGACTTACCCGGTTCACGTGCCCGCCGTCGGCAATCGCGCGCAGGTCTACCACCTTGCGGGCATCCAGGCGCGGATTGACGCGCTCCGGGCCGACCTTTCGACCTATTCCAACCTCTATGGAAGGGTGGTGGCCGCCGGCCTCGACACGGTCTACCCCAGGGCGTGGCTGACCATGCTGCAGATGTTCATCCCCCAGTGCGAAAGCGACCTGAAGCGCGGCGATCCCGTCCGCGTGCTGCGCAACACCGACTACCTGAAGGGGACGTATGAAAAGGCGACGGCCTACGCCAAACGCATCCTCGCCGACCCCTCGGCGCAGATGCTCGTGCCGCAGGACGATCCGGACGCCATCAAAATCCGTGACGGATTCTACCGCGTGGGCGACCGCCCCGTTTTCCTCTGGGGGCCGTGCACGTTCTGGTATCTGCGCGACCAGACGCCGTATGTCGTCGGGCTCGGCTTCAACTCGGTCTGCACCGAACTGGGCGGCGCGGAGTTCGCGCCGGACGACTTCACCTCCCGCCGCGCGAAGGAGGCGTATGCGGTCATGAAGGCCTACCACGACGCGGGCATGCGCGTCAACGTCAACCCCGGCGTACCCGACTTGCAGCTGACGGGCGCGGACGCTCGGAAGTCGAAGTTCCTCGCCGCGAACCCGGACGTGAAGAACATGGACCCGAACAACTTCCTTCCGTTCGTCGTTCAGCATCCCGCCGTGCGCGAGGCCATACATGAGGGATATGCGAAGAGCATTCCCGGCTGGAGTCGCTACAGCCTTTTCAACGGCATCCATTCGCTGTGGCTCTGGAACGAGCCGTGGTATCTGAACTACTCCGAGCGCACCCGCCGCGACTTCATCAACGATTACCTGAAGCCCCTCTACGGCGACGACATCGCCCGACTGAACAAGCGCTGGAAGTCGAACTACTCCAGTTTTGACGAGATTCAGTTGATCCAGTGGCCGGACCCGGCGAACTACGCGCCGTGGAACGACTTCCAGGCGTTCCGCGACAACCTTCTCGCGGACTTCTTCAAGGGTCTGCACGACGAGGCGCGGCGGCTCAGGCCCGACTTGCCGACGCACGTGAAGTTCATGTCCACCTCGCTGTCGAGTTTCGACCTCGAGAAACTTCAGGAGCCGTTTGAAATCGTCGGCCGCGACGGCAACAACAGCGACCGCGACACCCTCTACCTCGACTTCTTCCGCTCCGTCTATCCCAAGCGTCCCATCGCCGACACGGAAGTCCACATCTGGTACCTGAACGAGACGGTGGTGAGCAGCGTCGCGTGGCGCATGGCGCTCCACGGGCTTTCCGACGGCAACTGGTGGTGCTGGCACTCGAATCCGCGCTTCTCGGACTCGATTTCAAACGCACGGTCGATGGACGCGCTCGTCTTCTCCGGTCTCGACATCCGCCGCCTCTACGCGGACTACGTCCACCCGCTCGTCGTGAAGCCGGCGCCTGTCGCGACGCTCTTCCCGGACGTGTGCGAGCGGCGCACCGACCTCAAGCTGGTGCGGATGCGCTTCGAGATTGCCCCGCCGCAGTATATGCTCGGCCTGCGCCCCTCCTACGTGACGGAGCGCATGGCGGCGCGCGGCGAACTGCGGCGGCAGAAGATTCTCTTTGCGGCGGAATCCATGTGGGTGAAGGATGCGACCTACGCCCGCGTGGTGGAGTTCGTCAAGAACGGCGGAATGCTCATCACCCTGAAGGACGGCTTCCGCACGAACGAGGACGGCGAGCCCCGCGATACCCGCGAGTTGATTCGGGAGGGCGGCGAACCCTACGGGGAACATGCCAGCGTCTACCGCGTGGGACGCGGAAGGGTCATTCGCATTGACGCGCTCGAACTTCTGGACGATCCGGTGGCGGATGGCGGCGTCGTCCTGCGCGGCAGTCCCGCGCCCGAGAATACGGCCCGCCGCCGCGTCTACGACTGCGTCCTTCGCGAAGTGATGGTGCGCGAAAAACTCATGGAGGACGTGCGCATCGTTGCGGCGGACGACGAGAAGGAGAATCCCGACGCGCTCCGGGGATACGACTGGCGCGCGGTGAAGTTGAAGGACGGCTCGTGGTCGCTCGTCGTCCTCACGCCCGCGGAAGATCCCCACGCCAAAATGCGTGTCAAGCTCGAAACCTCCCTCCCGGTTGCGGAAATCGTCGATCTGCGGGCGAACGAGAAACTGCCGGGCGACAAGTTGAACCTGAAGCCGGGGCCGAACGCCTACCGCATTCTGCTGAAGAAATAAGGAAAGGAAGGAAAATCATGAAGAAAACGTTCATTCGCACCGTTGTCATCGCGCTGTTCGCGGCACTTGCGTCGGGCGGCGTCCGCGCCGCCGACAAAATCGCGCTCAACGTCGCGCCGCTCTCCGCGCTCTCCTCGGATCGCATCTCGATCAACTTCTCCTACTGGTCGCCGAACAACTTCGGCGTCGGAATGTCGGAGTTCACGCTCGTCGACGTGGATACGGGCAAACGCTACACGCAGAAAGTCCCGGTTGAAATCCGCAGCGGCAAGCAGTCGGGGTAC
>CAVAHB010000031.1:0-12555 GCA_963588415.1 Faecalibacterium sp. CAG:74
GCTCGAGCCGCTCGACTGGACGACCAGCTTCCAGCCGGCGCACTGGAGCGACGGCGCGGCGACGTTCGACTACGACTGGTGACGGGAGAAAAGGTATATGAAACTTGTCGAGTTCGTTCCGCCGGTGAAGCATCCGCTCTGGCGGCTCTGCCTCCAGATGGGAATCGAGGATGTCGTCGTCAAGGTGAATCCCGCGCTGACGGGTCTGCCAGACCCGTGGCGGCTCGCGACGCTGACGCGCATCGTCGATGGTCTCGCCGCCGAGGGCTTGCGCGTCGTCGGGCTCGAGGGCGACCCATTCGATATGACGCCGGTCAAGCAGTTCGGTGAAGCGGGGGTGACGGCGGAGGCGCGCGAAGAGACCCTCGCGCACTACCGCGAGCTCCTCGAATCGATGGCCGCGCTCGGCATCCGGCTTCTCTGCTACAACTTCATGGTCGGAACGGGATGGGCGCGGACGGGCGTGAGGGCCGTGCGTGGCGGTGCGCTCGCCACGTATTTCTCCCTTGCGGAAACGCCGCAGCCTCCCGCGTTGAAACTCTCTGCCGAACAAATCTGGTCGAATTATACCCACTTCATCACGTCTGTGATGCCGACGGCCGAGCGGCTGGGCGTTCGCATGGGACTTCATCCGGACGACCCCTGTCTTCCGTCGCTTGGCTGCTATGCGCGCATTTTCGGTTCCGTCGCGGACTACGACCGCGCCTACGCGCTCTGTCCCTCGCCGTCGAACGCCGTCACGTTCTGTCAGGCGAACTTCACCCTGATGGGGGCCGACCTGATTGCGACGGCGCGGCACTTCGGCTCGCGTATCGCATTCATTCATGTGCGCGACGTGGAAGGGGACAAAACCGACTTCACGGAGCTCTTCCACGACCAGGGCAAGACCGACCAGTTCACGCTCATGCGCACATACCGCGAACTCGGCCTCGACGTGCCGCTGCGCGGCGACCACGTGCCGGAAATGGCGGGCGACCGCCTCCTCGCACCCGATGCCGTTCCCGGCTATTCCGTGCTCGGACGCCTCTTTGCGAACGGCTACCTGAAGGCCCTCCTCAAGTCGGAAGGCGCACTGACCTCCGTCGGATAATGGTATAATATGAGCCAATATGAACGACGTTCGGATTGGTTTCGGGTATGACTCGCATCGGATTTCCTCCGAGGCGGGGCGAAAGTTGTTGCTGGGCGGAGTGGAGATTGCGCAGACGCAGGGGCTTGCGGGGCATTCGGACGCGGATGTGCTCGCCCACGCTATCATCGACGCGCTTCTCGGCGCGGCGGCGCTCGGCGACATCGGCTCGCACTTCCCCGACACGGACGTGAAGTGGAAGGGCGCGGATTCGATGAAGTTGCTCGCGTCCGCCGTCGCGGAAATCGGCGCGGCGGGCTGGACAGTTGGGAACGTCGATGCGACCGTCATCTGCGAACGCCCGAAGCTGCGTCCGTTCGTCGGGGCGATACGCGCCAACCTTGCACGGATTCTCTTCCCGGACGCGGCGGACGTCGCGGCGGTTTCGGTGAAGGGGAAGACGAACGAACGAATGGATGACGTCGGTGCGGGCGTGGGCATAGAAGTTCATGCCGTCGCATTGCTCAAACGAAAGGAATCGTAAGAGATGAGTTGGTTTCTCGGTGGGATTGTCTTCCTGATTGTCGGGTATTTCGTGTATGGGCGCATCGTCGAACGGGTAATCAGACCGGACGACCGCCCGACGCCGGCGATTGCGAATCCGGACGGCGTGGATTACGTGCCGTTGCCGAAGTGGAAGAACATGCTCATCCAACTCCTGAACATCGCGGGCATCGGGCCGGTTATCGGCGTCATCGCGGGCATCAAGTTCGGCAAAGTCGCCCTGCTGATCATTCCCGTCGGCTGCGTCTTCATGGGGGCGGTGCACGACTTCGTGAGTGGAATGGTCTCGATTCGAATGAACGGGGCGAATCTGCCGAAGATCATCCAAACGCATCTGGGGCGAGCCTATTCGACGGTCTTCTCGTGGATGATGATCGGCCTTCTCATTCTGATGGTGGCGGTTTTCATCAACGTCCCGGCGCGGCTCATCGACACGACGGTCTTCCCTGAAATCCCGTTCTTCTGGTGGATGGTGGGCATTATCTTCGTTTACTACGTGGTTGCCACGCTTTTTCCCGTGGACAAGATCATTGGGGCGATTTATCCGTTCTTCGGTGCGGTGCTCGTCATCGGGTCGGTCGCCATGTGCGGTGCGCTCGTCTGGTACGGTTCGCACGATCCTTCGATTCTCGACGAAAGCGCGGCGTTCCTGAAGTATCGCGCCGAGGTTTTCAACGCGGGCGGACGCAGTCCGCTCTTTCCGCTTCTCTTCGTGACGATCGCCTGCGGCATCATCAGCGGCTTCCACGCGACGCAAAGTCCGATCGTGGCGCGGACAATCCGCAGCGAGCGTGAGGCGCGGCTCACCTACTACGGCATGATGATTGCCGAGGGCGTGATCGCCATGATTTGGGCGGCTGCGGCACTTGCGATGTACAACCACGACCCCGCCAACCTCGCACTTCCCCCAGCGGACGTGCTTGCAAACGTCACGAAGTGGATGCTCGGTCCGTGGATGGGCGGCGTGACGGTCTTTGCGATCGTCGTGCTGGCGATTACGAGTGGCGATACGGGGCTGCGGAGCGCACGGCTGAGCCTTGCGGAAATGCTGGGCGTCGCACAGGCGAAGATGGGCCCGCGCGTTCTCGTTTGTCTGCCGCTTGTCGCGCTCGTCTCAATCTGCCTGTGGTGGAGCAACCTGAGCGCGGAGTCGTTCGCGCACGTCTGGAACTATTTTGCGTGGGGCAATCAGGTGATGTCGGCGACGACGCTGATGGCCTGCACAGTGTGGTTTCTGCGAGGCGGACATTCGTGGTCCGCGCTGATGACGCTCGTGCCGGGAATGTTCATGACGAGCGTCGTCACGACGTTCATCCTCTGGACTTCGGCGGACAAGGGACAGCCGTTCGGGCCGATTCCCCACGGACTTTCGCTTGGAGTTTCGGTGGGGCTTTCCGTTCTCGTCGCCATCGCCTTCGCGGCGTTCGTCTTCCGCCGCGCACGGCAAACGGCGTGTGCCGATTGAGTCGCCGTCCAATTTCGCTACCCAAATATGGTATAATGGGCGGCATTCAGAACTGAAACAATGGAGGTATTGCAGATGTCGAAGGCTTCGTATGAGATTGCCGACTTCGGTATGACCAAGTACGGCGAAAAGACCCGCAAGTTCACGCTTCGCGGCGCGGGCGGCGTTGTGCTTGAAGTGAGCGACTATGGCGGAAAGGTCGTGCGGCTTTACACGGCGGATCGCAACGGCGAGATGAAGGATGTCGTCGTCGGGTTCGACAGTCCCGCCGGATGGGACGCGGGCGACCCCTACTGGGGGTGCATCATCGGCCGCTACGGTAATCGGATTGCCGCTGGCAAGTTCACGCTGAACGGCGTGGAGTATACGATTCCGACGAACAATGCCCCCGGCGGCATCCCGTGCGGGCTTCACGGCGGCACGCGCGGATGGGACGCATACGTGTGGGGTGCGGAGCCGTTCGTGAAGGGCGACGACGTGGGCGTCGTCTTCACACGCACGTCACCCGACGGCGAGAACGGCTTCCCCGGCAAGGTTGAGGCGAAAGTCACCTACACGCTGACGGCGGCGAATGTGTGGCGCGTCGATTACGAGGCCGTGCCGGACAAGGATACGCCAATCAACCTGACCCAGCACGTCTACTTCAACTTCCACGGCGAGGCGGGCGGCTCGATTGAGGATCACGTGATGACGATTGCCGCGAGCGCGTTCACGCCGACGGACGCGGGGCAGATTCCGACGGGTGAGATTGCACCGGTCGCCGGCACACCGTTCGACTTCCGTGGTGGAATGCGCATCGGCGAGCGAATCAACGAACCTGACCCGCAACTCGAAATCGGCAAGGGCTACGACCACAACTGGGTGCTCGACCCCGTGCCGGGCGGCGGGCTGCGTTCCGCCGCGAGCGTCTACTGTCCGCTGAACGGCCGCCAGGTCGAGGTGTGGACGACCGAGCCGTGCCTGCAGGTCTACACGGGGAACTGGGCGAGTTACGACCAGACGGCAAAAGGCGGCGAACACCTCTCCTTCCGCTGCGGCGTCGCCCTCGAGACCCAGCACGCGCCCGACTCGCCGAACAAGCCCCAGTTCCCGTCCACGGTTGTCCGTGCGGGCGAGACCTACCGTTCGACGACGGAGTTCCGCTTTTCCGCGAAGTAAGGGGTGCGCGTGACCGACGAGCCGGCAAGGAAGACCTCGTTCACCTACGAACTGACGAACGACCAGCAGGAACTGCTGCTCGGCATCATGGTGAACGGGAACTACCGAAGGCGCGAAGTCCCCTACGCCCTCTATTCCGTTGAGGGCGACCACTTCAACGCGGCGCTTTACGAGAAGGAGAAGCACGGTAAACGCAAACTCTGCGTACAGGGTTCGAAGGCGCAGGACTTCGTGGAGTTCGTGCTTGAGCCGAACGTACTCGGCGGTGCGTCGCTCGGTTACGAGGATGTTTTGCATCCCGAACTCTTCGCCGCGCACGCGGGCAGCGACGAATCGGGGAAGGGCGACTACTTCGGCCCGCTCGTCGTGTGCTGCGCCTACACCGACCCCGACCTCTCGAAGGAGATGCGGAAACTGGGCGTGAAGGACTGCAAGCAAATGACCGACGCGGCGGTTCTCGCGGCGGGGGCGAAACTCCGCTCCCTACTCGGCTCGACGGGCTATTCGGTCGTGAAGTTAGGCCCAGCCGCCTACAACCGCCTCTACGCGAAGATTAGGAACATCAACCGCATGCTCGCCTGGGCGCACGGCACGGCAATCGAGGAACTTCTGGAGAAGCGGCCGGATTGCAACCGCGTGGTGGTTGACCAGTTCGCACCGACGGAACTGACGATTCGCCGCGCCCTGAAGGTGCGCGGCAAGGCGGCGACCGTCGAGCAACGCCACAAGGCCGAAAGCGACATCGCCGTCGCGGCGGCTTCGGTCATTGCCCGCGAACTCTTCCTTCGCGACATGGCGAAGATGAGCGCGGAGGTCTTCGGCGCAAGCCCGATTCCCGCCCCGGAAAGCGAAGCGCCGCGCAAGATTCCCATTGGTTCAAGCGATTCGAGCGTTCGCGAAGTCGCGGAGGAGATGGTCAGAAAAGAAGGCCCGGTCTGGCTGATGAACCACGCGAAAGCGCACTTCCAGACGACGGACAAGGTTCTGGCCGCGTGTGGGAAGAGCCGTGACGACCTGCCGCCCGAGGGACGCATCGTCTCCGCCGTGCGCGGGGGGGCGAAGTCGAAATGACCTTCATCGTCACGGCAGGGCCAACACGTGAATACATTGACCCCGTGCGGTTTCTCTCGAATCCGTCCACGGGAAAGATGGGATTCGCCGTGGCGCGGGCCGCCGCCGAGCGCGGCCACGGGGTCGTTCTGGTCGCGGGTCCCGTCGCCCTCCGTACGCCGAAGGGCGTGGCGCGCGTGGATGTGGTTTCGGCGCGGCAGATGATGGGCGCGGTCGAAAGCGCGGCAAAGGCGCATCCGAACGCCGTTTTCGTCGCCACTGCCGCCGTGGCGGACTGGCGACCGGCGACGTGCGCCGCTCGGAAACTCAAGAAGACGCAGATGACGGATACGCTCAAACTGACACGCAATCCCGACATCCTGCGCACCGTGCGCGGCGTCCGCAAGATCGGCTTTGCAGCGGAAACGGACGACGTTCTTGCCGAGGCGGCGCGGAAGTGCCGCGAAAAGGGTCTTGAGATGATTGTCGCGAACGACGTCACCGAGAAGGGCGCGGGCTTCGGCGCGGATACGAACCGCGTCACCTTTCTGCATCGGGACGGCACGGTCGAACGGCTACCCCTGATGAGCAAACTTGCGGTGGCGCGGCGAATCGTCCGCTTCGCCGAACGTCTTCCCATCTGAAGGCAACTCCTTACTTTTGGCCTATCTTCCGAGAGAACGGCTGGGATTTTGCATAAGTAGCGTGCTTAATCCCGCATTCCCGTAGGTGGAGTTCGGAATATGGTATAATACGCGGATATGAAACTACTTGACGAACTGAAGGCGCGTGGACTTGTCGAAGCCCTGACCGACCCCGGCATCGGGGCGGCATTGGAGAAGCCGATGACGGTGTATTGCGGGTTCGACCCGTCCGCTCGCTCGTTGCAGGCCGGGAATCTCGTTTCAATCATGGTTTTGAAGCGGTTTCAGCAGGCGGGACACAAGGTGATTGCGGTCGTGGGCGGTGCGACGGGGCTGATTGGCGACCCGAGCGGGAAGTCCGCCGAGCGCAACATGCTGACGGTCGAACAGGTCGCGGAAAACAAGAAGGGCATTCGCGAGAACCTCGCCCGCATTCTTGATTTCGACGGTCCGAACGCGGCGATTCTCGTCGATAACTACGACTGGTACAAGGGGACGAGCGCGATTGAGTTCCTTCGCGACATCGCCGTCAACTTCCGCGTACCGCAGATGCTGGCGAAGGAATCCGTCCGCAAGCGTCTTGAGGCGAGCGAGGGTGCGCTTACGTTCACCGAGTTTTCCTACCAGATTCTGCAGGGCAACGACTTCCTCCACCTCTACGACAACTACGGCTGCCAGATGGAAGTCGGCGGGGCGGACCAGTGGGGCAACATCACGGCGGGTACGGATCTCGTGCGCCGGATGCGCGGCAAAACGGCGTTCGGCCTCACTTTTCCGCTTCTTCTCGACTCGACGGGCAAGAAGTTCGGCAAATCCGAGGGCAACGCGCTCTTCCTGAACGGCGAGATGACGAGCGTCTACGACTGGTATCAGTATTTCCTGCGGTCGGCGGATGCGGACGTGATTCGCTACCTGAAGGTCTTCTCAATGCGGTCGCTCGACGAAATCGCCGCGCTGGAAGCGGAGATGAAGAAGAACCCGGAGGCGCGGATCCCGCAGAAGGCGCTCGCAGAGGAACTGACGCGGCTCGTGCACGGCGAGGAGGGGCTGAAGAAGGCTCTCGGCGCAACCGAGACGCTGTTCGGCGGCGACGTGTCGGGCAAGTCCGCGGCGGAACTGGAAACGATTTTCAAGGACGTGAAGTCTGCCGAAATGGTGGCGGGCGATGTCGTCGGGAAGCCCGTCTTCGCCGTTGCGGCGGCGGCGGGAATGTTCAAGTCGAACGGCGAGGCGCGGCGGATGGCCCAGCAGGGCGGACTTTCGCTCAACGGTGCGAAGGTTGACGAACGGCGCGCCTTCACGGCGGAAGACCTCGTCGAGGGCCGAATCGCCATCCTGAAGCAGGGCAAGAAGAACAACTTCCTCCTGAAGATCAAGGCTTGAAAACGCTCGAACGATACGTCTTCGGCTCCTTCCTGTCGAGTTTCGTACTCGCGTTTCTCGTGCTCAGTTTCGTGCTGACGGTCGGGCTGATGGTTCAGATTGTCGGCTACATTCTCGACGGCGTGCCGCTGTCGCTCGTGGCGGAGTTCGCGGGCGTGAGTTTCCCGGAGACGCTGCAGTGGACGATGCCGCTTGCGCTCCTCGTGTCGAACGTGCTCGTCTTCTCGCGGATGAGCGCGGATAGTGAGATTGCCGCGATGCGGGCGTGTGGCGTGAACCTGCTCGCGGTCATGAAGTGGCCGATCCTGTTCGGCCTCCTCTGCACGGCTCTCGGCATGTTCGTCAACAACGAGATTGTGCCGCGTGGACACGAAATCCGCCGCACGCTGAAGTCGAAGGTGTCGGTCGGCACGGGGCTTGAGGTGCTGGAACCGGGTCGGATGATTGACGACTTCCCGAACGTGAAAATCTATTTCGGCTCGAAGGAGGGCAACTGGCTCTACGACCTCGTCGTGATGGACTACACGCGGCCGGAGGTAGACCGCATGATTACGGCCTCAAAGGCTCTCGTGACGAGCGAGGGTCGCGACATTTCCCTTGACCTCTACCAGATGACGGTCGATCCGCTCGATGCGGAACATCCGACGATGGCGCGGGCGAACCGCGTCCAGTATGTCGTGAAGGACGCATTGAAGGATTCGCACTACACGCGGCGTATCAAGGATTTGCGTTTCAGGGAGGTCGTTGAGAAGATGAAGAGTCTCGGCGAACGCATTCGGATTTCCGCCAACCAGAGCCGTGCGAAGGATACGGAGCGTCGGCTGCTCGAGCGCGAACTGACGAACCTGAAGGTCGAGTTCATGAAGCGGCTGGTGTTCGCGATGGCGTCGCTCTGCTTCGTGCTGATTGGCGTTCCGCTCGGCATTCGCGCCCAGCGCAAGGAATCGTCCATCGGCATGGCGATTTCGCTCGTCATTTCGCTCGGCTACTATCTGGTAATCATGCTGGCGCTGAGCATGGAGAACCACGCCGCCTTTCACCCGGAAATTGTGATTTGGATTCCCGTCGCGGTCTGCTTCGTGCTGGCTTCGCGGCTGATTCCCAAGAACCTCTAAAGAGTAAGGAGATGAACTAACGATGGCGAAGATTCATTCAACGGCAATTGTCGAGGACGGTGCAACCCTCGGTGCAGACGTCGAAATCGGGCCGTACGCCCACGTCGGCGCGAACGTGAAGATTGGGGACGGCACGAAGATCGGGCAGGGCGCAATCGTCGACGGCCACACGACAGTCGGCTCGCAATGCCAGATCTACCCCTACGCGCTCATCGGCATGAAGACGCAGGACCTCAAGTACAAGGAAGGTTCGGTCAGTTATGTCGAAATCGGCGACCGCACGGTGATTCGCGAGTTCGCGACGGTGCATCTCGGCACGGCGGACGGCGAGAAGACGATCATCGGCGACGACTGCCTGTTCATGGCCTACTGCCACGCGGCGCACGGCGTGATTCTCGGCAATCACGTGATCTGCTCGAACACCGTGCAACTCGCGGGCGACGTGCACATTCAGGACTATGCGATTCTGGGAGGTTGCGCGGCCTCGCACCAGTTCTGCACGATCGGTCGCCACGCGATGGTCGGCGGAATGTGCAAGATCCGCCAAGACGTGCCGCCGTATTCGCTGAGCGATATGGTCGAGGGGGCGATGAAGGTGATCGGCCCGAACGTCGTCGGTTTGACGCGGCGCGGCTTCAGTCGCGAGGTGATTCAGGCCATCAAGGAGGCGTTCCGCTTCATCTACCGCGACGGACTGAACCGAACCCAGGCCCTGGAGCGCGTTGAAAACGACGTCGAGCCTTTCGACGAAATCAAGGAACTCGTCGCGTTCTACCGCCATTCCACGCGCGGCGTGTGCTGACGGATGAACGCTTTCGGCTTTTGCGGGGCGACCTTCGATTCCCGGCTGGTGGAGCCGGGAATGCTCTATGTCGCCCTGAAGGGTGAGCACGCGGACGGCAACGACTACATCCCGAACGCCCGTGCGGCGGGCGCGGCGAAAGTAATCGGCGGGCCGAACGCACTCGCCGACCTGCAGTCCCTCGCCCGCGACTACCGGCGGTCGCTGCGGGCGAAGGTGATTGGCGTGACGGGCTCCGCCGGGAAGACGACGACGAAGGAACTCCTCCGCGCCTTTCTCACCCGCGTCGGCAAGGTTCACGCGACGGAGGGGAACTTCAACAACCATCTCGGCCTTCCGCTCACGATCCTGAACTGTCCGGAGGATGCGGACTTCCTCGTCGTCGAGATGGGGACGAACCATCCCGGCGAGATTGCGAGGCTCTGCGAAATCGCCGAACCCGACGCGGGGCTGGTGACGAACGTCGGCACGGCGCATCTCGAGTTCTTCGGCTCGCAGGACGGCATCGCGGAGGAGAAGGGGACGCTCCTTGCCCGTGTGAAGGAGTTCGCGGTCGTCTCGACCGAAAACGCGCGGCTGGCGAAGTTGCGTGAACTCTGCCGCGCCGAACTCGTCGAGGTCAATCCGCATCAGGACTGGATGGCCGCCGCGCTGGAAGGGGTGCTGCCGGGGGCGCACAACGTCTCCAACGCCAGCCTCGCCTTTGCCGCGGCGGAACGTTTCGGCGCGATGCGGGCGGACGCACTCGCGGCGCTTTCGGACTTCCGACTGCCGGGCTCGCGCTGGCGCAAGGTCGAGCGGCGCGGCATTTCGTTCGTGGACGACAGTTATAACGCGAATCCCGACTCCATGGTTGCCGCGCTCGATGCGTTCGTGAAGATGCCGTGCGCCGGGCGGCACGTTGCCGTCCTTGGCGACATGGGCGAACTCGGTCCCGAAACCGCCGCGTTCCACCGCAGGGTCTTCGACCACGCGAGAAGGCTCGGCATTCCGCTCGTCATCGGCGTCGGGGCGCAGTCCTCGAAGTGTCCGTGCGATTTGCCGTGCGAAACGCCCGATGTTCTTGAGGAGGCGTTCCGCTGGCGCGTCGCGCCCGGCGACCTCGTCCTGCTGAAGGCCTCCCATTCCATGAACCTCTCCAAACTGATTGACAGCCTGTGAAAATACTCGTACTTAATGGGCCGAACCTGAACCTGCTCGGCATTCGCGAACCGGCCCTTTACGGCAATCGAACCTATGCCGACCTTGAACGCTTTCTGGTGGAAACCGCCGCGCAGATTGGGAACGGGCTGACGGTCGAGGTGCGGCAGTCCAACCACGAGGGCGTTCTCGTGGACTGGATACAGTCCGCACGCGGCGTTTTCGACGGCATCGTGCTGAACGCCGCCGCCTACACCCACACTTCCGTCGCCATTCTCGACGCATTGAAGGCGGTCGCCATCCCCACGGTCGAGGTGCATCTCACCGAGCCGAAGGAACGCGAGCCGTTCCGCCGCGTCTCCTACGTGGGGATGGTCGCGGAGAAGACCTGTTCGGGAAAGGGCTTCGAGTCGTATGCGGAAGCCCTCCGCCATTTTGCGGGAACGAAACGCTGAAGTGCGAGGAGGTTTGCATGCCGCTCTACGTCTACGAGGCGAAGGAACCCGAAAGGGGGTGCGCGAAGTGCCGCGCCGGGTTTGAGGTCGCACAGTCCCTGAAGGAGCCGCACCTGACGAAGTGTCCCGCCTGCGGAGCGGAAATCTACCGCGTCATTCAGGCGCCGGGTCTCACCCACTCGAAGACCGACCTGCACTACCGCGCCAAGCGCGCGGGCTTCAAGTGCCTGAAGAAAGTCCAGAAGGGCGAATACGAGACGATATACTGAGCGATGACCGTCTGGATCGAGAACCCGTTTGACAATCTGCCGCGCGAGGGCTCGCGTCCCCTGCGGTTCTGGCTGATGGCGCGGGCGTTCGTCCGCATGGGGCATCGCGTCGTCTACTGGACGAGCGACTTCAGCCACACGACGAAGGCGCGGCGGCGGTTGCCGGCCGCGTTTGCGGACGAGGGCGTCAAGGTGCGGCTTGTTCCGACGCCGCCCTACCGGGAGAACGTGGGCTTCGCGCGAATCCGCAGCCATCGCGCCTACGCGCGGGCGTGGGAGAAGGCCGCGTTCGCGGCGGATTATTCGCCGCCGCCGAACGCGCTGATTGTCTCCACGCCGCCACTTGCCACGGGCGACGCGGCGATTCGCCTGGCGCGGCGGTTCGGGGCGAAACTCGTCGTCGATGTGATGGATGCGTGGCCCGAGACGTTCTACCGCCTTCTGCCGCGTTTCGTGCCGGCGTTCGTCGGGCGGGCGCTGTTCGCATCGGCGGAAGCTGCGGCACGGCGGCTCTACCGTGCGGCGGATCTCGTGACGGGCGTGGCCGACCGCTACGGCGAAATCGCGCGGACGAAGGGTGCGCGGGCGTATCGGCGGTTCTACCACGGCATCGAACTCCCCGCCGCCGAACCGCCGACCGCCCGGAAGGGAACGGACGCTCTCTCTCTTCTCTATATAGGGAACATGGGGACGACCTACGATTTGCCGACGGTCGTCCGTGCGATGACGCTTCTGCCGAATGCAACGCTCGACCTGGCCGGCGCGGGAAGCCAGTCGCGGACGGTTGAACGGCTTATCCGCGAACTCGGTCTTGACGGGCGCGTTCGGTATCACGGGCAACTGGACGCGACGCAAATGGGCGAACTTCTCCGTCGGGCGGATGTCGGCATCATGCCCATGGGAGACGAGAGTTTCGTGGGCGTACCCTACAAGTTCGCCGACTACGCGGCGGCGGGACTCGCCATCGTCAGTTCGCTCGGTGGCGAGACGGCCGACCTGCTCGCGCACTACGGCGCGGGCGTCGCCTATCGCCGGGGCGATGCTCGGTCGCTGGCGGAGGCCGTCAACGCCGTCCGTCCGCGCCTTGGCGCGATGAAGTCCGCCGCATTCGCCCTCGCACGGGAAGAACTCGATGCGCGGCGGATCTACGCGGAGTATGTCCGACTGGTTGAAAGTTTCGGACAAACCTGTCACGGCGGCAGGGTCGGACGACCCTCGTGACCTTTTCAGACTAAACCGCCGCGCCGTTGCCTATATATAAGGAGTACGGCAAAGCCGCCGTTTGCCCCCCTCAGGGAGCGCGGCGAAACCCCTCAGGGAGCGTTGGGATTCTCCATATATGGACTCGGGTGCTGTCCATATATGGACTCGGGTGTTCTCCATATATGGACTAAGGTGTTGTCCATATATGGACTCAGGGGTAGTCCATATATGGACTCGG
>CAVAHB010000032.1:0-3176 GCA_963588415.1 Faecalibacterium sp. CAG:74
TGAAGCCGGGGATGCACGAGAAGAGGAAGATCATCTGCCAGGCGTGAACCCACGAGGCAATCTGCTCGGGGCCGAACCATGCCTTGACCTGGGCGAAGGTGACGTCCGCCGCCGCGATGCCGGTCTCGAACATCTTGAAGTGGACGTCCTTGTTCGCGTCGCCCATAAAGTAGGTGACGACGAAGCCGATGAGCGCAACGAAGACGAGCCCGATCGTCAGCAGAAGCTGGAACATTCCCGTGCCCTTGCCGCGCGAATCCGCGTCAAGGCACTCGGCGAGATACATCGGAACGATTACGCCGAAGAGACCGGCCGCCGCACCCTGCATTGCGCGCCCGCCAACCATCATCCAGAAGTTCCCGCCCTCGAAGAAGCCCGACGCGCAGATGACGGGTATCGAGATAAGGAACAGGAGTGCCGAAGCGATAATCATCTTCTTTCTCCCGAACCATTCGGCCAGAATGCCCGCGACGAGCGACGAGGGCAGTGACCCCCAGAGCGCCATGCCGACAATCCAGCCGATTTCGTCCTGCGTGAACGTCGACGTCCGCTCGATGTACGGAAGCGCGGCAGCTATCACGCCCACGTCAACCCCGTAGAGGAGTCCGCCCAATCCCGCCATAATCAGCAGGAACTTCGCATAACTTTTGACCGTCATCAGTTTGACCTCCGTATTGCTTGTTTCAAATCGCCGCTTGCGCCCGAAACGGGTGCGGAAATGTCCGCGTCAATTACCTCAACCTGTTCGGAATCAATCCAGAACTTGATCTTGCTCCCCTTCACAACCTGCGGCTCGCCCTTCGTCTCGTCGCGCACTTCCGCCGGCCGCGCCGCATTGCCGTAGAGGACGACCAGCCCCTCTCTCTTGTAGTAGGAGATCTTCGTCCCATATGCGCGGCGCAGGTCGTTCGTCAGCGCGACGTTCCCAATCGCCACGATCCGCCGCAAGTCGTTCGTCCCCGAAATGAAGACGTAGGCACGGTCTGCGTGAAGCTGATACTGCTCGTCGTCCACATAAACGTTCCGGTCGAAGAAGATGACGCCTTCCTTGCGGTCGTAGTAGGTCGTCGCGGAGGTGATTCGCGCCGGTCGCCCCGTACGGGCGCTGGCCTTTGCCACGTCCGTCCCATTCGTTCGGACGATACGTTCGACTACGACTTCCGCCGGGGCGTTTTCCGCCACCGGAAGCGCCGCGCCCGGCAAAAGGAGAAAAGCGAGAACGCTCAAGACCATGGTTCAATGTCCTTCAGAAGCGGATGGTGCAAATCCTTCTCGCTCAGCAGGAACGGCCTCCCCGGGTTCGGATAGTCGATGCCAAGGGCCGGATCGTCGAACTTGAGCCCTCGTTCCGCCGTCGGACAGTAGAAGTTGTCGCACTTGTAGGAGAAAAGCGTCTCATCCTCCAGCACCACGAACCCGTGGGCGAATCCGCGCGGGATGAAGAACTGCCGTCCGTTTTCAGCCGTAAGTTCGCAGGCGACGTGCCGGCCGAAGGTCGCGCTTCCCTTCCGAATATCGACCGCCACGTCCCACACCGCGCCGCGAATCACCCGCACGAGTTTCGCCTGGGCGTGTTCGCCGGCCTGCCAGTGGAGTCCGCGCAGAACGCCCCGCGAACTCTTCGACTCGTTGTCCTGCACGAAGTCGGCGAGAATCCCCGCTTCGCGATACCGCCGGCGGTTGTACGTCTCCTGAAAATACCCTCGCGCATCCCGAAAGATGTTCGGTTCGACAATCTTCACGCCCGGTATTTCCGTGTCTCTGACTTGCATGGTTCAGATTATATCAAATATTACCGACTTACGCCGAAACGGTATTCCGTGCGGCTGGTGAACTTCTCGCCCGGACGCAGCACCGTCGTGGGGAACTCGGGGTGGTTCGGGGAGTCGGGGTAGTGCTGCGTTTCAAGCGCAACGCCCGCGAACGGGCACAGGTGCGCACCCGCCGCCTTCGCCGCGAGTTCCGTCGTCATGTTCTGCGCCCCGTACATCTGCATGCACGGCTCGGTCGTCCAGATCTCAAGCGTCCGCCCCGACACGGGGTCGTGCATCCGTGCGGCGGGCTTGAACGCCCCGACCTTGCCGCGTAGGACGAAGTTGTGGTCGTACCAGTTGTCCATCGGCGCAAGGGACTTGTCGGCCGCCATCAGCCGCGCCCACGCCCCGATCTTGCACATCTCCGTGAAGTCGAAGGCCGTGCCCTTCACGGGCGCGTTCTTCGTCGGAATCAGCCCCGCGTCGGTCTGCGTGTATTCATCGGCGAAAATCTGGATCTCCTGACCGCGCACGTCACCGCTCGACTCGCCCGTCAGATTCCAGTAGGAGTGGTGCGTGAGGTTGATGACCGTCGGCTTGTCAGTGGTCGCCTCGTAGTCGATTGTCCAGCGGTTGTCCGCGCTGACGCGGTAGGTGACGGTCGCCGTCACCGTGCCGGGCAGCCCCATTTCGCCGTCCTTCGAGACGTAAGTGAACACGATGCCCGACTTCTTGTCCTTCGAGAACGGCTCGGCCTTCCAGACCATCGTGTCCCAGCCGTTCGGGCCGCTGTGCAGATTGCAGTGCCGCGCCGCCTTTTCCTCGTTGATCGGCATCTGATACGTCACGCCGTCCAGCGTGAACCTGCCGTGTGCGATGCGGTTGCCGAACCGCCCGATAATCGTCCCCATGGAAAAGCCGTTCGCCTCGTATTCCGCCGCGGTGTTCCACCCGAGTGTCACGTCCGCGAGGTTGCCGAACCTGTCCGGTGCATACGCCCGCACGAGCCGCCCGCCGTAGTCCGAGACGTCAAGGATCAGCCCGTTGCCGCTGCTGATCCGCCAGACGTGCGTCTCGCGCCCGTCGGCGAGAGAACCGAACGGCCGCGCACCCGAAACGGACGTCGCCGCCTGAACAAACGTCGTCGCCGCACACGCCGCGACCGCCAAACCGAAAGACAATCTTTTCATATGTCTATTGTATCATTTCCCCTCTCCGTCTGCAACCGCCGACGGCCCTGAGGTTTGCATTTTCGGATGGTCTTGGTTTTACCGTCGAACGCACCGAAACCTGCTTCGCGGCTTCAGTGCGCTCGGCGGCAAAATCCCGCGTCCGTCCTCTCACTCGAACGGATAGACGAGCAGGCGCCTGTCGCAGCAGCCGTCGTCAAGGTCGACAAGGTTGCCCGCGTCGTCGAAGACC
>CAVAHB010000033.1:0-9375 GCA_963588415.1 Faecalibacterium sp. CAG:74
CAGTCTCGGCAACCGCCTTCGAACACCAGAAATACATCCTGTCTTTGGAACTCCCGTCCGCCCTCAAGGCCATGGGTCAGGTCACGAACATCCTGAGTGCGGCGGCGGGCGGCGCAATGTTCAAGAGCCTGGGCGACGAAGTTGGCATGAAAAAGGGTCAAACGGCGTGGGTTCCGAATGATTTGAGGATTTACGTCTCGAAGAATCAGTGGATGCCGAGCGCGGCGGAAATCTATTCCGAATCGAACCCGACTGGATTCTTCCTCGGCAGGGAGACATTTACGGACAAGGAAAAGGAAATGATTGCCGCCGATTCGTCGCTTGCGAAGGCCTTCGGCGTTCTCGTCATCCAGAAAGGCGACGGCGGCATCTGCCGCAAGGCGTTCTTCGTCCATAGGAAGTCCGTACACGACCCGCTGGGTTTTTTCATCCGAATCCGCTGACGCAAAGCGTTCGTCAGGCGCGATAGGCGGTGATTTTGCACTGAACACGACGGCAACGTCACTTGCTGCTTCGATGCCATTGGCAACACCGTGGCGCAGTACACGTGCGATGTTTTCGGCGACACCATTTGAGGAAGATAGTAGTACACGAGTTCCCCGCCCGTTCAAAAAAAGTTGCCTTTCTTTCGGCGCGGCGACCCCTTCCTGTCCGACCGCCGAGCCCATATATGGACTACCCCCGAGTCCATATATGGAGAATGGATTGTCCATATATGGAGTACCCTCGAGTCCATATATGGACAACTCCAACGCTCCCTGAGGGGTTTCGCCGCGCTCCCTGATGGGGGCAAACGGCGACTTTCCCGTACTCCTTAGTACTATAGAGGAACTATAGAGGATGCCGCACCAGGCCGCCACCCGTCCTGTCAATCCGGTCTGAAAGCCGCCGCGTCCTCCTTCGTGGTAAAAACCAGCACCTCCGACGAGAAACCGGGCACAGCCCCCCTTGTCAGGAAACGAAGGGTATGGTATACTATGCGGCGTTTTCCGTTTTGGGCGATTAGCTCAGTTGGTTAGAGCATTACCTTCACACGGTAGGGGTCACTGGTCCGAGTCCAGTATCGCCCACCAGATCGGAAAAGGAAGAGGGTCTCCCGCCATCTCTGTCGCCGCAGTTTATGGTATAATATCCTTTATGGAAACGAGCGAATACAGAGAGCAGCGGCTTCAGAGCCTGAAGGCCCTGAAGGACATGGGCTACGAGCCGTATGGCCGTCGGTATGACCATGAAGACCTGAAGTCCGTTCGCGCAGGATTCGAGGAGGGCAAGACGGTGCGCGTGGCGGGCCGTCTGCTGATGATTCGGCGCATGGGCAAGATGAACTTCACCACGATGAACGACGGAACGGACAAGTTCCAGCTCATCTTCAAGCGCGACGAACTTTCCGAGACCGCCTTCGCCGCGTTCAAGCAGTTGAACCTCGGCGACATCATCGGTGCGGAAGGAACTCTCTTCACGACCCAGAAGGGCGAGAAGTCCCTGATCGTGAAGGAGTGGACGATGCTCGCGAAGGCGCTTGAGCAGCCGCCGGAGAAGTTCCACGGCCTTGCCGACCAGGAGGAGTGCTACCGCCGCCGTTACGTTGACCTGATGACGAACGACGAGAGCCGCAACCGCTTCTTCACTCGGTCACGCCTTCTGATGGAGACGCGCAAGTACCTGTGGTCGAAGGGCTTCAATGAGGTGGAGACTCCGATTCTTCAGTCGCAGGCGGGCGGCGCGGCGGCCAAGCCGTTTGAGACGCATTTCAATGCCCTCAACCAGCACATGGTCTTGCGCATCGCCCCCGAACTCTACCTGAAGCGTCTGCTCGTCGGCGGCATGAACAAGGTCTTCGAACTCGGCAAGGACTTCCGCAACGAGGGCATCGACCGCTCGCACAACCCCGAGTTCACCGTGCTTGAAGTCTACGAGGCCTATGGCGACCGAACCTCGATGGAGGCGATTATCGAGGGGCTCATCCCCCACCTCTGCGACACGGTAATCGGAACGCGCGAAATCGAATACGGTGAGAAGAAGGAAATCATCAACTTCAATCCGCCCTACCGCCGCGTCGCCTACAACGACCTTGTGAAAGACCTGATGGGTGCGGACTGGTTCGACCTGCCGTTCGCGACACAACTTGAGAAGGCGAAGGCGAAGGGACGAGAGACCGAGACGAACCTCGAACTCGACGACGTGCGCGACACCCTGATGCTGACGCACGAGGTCTACGACAAACTCATTGAGAAGAACTTGCGTCAGCCGACGTTCGTGACGCGCCTGCCGCACGAGTTCGTGCCGCTCGCGAAGGCCTGTCAGGACGATCCGACCCTTGTGGACGTGTTCGAGTTCGTCGTGGGCGGGCGCGAACTCTGCCCCGGCTACACCGAGCAGAACGACCCGCTCGAACAGCGCAAGGCTCTTGAACATCAGGCCGGCGAGGACACCGAGAAGATTGACGAAGACTTCATCTCCGCGCTCGAGTGCGGTATGCCGCCGACGGGCGGCCTCGGTATCGGCATCGACCGCCTCGTCATGCTTCTCACCGGGTGCGACGGAATCCGCGATGTCGTGCTCTTCCCCCAGATGAAGAAGGCCTGAGCGCATGGAAGACGCGGTCAGGAACGAGTATTTCGAACTCCTGCGGTTCGAGAGCGTCGGGGCGGACCCGGCGAAACTCCGCGACTGCGTGAACTGCGCGACCTGGCTGAAGCGGTGGCTGGAGCATCTTGGCTTCGCCGGCGAACTGCTGAGCGAGAAGTTCTCGCCGCCCATCGTCTTCGCCGAGCGCAGGGGGTGCGAGAACTCACCGACCGTCCTTGTCTACGGCCACTACGACGTCCAGCCGGCCGACCCCGTGGCGGAATGGACGACCCCGCCGTTCGAGCCGACGGTCGTCGGCGATCGCGTCCATTGTCGGGGTGCGCAGGACGACAAGGGGCAGACCTTTGCCTTCCTCTGCGGCGTACGCGACTTCCTCGCGGCGAACGCGTCGAATGCGGCGAACGCGCCGACAATCAAGGTGCTGATTGAAGGCCAGGAGGAAAGCGGCAGCGCGGCGCTTTCGGCCCTCGCGCCCACCCTTCGCCGAAAACTTGCGGCGGAGGTGCTGCTCGTCTGCGACACGTCGTCGGCGGCAGACCTGCGCCCGGCCATCGTCGCCGGGCTTCGCGGGGTGGCCCACCTCACCGTGCGCCTCCGTGCCGCGAACCGCGACCTTCATTCGGGCGAATACGGCGGAATCGCCCCAAACGCCGCGCAGGGACTGGCCGAACTTGTCGCCTCGCTCCACAATCCCGACGGCTCGATTGCCGTGGCGGGCTTCCGGGACGGAATCGAACCGCCGACGAACGACGAACTGCGGGAGGCCGAACGGGCCGTGCCGAGCGAATCGGAGTATGCGGCGGATATCGGGTGCGAACCGTGCGGCGGGCAACTCGGCAAGTCAATCGTCCAGCGCAATTCGTTCGAGCCGACGATTGAGGTCAACGGCATTCACTCCGGCTACGGCGGTGCGGGCGCGAAGACGGTGATTCCCTGCGAGGCGGTTGCGAAACTTTCGGTGCGTCTTGTCCCGGGGCAGAACCCGAGGCGGGCGATTGACGCGCTTCGCGCCCACCTCGAAAGCCGTCTGCCGCGTGGGATGAAACTTTCGGTTGAGGATGTTACGGCGGGTGCGGCAGGGTTCCGTCTGCCGCTCGCTTCACCAATCTTCAGGCTGGCGGACGATGTCCTGCGCGGAATGGACGCACGCGGGCCGGTCTTCCAGTGGGATGGCGCGTCGATTCCCGTCGTTTCGGTTCTGCGCGAGGTTTCGGGGGCTGCGCCGCTTCTCGTCGGCTGGGGTCAGCCCGAAGACCGCATTCATTCGCCGAACGAGAGTTATTCGTTCGGGCAGTTCGCGAAGGCCCGCGACTGGGCGGTGCGCATCCTTTCGGCCTTGCGATGACGATTGCCCGCAGACTGGAGGCGTGGTTCGCGGCGAACAGCCGACCGATGCCGTGGCGCACGATGCCTTCGCCCTACTTCTGCTGGCTGAGCGAAATCATGATGCAGCAGACGACGTATGCCACGGTTCTGCCGTACTACGAACGTTTCCTGTTGCGCTTCCCGTGCGTGGAGGCTCTTGCGGCGGCGACGGAAGGCGACGTGCTGAAGGCATGGGAGGGACTGGGCTACTACGCCCGCGCACGAAACCTGCACAAGGCGGCGATGGGATTCTGCACGGCCGGGGGCGTCGTCTGGCCACGGTCGGCGGCGGAGTGGGCGGCCGTCCCCGGCGTCGGGCCTTACACGGCGGCGGCCCTCGCAAGCGTTCTGAACGGCGAACCCATCCCCGTCGTGGACGGAAACGTGGCGCGTGTCTTTGCGCGGCATTGGCAACTCACGGACGATTTCCGCAAGCTCCCGGCGCGGGAACGCCTGGCGGCACGGCTCGCACCAGAAATTGCGAAGGCGAAATCGCCAGGCGACTTCAATCAGGCGATGATGGAACTGGGGTCCTGCGTCTGCACCCCGACGAACCCGAACTGCACGGTGTGTCCGCTCGCCCGCAGTTGCGCGGCAAAAAGGCTCGGAAACCAAACGGACTTTCCCGTGCGGGCGGTGAAGAAACCCCTTCCCGTGCGGCGGCAGACGGTGGTCGTCGTCACGGATGGGGCGGGGCGCGTTCTTCTCGTGCAGAATCGGGAGGGCGGGCTTCTGAAGGGACTGTGGGAACTGCCGCAGGTCGAGTCGGCGGGCGAACGGGTGCAGGTCTTCTCGCACTTCCGGCTGGAGCAGACCGCAATGCGGGCGGTTCGTGCCGACGCGACCTTCCAAGACCCGCGCCAAGTTCCCCTTGCCACGGCGACGCGGAAGATTCTCGCGTCGGTTTTGGGGCGGGGTTAGCAGACCGTGTGCAGCACGGCGTTTGTTCGCGTCCGCCGGTTCTGATGCCGGCGGGTCACGCCCGACGCGACTGTTTGCGCAGGGCGAGGGCGCGGACGGTGACGTTGAGCGCAAGAATCGCGCCGGCGACGACGAGTGCCGCGCCCCAGCCGATGCGATGCATTTCTTCAAAGGGCGAATCCATTGTGTAGTTCGTGATGAGGACGGGGGCTGACGCGGTCGGGCCTGTGAAGTAGTTCGTGGGCCAGTCGTCGGCGAAGAGTGCCGTGAAGAGAAGGGGGGCGGTCTCGCCCGAGACGCGGGCGACGGCGAGCAGGATGCCCGTCAGCATCCCGCCCTTGGCGGCGCGGCAGATGACGCCGAGCGTGACCCGTGCGCGGGTCGCGCCGAGGGCGAGGCCCGATTCCCGCAGGGTGTCGGGCACGCCCGCGAGCTGGTCTTCGGTCGTCCGCACGACGACGGGGAACATGAGGATTGCGAGTGCGACGGCGCCGGCGAAGCCCGAGAAGTGTCCCGTCGTCGCGACGAGGATGCCGTAGACGAAGAGGCCGACGATGACGCTCGGCACGCCCATCATCATGTTCACGGTAAAGCGTGCGAGCGCGGCGAACCGTCCCTCGCGCCCGAATTCGGCGAGCCAGATGCCGGCGGCGATGGCGGGAGGAATCGCGAGGAGCGCGGCGCCGCCCGTGATGAGAACCGTGCCGAGCAGGGCGTTGGCAATGCCGCCGCCCGCCTCGCCGTAGGGTTTCGAGACGTTGGTGAGGAGTTCGGCGGAAATCGCGGGCGCACCGTTCCTCACGATCGTCCAGAGTATCCACGCCATGAGCGCAAGCGCGAGAAGCGTGGCGAACGCGGCGAATCCGCGCATGACGAGGTTCGTCGCCTTCCGAAAGGTTGTCGGTCGCATCTGCATGGTCTTATTTCCTTTCACGAATGAGCCGTTGGGTGATGATCTGAATGCCGAATTCAAGGACGAGCAGGACGGCGCCGAGCCCGAAGAGTGCGCTCCGGTGCAGTCCGTCCGCCTCGGCGAAGTCGTTCGCGAGCGTCGCGGCGATAGTCGTGCAGCCGTCGAAGATTCCCGTCGGGATTGCGTTCACACCGCCGCAGACGAAGAGGACGGCCATTGTCTCGCCGAGTGCGCGACCGAGGCCGATCAGGATGCCGCCGACGATGCCGCGTCGCTGGGAACGCACGATGACATGCCAGACGGCTTCCCAGCGCGTGCACCCGACCCCCATCGCCGATTCGGCGAGCGCCACGGGGGCTTGTGCGAGCACGTCGCGCATCACGGCGGAAATGTAGGGGAGAACCATCAGCGCGAGGACGAGGGCGGCGGGCAGAAGCCCGAAGCCCGTCGTCTCGATGCCGAGCGCGGCGAGTGCGTCCTGCAGAAGGGGGCAGAGCACGAACAGTCCCCACATGCCGTAGATGACGCTCGGAATCGCCGCGAGAAGGTCGAGTGCGTGGGCGAGTGGACGCTTCGCCCAGGGCGGTGCGTCGTTCACGAAAAGCGCGGCGGCGAAGGCGAGCGGCACGGCGACCAGGAGCGCGAGCGCCGTTGTCGCGAGCGTGCCGACAATCGCCCCGCCCGCACCGAACGAACCGGACGACGGATCCCAGTCGGCGGAGAAGATGAACTTCAGCCCGTCCGCCCGCCAGATGTCCGCCGAGGCGAAGCCCAGCACGACGATCAGGGCGACCGCGAGCAGAAGCCCGGCGGTCACCCCGATGAAACAGGTGGACTTGAACAGCGTATCCGTTGAAAGTTTCACTGTCGTTCGGCGTCCTTATCTGGCGACGGGGATGTAGTGCAGTTCCTCGGCCGTCGGGCCGCCTTTTTCGAAGCACCAGTCGAAGTAGGCCTTCATCGCGGACTGCTTGTCGGCGGGCGCGTCCTTTCGCGTCAGGATGTAGGTCTTGCCGAGGATCGGCCACGTGGCGGAAGTCGGCTCTTCCGTCTTTCCGTTCGCCGAGATCTTCACGACGTTCAACTTGGATTCGAGCGCGAAGGTGTATTCGGTGTAGCCGATTGCGCCCTTGATGCGGCGGACGTTGTTGCACACGCCGGGGTTCTTCTGCCCCGCGATGCCGCAGGGCCACTTGAGCTGCGTCGCCGCCCCGTAGCGTTCCTTCCATTCGGGCGAAACCGCCGTCAGGTAGGAGGTGAAGATGTGCGTCGTGCCCGAACCGTCGCCGCGATGCACGACCGTGATCTTGAGGTCGGGCAGGTCGAGGCCGGGATTGAGCGCGGCAATTCGCCCGTCGTTCCAACGCCTGATTTTGCCGAGGTAGATGTCGGCGAGCGTTGCGCCGTCGAGCGTCAGCGCACCGGCGGCGACACCGGGCAGGTTGACGGCCGGAACGACCGCACCCGAAACCATGTGGAACTGGTTGAGCCCCGCCTTCTCGCACTCGTCGGCGGAAAGGGGGGCATCCGTGCCGGCGAAGTCGATTGTGCCCGACTTGATCTGGCTGATGCCGGCGGAAGAGCCGACGGACTGGTAGTTGACCTTTGCGCCGAGTCCCGTCTGGGTGTAGGCGTAGCACCACTTCTGGTAGAGCGGGGCGGGGAAGCTGCCGCCCGCGCCGTTGAGTTCGAGCCGGTCTGCCGCGAATCCCGCGAAGGTTGCCGTCGCCGCGCCGAGCGCGAGGAGAATTGAGTTGGTCGATGTTTTCATTTCCTTGTTCCTTTTTTTCTTTGTGTCTGGCGCATAGTATGCGCTTTTCGTGTTAGGTTTGTATGTTCGTTTTGTGAGAAATGCGTTAGAAGTTCCAGGCGAGTTCGGCGCGGATGAAGAACGCCGCGTTGTCCTGTCCGTCCTTGAAGTAGTTGCCCTTGCCGAAGTATTCGCCCTGGACGGCGAACGTGCCGCCGCGCAGGAGATCGACCCCGAACAGCTTGGCGGGCTTGATTTCATACTTGATCTGGGCGTAGGTGCCGCGGAACGAACCCGCGTCGTCCTCCTTCACGGCGGTGAACATCGGGCCGGCCTGAACCTTGACGGACGAGAAGCCGCCGACCGCGCTCTTGACCGCGAGGTGGGGGTAGATGAGGTTCGTGTAGTCGTATTTCGTGTACATCGGCGCAATCGATTCGCCGAGTCCCGTCTCACGGTTGAAGACGGCGTGCCAGGCGTGTTCGCCGCGTTCGCCGTCCGAATCGCCCGAGAGGGCCAGGATTGCGCCCGTGAACTTCGGCTTGCCCGCAATGGAGGGGGCGTATGTCAGGCCGGCATAGCCCTGGCCGGCGAAGAGGTCGTGCGAACCGACCTGTCCGGCGAGTTCGAGTTCACCGCTCAGCGTGTCGGTGAAGCGCGGCAGAAGTCGGATGCCGAAGGTGTGCGTTTCGGCGGTGCGCCCCTCGCGGCGGTATTTCGAGTTGCGATTGCGCCGCTCGCCCTTCGCCACGTAGTAGGCGTCGTAGCCGAACGACTTGTTGGCGCGATCCTGCCAGTAAAGGCCCGCGCCGAACTCGTCCTGCCAGTAGCCCGTCGTGTCGTAGGCCTGGGGTTCCTTGCCGTTCGCGTGTTCCTTGCCGAGCGTCGGCATCCAGTCCTTCTTCGCCTGGTAGAGCGCGAAGGCGTCGAGCTGCCGCGCCTCGTCCGCGTGCCAGGTCAGGCGAACCGCGTCAAAGTAGGCGGAGCGCGAACCGTCGCCGCCCGTGCCGTCCGACAGAATCCGCTTCTCGCCGAAGGCCATGTCCTGCCGGCCGATTTTCAGGTCGAACGCATCCCAGAGGTTGTCCGCCGTGAAATAGAGGTTGTCGATGAAGAGCACGTCGGGCCACCGCTGCTTGGACGAGTTCGAGTCGGGGCTGCGGTAGTGGCGGAATTCGTCCGCAACGCGCAGGTAGACGCCGTAGTTCTCGTATTTCGTCGAAATCCACGGACGCACCCTGATGCGGGCGTAGTCGGAGTGGCTCGATTCGCCGCGTGAGGAGGTCGGCAGGTTGTCCGTGCCGTCGTAGCGCAGGCGGACGTCTGCGCCGACGTTGACGAGGAGGTTGGTCGGCTCGGCGAGCGCAATCGGCGCGGCGAACGCGGCCATGAGAGTGAGTTTGTTCATTTTGCTTATTTTGTTCATAGTTGTTGTGCACCCTTCTTTGGTGGGTACGGCGCATAGTATGCGCTTTCGGTGTCAGGATTGAACAAGCGTTCGGTTAGAAGTTGGTGAGTTTTCGCCGGGTGACTTTCGTCGGCCATTCAGCGTGTTTAGTGGTAAAACCCCGCCCTGCCCGCCGGTTTCGACCACAGAACACACAGAAGCCGCTTCGCGGCACACTGAAAACACAGAAAGTCGGCTCGGCCTCCCTTCGGTGATAAGTTCAGTGTATTCTGTGTCGGCCGAAGGCCGTTCAGTGTGTTTAGTGATGAAATCCGAGCCGCGACCGCTTTCGTGATGCCCGTGCCGAAGCCGCCGCGCCGCCGCTCTATATAATAGAGGTAATTGCAAAACCTCTTGCGGGCGAGCGGGACGCTCGCCCCTACCGTGCAA
>CAVAHB010000034.1:0-19040 GCA_963588415.1 Faecalibacterium sp. CAG:74
CTTGAAGTTCTTGAGAACCTTCTCGTCGGGACGGTAGCGGATGAACGTGCCGTTCGGCTCTCGCGTCTTGCATGTGCCACGCTTCTTCGACTGAAGTCGCCCCTCCTTGAAAATCGCCTCCGAATACGCACCGTCGCGGAACGACCGCACCTCGAAGAACTCCGAAAGCGCGTTCACCGCCTTCGTCCCAACGCCGTTCATGCCCGCCGAGAACTGGAAGTTGTCGGAATCGAACTTGCCACCCGTGTTCATCTGACTGACGCAATCGACGACCTTTTCGAGAGGAATGCCGCGCCCGTAGTCCCTCACGCTCGTCTCTCCCGTGTCGTAGTTCACCGTCACGTCAATCTTCTTGCCGCATCCCATCACGAACTCGTCCACCGAGTTGTCGATGACCTCCTTCATCAGGATGTAAATGCAGTCGTGGTACATCGCACCCGTGCCGGGTTCGCCGACATACATACCCGGCCGCATCCGGATGTGCGTCACCGGGTCGAGAGTCTTGATGCTATCCGCACCGTAATCGTTCTTCGCCATAGGTCGGCTATTATACCATATTCAACGCTCTTTTCTTTCCGTCACAACTCGACGGAAGCCGAGCCGAGACCATCCGCCCAAGCCTCAAGCCTGACCTTTTCGCCGGGCCTGACGCGGAGGAACACTCCCGCCCGTCCAAACTTGAGCGGATGGGAGTCGGTCTGCTTGAAACTGTCGTATCCACGCGGGTCGGAATTGCCGACGGCAAGAATCTCACACCCCTTCGCCGTGAAGGAAATGCGGCGGTCGTCGTTCGGCACGAAGTTGCCATCCTCGTCCGCAAGTGACACCTGCACGACACAGAAGGCCCCATACCGCCTTTCGGGCGAAAGCACGACCCTGACGGGACTGCCCGCCGTGCGGACGACCTTCTCGCCGAGAACCTTGCCCGCCCCGTCGTAGGCGACGGCCCTCAGTTCGCCGGGTTCGTAGGCGACATCCTCCCAGATCAGGCGGTAGCGCGGCAAAACGGAGTAATAGTCGTCCAGCGAGCCTGCCGACGGATTCTTCTTCCGCCGCCCGAGGGAGCGTCCGTTCAGGAAAAGTTCCGCTTCGTTCGCGCTCGTGTAGACGTAGACGGGCATCCGCCGCGCACCCTTCGCGCCGAAGTTCCAGTGGGACGGCGCGATATGCAGGGTGAACGCCTCGGGTCGCCAGTAGGAACGATAGAGGTAGTAGCGATCCTTTGGAAAGCCGAGCAGGTCGCAGATGCCGAAGTAGGAGCTGCGCGAATCGGCGTAGGGCGTGGGTTCGCCAAGGTAGTCAATGCCCGTCCAGACGAACTCGCCGCCGCAGTAGCGGTCGCGCTCCATGCGGAAGAACTCGCGGTCGGGGATGTCGCTCCACCCGGCGGCGTTTCTGTCCATCGAATCGACACGCTTCACGGTCTGCGCGTAGTCCGTCTTGTTCGTCGGCAGCCGGTCGGCGTAGAAGCCGAACTCGGAGAGCGCAGACGCGCTTTCGGTGTAGAGGATTCCCTGTTTCGGGCAGGCCTTCTTCGCCCGATCATACATTCCGCGGTAGTTCCAGCCGGAGACGTCGAGCAGGTCGTAGTCGCCGCGTTCGGCGGCCTCTGGGAAGCAACTGCCGATGCCGACTGGGCGCGTCGGATCCTCCTCGCGGATGACATTGCGGAAGCGTGCGCAGCGTTCGGCGGTCGTGCCGAGGGCAATCAGTCCCGCCCAGTTCTCTTGCCCCGGCGGTGTCGCCTTTCCGGGGGAGATTTCGTTGCCAATCGACCAGACGAAGACGCACGGGTGCAGACGGTCGCGGCGAACGAACGTCCGCAACTGGCGTTCGACGAACTCTTCCAGAGGGATGTCGCCGCGTCCGCACGTCGCATTCCACTTGTCGAAGCACTCGTCCCACACGAAGATGCCCATCTCGTCGCACAGGTCGAGCACTTCGGGTGCGGGCGGATTGTGAGAAGTCCGCAGAGCATTCGCGCCCATTTCCCTCATGATTTCAAGCTGACGCCGGGCGGCGTCCGCGTCGAACGCCATGCCGAGCGGTCCGAGGTCAGCGTGGAGATCCACGCCCTTGAGCTGGACACGCCGCCCGTTGAGGACAAAGCCCTCGTCCGGGTCAAAGCGAAACTCACGGAAGCCGACCTTCCGCGTCAGTTCGTCGCGTGAACCACCGTTCGTTTCAATCGCGAGCGAAAGCGTGTAAAGTGCCGCGTTCGGCTGCATCTGCCAAAGTTGCGGATTCTCGACGGGAAGCGTGGCTTCGGTCGGGACCGTTCCGTAGGGCGTTGCCGTGAACTGCTGGACGACTCGTGCGACGACCCGCCCCTTCGGGTCGGAAAGGGCGATGTCGATCCTACCCGTCGCCGCAACCAATTGCGCGTTCCGCACGTCAAAGGCAATCTTCATCCGCGCCACCTTCCGCATCTCGTCCGCAGTTTCGACGCGCAGAGACCGGTCGTCGATGTGCACGGGATCCGTCTCGATTTTCACGACTTTGCGATACATTCCGCCGCCCGGATACCAACGGGACGCCAGATCCATCGTGTCGCACTTCACCTCGACGGTGTTCGTGCCCGCCATCAGGTAGGGGGTCGCGTCCACCCTGAAGCCGAGATAGCCGTATTCGCCGCGCCCGCACGGCTGACCGTTCACGAAAACTGTCGCCCGCGCCATCACGCCGTCGAAGTTGAGGAAGATGCGTCCCTTCGGTTTTTCGCCCAAAACGAGCGTTCTGCGGTAGACACCGCGCCCTTTCCACGGCAACTTGCCCGTCGAACCCTGTCCGTCAGGGATGAAAGGCCCTGCAATCGCCCAATCGTGGGGGACGGCGACGGGCGCGAACGCCTCGCCATCCCTCGCGAACGCCCACCCGTCCGTGAAGTCCGTCACCGTTCGGCCGAACGCGGCGGCAATGCCCAATGCAAGAATCCCGACAATACACGCCTTTTTCATCATCTTCTCCCTTTCATAAAATTAGCGAATCCTGACGACAACGTCAAATGCGTCGCCCGGCTTGCGGACGATTGTCACGGTCGCGTTGCCCGTCGCCGTGCGCTCGCATTTCACCGACTCGCCCGTCGCAAGATTCGTTGCGGACGAAATCTTGCCCTCATACGCGAACGTGAACGTACTGACGGACGGGTTCAGGAAGTGCAGGTAGAGCGTCTCGTCCTTTCGGGTCGAGACGACGTCCTTCACAAGCGCCAGACCGGCCGCCGTCGTGCCGTAGATGGATTCGCCGTTCTTCTCGAACCACGCGCCAACCCCGTCCAGCACGCGGACCGCCTCAGCCGGAAGCTGTCCGCTTCCGTCCGGCCCGATGTTGAGCAGGAGGTTCGAGTCCTTGGCCGCCGCGCGGGCGATCAGGGCCACGACATCCTCCGGCGTGCGGAAGCGCGTCTCGCCGATCCTGTAGCCCCAGACGTCGTGCTGGATTACGTCGCACTGCTCGACGGGACGATCCCGTACGAGAGGCTGGTTCTTTGAGAAGAGGGCGTTGACATTCTCGCCTGGAAGATCGCGCTCGAAGAGCTGAATGTCTTCCTTTTCCCGAATCGGCTGGTGGTTGTTGTTCGCGACGAGAACTTTCTTCGAGTGGATGAGGTCGTAGATGTCGTCGAACTGCCAGTCAAGCGTCCGTTTCCACGACCCGTCCGCCTGATGATCGGCGTGATCCCATTCGCCATCGAACCAGATGTTGCCGGGCGCATAGTTGTCAATCAGTTCGCGAATCTGTCCCATCATGAACCTCTTATAGGAGGCGTAGTCCGCCTTCCGACCCGGGACGAACACCTGACTCGCGGCAGACCCCGCCGGATAGTCGGTGCGATGCCAGTCCATCAGCGAATAGTAGAAGTTCAACTGCAGACCCTCGCGCCGACAAGCCGCCGCGAGTTCGCCGAGGATGTCGCGCCTGAACGGCGTGTTGGCGATGTTGTAGCCGTCGTCGACCTTCGTCGGCCAGAGCGAGAAGCCGTCGTGATGCCGCGAGGTGATCGTCAGGTATTTCGCACCCGCTCGCCTGAAGGCCCTTACCCACTCGTTCGCATCGAACTTCGAGGGGCAGAACCCGTACATCATCCGCGAATAGGCGGATTCGTCGAGTTTCGCGCGTTGCAGATACCATTCGCCCTGCGCGTAGTTCGCGTAAAGCCCCCAGTGGATGAAGATGCCGAACCTCTGTGCGGCGAACTTTTCCCGCGCTTCGAGATTCCACTTCTCGGGCGCATATCCCGCGCTCGCAGTCCCCGCCAGAATCGTAGGGACAAGCCCGCACAACCACATCTTTCTCATTTGTGTCTCCTTCTCCGTCAGTTTTTCGTCAGACCGTGGCCGTCAGGAACGTTGCCGTGCCGACGACCGCCATCACGTTTTCCTTCGCGGGGACGAGAAGCGTCTCGCCCTGCCGCACGGATACGCCGTTCACCTCCGCCGCGCCCTTCAGGCACAAGAGAATGACGAACGAATCCGTATTCAAATCGAGATGCGCGGCGGATTCAACCTCCACGCGGCAAACCCGGAAGTAGTCACACCGCACGAGTTCGACCGTCGGTTTCGTCGCGTCGTAGCGGATGCAGTAGTCCGCTTCCGGAAGGACGCGGTAGTCGATTGCGTCCTTCGCGAGTTCCGTGTGCAGTTCGCGCGGCTTGCCGTCCGCACCCTTCCGTCCGAAGTCGCAAATTCGGTAGGTTATGTCGCTCGTCTGCTGGATTTCGGCAATCAGGTTTCCCGCACCGATCGCGTGGATTCGCCCCGCCGGCAGAAAGAACGCCGCGCCCGCGTACGACTCGTGCGCCGAAATCACATCCTGAAAGGCGCTTCCGTCCGCATCCTTCGCAACAAGTTCCTCAAACGCGGCGGGATTCAGCGCACGGCGAAGCCCAGAGTAGACCTTCGCGCCCGGTTCCGCCGCGATGACGTACCACATCTCCGTCTTGCCGCTGCAACCGTGGCGCTTCCGCGCCAGTTCGTCGTTCGGGTGCACCTGAATGGAGAGGTCTTGCCGCGCATCGATGAACTTGACGAGCAGGGGGAATTTGTTGCCGAACGCACGGTGGACGCACTCGCCCACCAAGTCCGCCCCGTACCTAGCGATGAGTTCGGGAAACGAAAGCCCGACATCCGGATCATTGGGAACGCCACGGGGGGCGACGACGCTCTCGCACCCTGCGACGCACGAAATCTCCCAACTCTCGCCTACGTTCGGGGACGAGGAAACAAGACCCTTGAAGGAGGCAATGCGACTCCCCCCCCACAGGGTTTCCTTCATATAGGTCTCAAACTTGTACGGTTGCATCCACTTACATTATATCATAATCCATCTCGTCTGGTGGAATCAGAGTTCGGAAATGATGGCCGATGTTCCCGACGGGAGCAATATCTCAAGTTCCGACCGATCGGCCACGGGTAGGACAATCCCCTTCTCCACGAGAAAGGTTCTCAATCGGTCGGGCGTTTCGTAAGTTCCTTCTCCGCCCGTGACGGGCGCGGTCAGGTAGTAGCGCTTGAAGAATTTCCCGTTGAGAGAGAGATCGGCGATGCGCGTTCGGCGGTGCACGACGAGGTTGAAGCGCGGATGATTGAGGACTTTCAGCGTCTGCCCGACGAAGACCTTATTCACATCCACGTCATTGAGCCGCTGAAGCGAGGCGAGCGTCGAGCCGCGTTCACGGGCGATTCGCGAGGCGGAATCTCCGCGCTTCACAACCACGTCCGCAACCCACTGTCCGCTCTTCAAGACGAAAAGACGACGGATGTTGAGCACACCGAGCCGCCGCGCCAACTTGTCGTCAAGGTCAGCGGCAGGCGTACCTGGCAAGGTGCGAATCTGTTCAATGGTCGAAATCGCCAGCTCCACGTCGCGGTCTTTCTCCGCTTCCTCGAGTTTCATCAACAGGTTGCGGACTTTCGCCGGTCGGCGAGCCATCTCCGTGACATCAAGTTTCGGCGGAGGCGGCAGGTCAATGGGCTTCTTTGCCTGAAGAGGCTGGGCCGACTCCTGCCCGACGAAAGCTTCGGCAACCGTGCGCTCCGTGCGAGAGGTACGCACACGCCGGGTCATCGTTACGCCAAGCGAGACAATCGCGGCGAGGAAGACGAGAACGAACGCCCACAAAAGCCAAGGCCGATCGGCATCTG
The DNA here is from genome assembly GCA_963588415.1 of Faecalibacterium sp. CAG:74. Taxonomy (GTDB): domain Bacteria; phylum Verrucomicrobiota; class Kiritimatiellia; order RFP12; family UBA1067; genus UBA1067. The sequence goes on from CAVAHB010000034.1 coordinate 6,144, forward strand.
GCTTCACCGGGTTGTATTCAATCCCGAACTTTCCCCGCTCAAACGACATTGATCACTTCGCCGCGTCGGCGGGCGTGATGACACCCGTCACCGAACTGCGGGCAATCTCAATCGTCGTGCCGGGGGCGATCTCGACCTTGAAGGTCTTTTCCGTTGCCTCGGCAATCGTTCCCATCAGGCCGCCAGCAAAGACAATCTTCGCACCGGCGCGAAGGCCCTCGATCATCTTGCGGAGTTCCTTCTGCTTGCGTTGCTGGGGACGGATCATCATAAAGTAGAAGATCGCGAGAATCAGCAGCATCGGGACGAGCATACCGAATCCGCCCTGCTGCGGCTGGGCGGCAGGAGCACCCTGCGGAACCTGTTGGACTTCGGTTGCGGTTGTCTGGGTTTCATTCATGAGTTGTGTCTTTCCTTACTTGTTCTTTCCATTCGAGGAACACGCCCTCCGCAATCGCGGTGCGCATTTCCTTCATAAAGCGGTTCAAAGCGAAGACATTGTGAATCGTCAGAAGGCGAAGGCCGAGAATCTCGCCCGCGCTGAGCAGGTGGCGCACATAACTGCGGGTGAAGTTCCGACAGCAATAGCAGTCACACCCCTCTTCCACCGGCCCCTGATCCATAATCCACTTCGCCGCCTTGATGGCAACGTTACCCTTGCGGGTGATTGCCGTGCCATGCCGTGCGACACGCGTCGGAATCACGCAGTCGAACATATCCACCCCACGCGCCACACACTCGGCCATCTGGTGCATCACGCCCAGCCCCATCACATAGCGCGGCGTTTCACGCGGCAAATGGGGAACGCTCGCCTCGACGGCCTTGTACATGAACTCCTCTGGTTCGCCGACCGAAACTCCGCCAATGGCGTAGCCGTCAAAGCCAATCTTCACGAGTTCCTCCGCACAATGGCGGCGAATGTCGTCGTAAACGCCGCCCTGCACGATTCCGAAGACGTGCTGCCCCTTGGCGTGGGGCTGTTCTTTCGACACCTTCGCCCAGCGAATCGTTTGCTCGACGGACTTCTCGGCGCGCTCACGCTCGCATGGATAGGGCAGGCACTCGTCGAACACCATCGCAATGTCGCTCCCAATCACACGCTGCATCGCCATCGACTCCTTCGGCCCGAGGAAAAACTCGTGTCCGTCGAGGTGCGAGTTGAAGCGGCAGCCGTCCTCCGTCATCTTGCGAAGCTTCGCGAGCGAAAAGACCTGAAAGCCGCCCGAATCCGTCAGGATCGGCCCATTCCACCGCATAAAACGGTGAAGTCCGCCCGCCGCCGCAAGAACCTCCGCACCAGGACGGAGCATCAGATGATAGGTATTGCCAAGAACAACCTGCGTCTCGTTCTCCACCAGATCGCGAGGCTCAAGGGCCTTCACCGTCCCCTGCGTTCCGACATCCATGAAAACGGGGGTCTCCACGACACCGTGGTCGGTGGTCAGCCGGCCCAGTCTCGCGTGCGTCCGCGTATCTTCCTTAAGTACCTCGAAAAACATGGCGCACATATTTTACCAAAAAACCATTGCGCTTTGCGCCGAAAAAGGGTATTATATTCGTCAACTGAAGTAGGAAACTATCTATGAATAAAGCATTGCACGCTCTTGTCTATGTTTTTTTGGCGCTCGCGGCTGCGGCGCTGTGGTTTGAAATGCAGTTGAACGACAAACGTTCGCTGCTGACGGATCGCAACCGGGTGCAGGAAAAATACCTGATTCGGATTGCCAAGACGGTCGAGACAAGCGAATCACCGAAGGGTGTTGCGCCGGAAATTCAAATGGACGACTCCCCCGTCGAGGCGCGTCTCGTCGATTCTCCAGACATGAAGAACGTGCTTGAGGGCTACAACGCGGATCTTGAACAGGCCAACCTCGCGACATTCGACTGGGATAACGAAAAGTCGCGCGAGCAACTTCGCACGGTCTACGCCCCCGGCATCGAGGGGAACGTCATGGAAGGCAGGGGCACGGAGGATGAACTTCTCAACTCTCTCTTCGAGGCCGCGAAGAATCAGCAGAGCCGTCTCAACACGACTCGCGCCGAACTCGTCACGCTGCGCGGCAAACTTGAATCGGTCGTCTCCGAAATCAACAAGTTGAAGCCAGAAGCGCGGCAGGACAAGGTGACGATAGAGGAGAAATCCGAGCAGATCAAGAAGTTGGAGGAACAGAAAGCCAATCTCGAAGGCAACATAACCCGAATCAAGGCGCAGCTCGACGAATGCAATTCCGAAATTACGTCGCTGAAAGACGAGGTGACCAGTTCAAAGGACGAACTTGAGGAGAAGAAGGAAGAACTCGCCAAGACCCAGAAACTCGTCGATCAACTTCGCGCACTCATGAAGGAAATGGTTGGGCGGCCTGGTTCCGAATCGGCCAAGGGCGGCATTGCCGTCGATTCCCTCCCTGCTGGCGACAAGGGCAAGATCGTCGAGGCCAACAACGAGGATATGTTCGCGATTGTTGAGTTCACGGCCGATGCAATGAAGGAACTGAAGAACAACAACCCGAATGCGCCGCTCCCCCAGATTGAACTCGGCGTACGTCGTCCCGGCTTCAACGGCGAGGCGGGCGAATTCGTCGGGCGCATCCGCATCCGTCAGGAAGTCAAGGGCAAGAACTATGTGATTTGCGACATTCTCGGCGCGTGGGAACAATCCAAGCTTCAGCCCAATGACGTCATCTTTGCCGACTGACCCAATGCGCACGGTTGCCATTGCATGTGCGGCGGTCGCCCTATCCATCCTGACGGGGTGTATCGCCGATACGGCGGAAGATTCCGATCTTCCCTGGGCTTCGAACAACTCATGGGAAGGCATGGCTCCGATTGCGCCTTCCATCATGAACCAATATGATTGAGACAAGGACAATCATTGCAGAGAAGGGCGGCGTCCGATTGGACGCCGCTTTGTTTGCCACTTTCCCGACTTCTACGCGGGCTTTCGTGAAGGAGGCCATTCTCAGGGGGAACGTTTTTCTCAACGGACGCATCGCGTCCAAGGGAGCGAAACTACATGGCGGCGAAACGATTTTCGTCAAGTCTCTTGCCGAGGCGAGCGACAACGTCGTCTCCCCCAATCCGTCGATTCGCCCGACCTGTGTCTTCGAGGACGAAGCCCTGCTCGCCTTCGACAAGCCGGCGGGAATGCCCGTTCAGCCCCTTTCCCGCACCGAAACGGCAACACTGATGAACGGCGTGGTCGCCCGACACCCCGAATGCACGACCCTCGGCGACAAACCCCTGCTGGCTGGCGCCCTGCACCGAATTGACGCGGACACTTCGGGGCTCGTGCTGGTCGCACGGACGGCGACGGCTTTCGACAATCTGCGGACGCAATTTGCCGCGCAGACGGTCAAGAAAACTTATCTCGCATTGGTTGAAGGTTCATTCTCAGTCGGCGGAACGCTTGAGCACGATCTCATCCACGACCCGACACTCCCCTTCTGCCGCATGATTGACGCGCATCACAACCAGCTGACGGCCACGACCCTCGCCGGCGTGAAGCCGCTTCACGCCGTCACGCGATTTCTGCCCATCGGACACATGACGGATGAAAATGAGGAACGCACCCTTCTCGAAGTGACGATTTTCACGGGCGTGACCCATCAGATCCGCGCGCAACTCGCCCTCGCCGGAATGCATATCGTGAACGACCGTCTCTACGGGGCTTTTGCCATCGAAGGAATGACGGGACACTGTCTTCATGCGCTCGCGGCAAGATTCAACCACCCCATTTCCGGGATGGAAACAGAAATCCGAACGCCCTATCCATTTTGGGCAAACTGTTAGGTGCTTTGGGCGTGAGCGACCAGACAGGCACGGCCATGCGTCCCCTTCACCGTGCCGCGTCCGAAGAAGAAAAGTTCCGTCGGGTCGAATCCTGGCTTATTGTGAATGTCCACGTGCGTGGCGTAGTCGGGGGCTTCTCGCTCGTCCGTCCACCACTTGTATTCGCACCACGAGCCTGGCTTCGCAAGAAGAATTCGGCTTCCCGAAACAGCCCGTTCGGGTCTCTCGTAGTCGCCCGTTTCCAGCAAGAGTTCCGCCGCCTTAGCCGCTTCTTCACCGTAAATCACGCAAAACTCGTGATCACACATCGCAAACGCCTTTGACTGATAGAAGTCGGGATAGGAAAGCCCCCCGACCGTGCGCGTGGCGAAAAGCCCCGCACGGCGCAACACGACATTCGGGCGCACGGGCGGCGCGGCCACGTCCGAAATCTCATAATCCCCCATCACCTCAAGCACACAGCCCCGACGCATCGCAATATCCGCAATCCGTTCAATCTGAGAACGGAACTCCTTCGCGGCGGAACGCGCTTCCGCACTCAAAGGGCCGAACTTCTGCGCGGCATAATCGAGCGTCGGCAGATAGAGGTAGGCCTCATCCACGTCGTGGACATTCGTCATCTGCTCGAAATAGTCGATGCACTTGCGACCGATGCGGGGCGAGGCCAACGGCCCCCAATACCGCCACAGGGGAAAACTGCCGCACAACTTGCGCAGGACGCTTTCCATTCCCGTCGGCTTCGTATAGCACGCCATCATCATCCCACCGCCATGCTTGTGAATCGGGGCCGGGGAGAGAATCAACTCGACATCCTCGCCGAGGGACTGCTGGAAGAAGAAGATGCCCGTCGACTTTCCCCATATGCGCACACCCTTCACGAGTCGGGAACTCTGCTCCCAAAAAACAGGCTTGCGCAAATCGTTAAGCCAGTACCCATTTGACACAAGACCGTGCTTTTCCGGTTCAAGCCCCGTGCGAAGCGTCGCCTGGACAACACAGGTCACCGCTGGAAAAACACTCGCTTTCGGTTCAAATTGAAGCCCGGCCACCGCCGTCATCCCATTCCGTTCGGCAAGATTCCAGCCGAATCCGGCCGCCACAACCGTCAGTTTCCTCATGATGCGCTCACCTCTGGGAGAAACCGTCTGGAAAGGCGCAAAACCAGCAGTAGAAAAGCGCCCGCCACCAGAAATGCCTTTACGGGGAAGAGAATCATCACCAGAAGCTGCAGATAAATGAGTCCCCCTATCAGAATCCCAACCGTCTTCCTCCGACGCACATCCATCTCCTCGCCTTCCGAGAATTTTGTCACCGCCGCGATAAAAACCGTCCACAGGAGAAACAATCCACCAATCAGGCAGATGCGATGGACGGGAAACCGTTCGCCGCCAAGAACAGGAAGCAGAACGGCCGCGCCGCTCAGAAAGTTGAACCCGCGGCAAAGCCCCATGAGGACGCAGTTTTTCGTTCGATTGTAGGCTAATATCGCGGCAATCAGGGCCGCCATCACAATCCACCACTCAGGAAGCAAGTTCGCAATCGCACCGAGAATCAACACGATTCCAAGGCAAACGCCCCGAGCGATCCGTGCCGCCGCGAGCGTGATTTCCCCCGCAGGGATGGGACGCGCAGGCCCGTCGGTTTTCGCGCCCACGATGTCATTATCCGCAAGCCCGAACAGGTAGGCGGCAACGGAGGCAAGCACGGCAAAAAGCAAACATAGGCATCCACCCTCCGCACTCGCCCACACGACCGACGCGCCCGCAAGAACATCTCCCGGAACGGTCGGCAGGTTTACGACCCGAAAGAGTTTGAGCCAGCCCTTCACCTCAATTACCCGACATCTTCGCATCAACCGCGTCAAACTCGGCAAGTATCTCCGCACTCGGCTTGCGCGTCAGCAGCGAAATGACGACCGTCGTCACGAACGACAGCACGAACCCCGGCGCGAGTTCATACAAGTTGAAAATCGGATGCGCCGCGAGAAGCCCGGGATCCGCTGCGAGAACGAACTTCCAGACAAAGCATGTCACAGAACCGACCACCATGCCCGAAATCGCCCCGGCAAGATTCGTACGCCGCCAAAAGAGGGCGAGCAGGATCAGCGGACCGAACGCCGCGCCAAAACCCGCCCATGCGAACGACACCATCTTCATCACAACCTTGAAGAACTCGGACTGCGTGTTCATCGCAAGCACAATCGCCACGAGCGCGACCGCGCCGACGGCCAGACGCGAAACGAAAATCAGTTCCCGATTCGAGGCATTCTTGCGCAGCACGACCTTGTAGAAGTCGTTCGAGAACGAGGAGGCGGAGACGAGCAACTGGCTATCCGCCGTCGACATAATCGCCGCCATAATCGCCGAAAGCAGGATTCCCGCGAAGATGCGCGTGAAGAACCCGTCCGTGAAGATGCCGTTGATCATAATCATGAACATCTTCTCCGGATCGTTGCCGACATCCGCAAGCGTCAGCCCGCGCTGGCGCAGATAGAGGTGAAAGACGAGCCCGATCACCGTCGCGGCAATTAGCGAAATCGTCACCCAACTCATTGCGATACGCCGCGACCCCTTCACTTCCGCCGGATTGTCGATGGACATGAAGCGAACAAGGATATGGGGCATTCCAAAATAGCCAAGCCCCCACACCATGCAGGACGCAAGCCCGATGAACCCAGTCGCCTTGCCCGTCGCGGCGCTTGTGAAGAGCGACTGCAGATAGGGGTTGATTTCGTTCAGCCCGTCCACCGTCGCGGCAAAACCGCCCGCCTTGCAGACGACGACCGCCGGAACGAGCACAATGGCCACGAACATCAGCGTCCCCTGCACAAAGTCCGTCCAGCAGACGGCCATGTAGCCGCCGAAAAGCGTGTAGGCGACGACGACCGCCGCGCCAATCCAGAGGCAGACCTGATAGCCCGTCACCGTCAGCCCGAGGAAGTGAATCGTTTCGGGAATGCCGAAGGTCGTAGTGAAGAGTTTCGCGCAACTCACGAACCCGGAGGCCGTGTAGAAGGTGAAGAAGACGAGGATGATGACCGCCGCGATGATGCGCGAAATCCCCGTCGGGTCGCGGAAGCGGTTGCAGATGAAGTCGGGAATCGTAATCGAATCCTTGCAGGCGTTCGAGTAGACCCTCAGCCGGTGCGCGACGATCTTCCAGTTCAGGTAGGTTCCAATCAGCAGCCCGATGCCGATCCACGCCTCCGAGAACCCGCCGAGGTAAATCGCCCCCGGTAGACCCATCAGCAGCCAGCCCGACATATCCGAGGCCTGCGCCGAAAGCGCCACGACCCACTTGTTCATCTTCCGTCCGCCGAGGTAGTAGTCCCCGAGCGTCTCCTGCCGGTTCGTGAAATAGAACCCGATCCACAGCATAAGCACCAGATAGCCGACGAACGCTCCAAGCACAATCCAGTCAAACATCGTTAAGTCTCCTTTTACGTCCGTTCAGATCTTCCAGCCGCCAATGCCGAGCGCACGGCAGACTTCGGAAACGAGAATCGCAATCACGAGCGCCGGCGCAAACCACTTGACCATCACCGAGTAGAATGCCTTCGCCTTGAAAACACCGCCCTCGGCCTCGACTTCGTCGGCAATCGCCTGCGGCTTCAACGTCCAACCGACGAAAATGCACGTCGCCGCCGCCGTAATCGGCATCAGCACCGAGTTCGTGATGAAGTCAAAGAAGTCGAGGAACTGCATCCCGAAGACCGTAATCTTTCCCCATGGGCCGTAGCCAATCGCCGAGAACGTCGCAAGGAACATGATGAGCGCCGTCGTGAAGAACGTGGACGCCTTGCGCTCGATGTGCAGGACGTCGCAGACGGACGCGACGCACGCCTCAAGGAGCGAAATCGCCGAGGTCGCCGCCGCGAAGGTGACGAGAAGGAAGAACGCGAGACCCATCCACGCGCCCGCCGCACCGAACATCGCGAACACGTGCGGCAACGTGACGAACATCAGCCCCGGGCCAGCGTTCATCGCCTCCTTCACCGGCGTTCCCGTCTTCACCGCGAACATATAGACGACCGGGATGATCATCAGGCCCGCAAGGACGGCAATCAGCGTGTCGAACACCTCGATGCGCCGCACGCTCTTCTCAATCGAATCCTGCTTCTTCATGTAGGAACCATACGTCACCATGATTCCCATCGCGAGCGAAAGCGAGTAGAACATCTGTCCCATCGCGCCGAGAATCATCTTGCCGAGCATCGCAATCGAGAACGAACCGTCCGGGCCCTTGAGGGTCGCGAGGTCGGGAACGAGGTAATATTTCAGCCCGTCGCCAGAACCTGGCAGAAAGATGACGTAGACCGCAATGCCGATTGCCATCAGGAAGAGGAGCGGCATCATGACGAGATTCGACTTCTCGATGCCGTTCTTCACGCCGAGCAGGATGACGCCCGCGCAGCCGAGAATGAAGATCATACCATAGCCGAACGGCGCGAACGGCGCGGAGATGAAGCCAGAGAAGAACGCGCCCGCATCCGCCGCACCCGCGCCCATCGGGGCCGCCCCCGTGAACGCCATCAGAGCGTAGGCCTTCAGATAGTAGAGCACCCAGCCGCCGATGACGCAGTAGTAGGGCGTAATCAGCACGGGAATGACTGTTGCGACGACCCCGAGCGCCTTCAGAAGCCCGTGTCCCTTCAGCCGCGTGTAGGCCGTCAGCTGCGACTGCTGAGTCTTGCGCCCGATTGCAATTTCGGTGAGCATGAGCGTGAAGCCGAGCGTGACCACGAGGGCGAGATAGACGACGATGAACATTCCGCCCCCGTACTGCGCCGCCAGATACGGAAACCGCCACAGATTCCCCAACCCGATTGCCGAAGCCGCCGCCGCGAGGACGAACGCCAACTGACCCGACCAACTTGCCCTTTTCTTCTCCATCGTCTTTCTCTTTTCTTCCTTCTCAGATTCTCTTCTTAAACGCAAAAAGCCGAAAGGCTCACGCGAGCCTTCCGACTTTTTGGTTCAACACCAACCTTCAACTCTCCGACCTTCAACTTAGAAGTCGTAGAACGCGCTGAACTGAATGCGGTTCGCGCCGGCATCCGTGTGACGGTCGTTCTCCTCGGCATAGCGCGTCGTGAGATGCGCGTATTCGAGCCCGAGTTTGAAGTTGTCCAGAATCTTGTAGAACGCCGCGATGTAGGCGCGGTCGTTGAACAGAATCTCACCCGAATTGCGAGCCGCACGGTCGGACGGATTGTCAAAGCCATAGCCCGCCGCGAACGACCAGACATCGTTCAACTGGTAGGCGAGGTCGATGAAGCCGCCAACCGTGCGGACTTCCTCTCCCCGCGCACCGATGGCGTCGAACGCCACGCCCTGCCCGCACCCGGCCTGCACGCGACCAAGGTTCTCGCCAGCGAAGAACTGACCCGTCAGCGTGAACTTCTGGAGGAACGGAACCTGACCCGCCAGCATGATCATCTGCGTGTTGTATTCGTCCGACTCGCCGTCGTAGACCTTCCCGTTGTATTTGCCGTCATCCGCATTCCAGCCATTCAGGCCGCTCAGGCGGTTCGAACGGTCACGCCCGTACATGCCGCCGAGACCGACGAGCCAACGACGACCTTCGTCCCACGCCGCCTCGTGGTCGTAGACGAGGGCCGTCTCAAAGATGCCCCACGCCGACGCGGTGTTATCCTGAACGCTGTCGCCGTCGCGGTCACTGCCCATGCCGGGACCGCCCTTCACGATTCCGACGCGCCATTCGAGCGAACTGTCCTCGAAGTTCCACTTCTTCGTCACGCGAACCTGCGGGCTGCGCCGATACGGGTGGCCCGCGTTCTCCATCCACGCGCCGTCAATCTCGTTCGGCGTGACCATCTTCCAGAGATGCCACGTCTGGCCGAAGAGAACCGACCAGCCGCTCTCGTGCGCCGCGTCAACGTAAAGATGCCGCCAGTGGAAGTCGTAGCTGTTCTGGTCGCCGCCCGCGAAGTCGAACTCGGCCTTGCCAGTGAACTTCCAGCCGTTGACCGCCTCGGGCGTTCCGAAGTTCACCCCAAGAATCGAATCCTGCATCGAAAGCGTGGTGTTGTTCTGCCGACCCTTGTTCTTCACGAAGTCGGCGGACCAGTCGCAGTCAAGCGGACGATCCGAATAAACTCCTTCGAACACGAGGTAGCCGTAGGGCGTAATCTGAAGTCCCGACTCGCTCAGCGGCTCGAAAATGCCCGCGAACTTGTCGGCGAGGTAGTACTTCTTGCCTGACTCGGTCGTGTAGACGCGCCCCGATTCGCTCACTTCCGTGCCTTCCTCCTTGGCGACGGCGACCGTTTCGGCCTTCGCGCCCCCGGTCGGCGCGGCGGATTGTGCCTTGCCTTCCAATTCGGCGATTTTCGCGGCCTGGGCCTTGTTTTCCGCCTCCAGCTTTGAGATGCGCTCAATCAACGCCTTCAGGTCGGCCTGCGTCACCGCATCCGTCGGGGCGGCCTCAATCGCGGCCACCGTTCCCATGGCGAACAGAGCCGCCAGAATGAGTCTCTTCATACTCAATATCACTCCTGTTTGGTGAAAGATGTGCGCATTATACCATTTCTCGCCGCTGCATTCAACCCCACCCCCACATTTTGTCGCGTAGTTTTCAAAAGTGTCGATTGAAAAAGTAAGTGGGCGATGGCGACAGGCGCGGCCTCCTGACGGCGATGTTCCCGTCGTCCGTCATGAAGACTTCGCCCGCGAGAATCTCCTTCAGGTCGTCGATAATCGCCACTCGCGTCATGCCGCCTCGGCCGGTGCACGCCTCACTTGCGGACAAGAGCCCAGTCCTGCGCCGCGACCTCCGCGCCGCCGACCTGGACGGCCTTGTCCGTGTAGTTGACGATGACCGACTCGCCGTTGGCGTAACTCGTGCGAAACACGCCCGGCGCGACTTCCCCGTGTCCATCGATGAACTCCAGCTGCAGGTGCTTGAGCCGCCGGTAAACGTCGTAGCCCTCCTTGACCTTGGCGACAGAACGCCGCAGCTCCTCGTCCGTCGCGCACGTGAGGTCCTCGTCGCCCATCCAGCTCTTGCCGCCCGTCTGGAACTTTGAGTAGAAGTAGAAGCAGGGACGCGCCGAGAACTCGACGGCCTTGAGCTGCGACGTCCTGTCCTTGATCGGCGCGTTCATCGTCGTCGTGAACGGGTTGTTGGCGATGATGCCGTTGTAGACGACCTGCCAGACCGGTACGACGCGCTTCGCGAGGCCCTTTCCCGCCGCGTAGTTCCGCTCGACGGACAGGGGGTCGCCGAAGTAGGTGTAGAGCGAGTAGTCGAGGTTGCCGGCGAGCCAGTCGCCGCCGCTCTCGCTCGCGAAGCCGCCGAGGTCGCGCTGTGAGATCTCCGCGCACGCGCCCCAGAACTTCGCGCCGTCCGCCGGCGTGCAGGGATGGCGGCGGTCGGTGCAGGCGAGCGGCTCGCAAATGGAGACAACGTCGAAGTAGCCGAGGCCCGTAAAGCCGAACGCCGCCATGCGCGGGATGTCGCGTGTGCAGAACTTCTCGTAGGCGCGCTGCGGACACATGTAGTAGGGCCGGCCGCCGCCCCACGTCACCTTCCCGTTGCGCGTCGGCCGCAGGAAGCCGTCCGCATCCTTCAGGACCCACTCGCCGTCCCAGTCGGCGGCAACCGTGTAGCCCTCGTAGAAGTTGCCGTGCGGCACGATGAGGTAGCCCGCCTCGCGCGCATGGCGGATTGCCGCGATGAGTTTCGCGTCGCCGCCGAGCTTCGGCTCGGACGGGAAGACCTGCGGCCAGCGGCCGTCGTGCCCGCCGACGTTCCAGCCGACGAGGCAGAGCTCGACATCGTCCACGCCCTGGCGCTTCAACTCGTCCACGATGTCGCGGACGCGGTCGAAGGTGACGACGGCCTTGACCTCCGGCTCGTTCTCCGGGGCCTGGTGCGGCACGGGGCTCGGCACCGGCTTCCACGCCTGGCGGATGCGGATCTCGGGCGCGAGAATCGCCTTCTCCAGCGTCGGGTTCGACGCGAAGCGCACCCGGAACGGCTTCACCGCGCCACGCGCGAGCTGGTAGTCGCGGTAGACCTTTGCGAGTGCCGCGTACGGCGTGCCCGCCGGACGGCGGTGGTAGACGATTACGAGGTCCTCGTAGGGGTCGCGGCAAAGGCCCTCCTCCAGCGTCGCGGCGACCGTGTAGGCGCCCTTCTTGGCGCACACCGTCTCGCGCACGAACCACTTGAGCGACGTCACGACCGCGAGACAGGCGCCGCGCGGATTCGACCAGCCGAACATCGGCATCGACATGCGCTCCGACCCGGCGAAGAACGTGCCGTCGTCGCAGTCCCATTCGCCGTAAACGCCGTAGGGCGTGAACCAGTAACCCGCCTCGCCCTTCGTCGCGCACGCGAAGTCGGGCACGACGTCCAGCCGCGTCGCCTTCATCGCGAGAATCTTCTCACGAGGCACGGTCAGCGTCTCGCCGCCCGCGGCCGGCGCAAGCTCGACCGTCTCCGTCACGACGCGCCCGTCTCCGAGCGTCCAATTCAGTGCCGCCGTCGCGGCCAGCATCAGCATCGTCTGCATCCGAGGTTTCCTTTCCTTTTCGTTTCCGCCTCCGGGGGCGTTCTCATTCCCCAACCAGAAGACGGACACGCATTATACCACAAAACCCCCTCCATGTGGGCGACCGCCGGCATCCGTCCGAGAAACGAGACTGGGTTGTCGATTGAAAAAGTAAGTGGGCGGCGCGACGGCTTCAGCACGGGCATCACGAAAGCGGTTGCGGCTCGGATTTTACCACAGAACACACTGAACGGCCTTCGGCGGCACTAAACACACTGAACTTGCCATCGGAGGGAGGTCAGGCCGACTTTCAGTGTTTTCAGTGTGCCGCGAAGCGGCTTCTGTGTGTTCTGTGGTAGAAACCTCGCCCCGCCCCCCTCCACCTTTCTACAACTCAACACGGCCAACAAGCGCCGCGCCCGCCTCCGCGAACTCCGCGGCTCTGCGCGAGTTCCACGGCCGGCACCACGGTACAGAGTAGTACACGAGTTCCGCTCCAGTTCAAAAAAAGTCGCCTTCCTTTCGGCGCGGAGACCCCTCCCTGTCCGACCGCCGAGCCCATATATGGACAACCCCCGAGTCCATATATG
>CAVAHB010000035.1:0-9200 GCA_963588415.1 Faecalibacterium sp. CAG:74
GCAAGTGACTCTTAATCACTGGGTCCAGGGTTCGAATCCCTGCGCCCCTACCATTTCGAAAGGCGCGGCTAGGTAGCTCAGTTGGTAGAGCAACGGACTGAAAATCCGTGTGTCGCCGGTTCGATCCCGGCCTTGGCCACCAATTCCAATCTAATTCAGGGAGAACTTCATGGAAAACGCCCGCTTTGCCGCTTTCCTATGCAAACTGCAAGTCTGGTCGGCGAGCGGGCGTTTGGTCCTGTTGATACCCGAAAGGTCGGCGTACGTGCTGAGGTGGATGCTTATTTTCTTCGAGTTCATTTGCCCCCTAAACAAATTCTTAAGTCCCTTGTTCGATGTGATTGTTAACGAATCTTTGGAGGAATAAAAAATGAATAAGAAAGCCGCTATTGTAGCATTCGCCATAGTGACAATTGTGATGACCGCAATTGCCAGCATGGGAAGGCCAATTTTTCTGTCGTTGTAATAGATGCAAAAACTGGTTCGCCTATTTCTGATGTGCCCGTAATTGGCGTTTTCGTAAATCATTATATGCGCTGGGAAAACGCATCTGAAGAAATCGTCCAAGATGCCGTGACGGACAAGAGAGGTGTATGTCATTTTGAATCCTAACTCGCTTGACAGGAATCTTGAATACAAGACTCACTTGAATCTCAATCCCGTAAAGCCAAATCCGATTGATGGACAATTCAAACCATAAGATCGATAAGAAATGCATCTGCGAAACTCTTTGTGAATAATAAGGAGCAACACGATGAACATTCTGATTCTACAAGGTTCGCCTTGTGCGAACGGGAACACGGCTTGAGTTCCGCAAGGTCGTAGAAGCGGCAGGACACAAACAAGGTGACGCTCGTCCCGTCGGCGATCAAGGATCACGGGCTGACCGAATATTCAAGATACTATATGCTCAACGCAGCCGTGCCGATGGAGGCATATGATAGCGGCGCAAAGACGGTTTAATGGAATAGCAAGAGCCGTCAACTGCTATTCCATCTCGGAAGACACGCTTGGCAATGCAAAGACAAACGAATGGCTTGTCGATCGATTGTGGCGAGACGAGTACTGGGCGATGCAGGAACGGAACAAGGGTACGGTGTTGGGCGGTGTGTTGTGAGCTCCCGACGATATGCGCGTGCGCCAGAAGGACGGAATATGGTATACTATAAAATATGAAACTTTCGCTGAACAAGGAGTTCGCCCGACGGCATCTCTTCGTCACCCTTCTGATGGTGGCGATGGGGGGCTGGTTCGGCTACGACGGCTTCGTCGCCTACCCCTCCAAAACGGCGCGGGAACTCTACGTGAGTTGCCACAAGGGCGAGGAGCCGGCGGACGATCTTGCGGCGGAGAAGTTCCGGGCGGCGGCGATTCCGCGGCAGAAGCAGTTCATGGCCCTCAGCCTTCTGGCGGCGGCACTCGTCGGCGGCCACCTGTGGCTGGTTTCCCGCCTGCGCGTCGAATTTGACGCGGAAGGCTTCACGTGGCGTGGTCGGCGTTTCGCTTATGCGGACGTTGCGAAGGTGGACGATTCGGATTGGTGCAAGAAGGGAATCGTCCGACTGACGCTGGCGGCGGGCGTACTAACGCTCGATTCGTGGCATCACACGGGCGTGGAGGATTTCCGCGCACGACTTGAAGAGACTTTGAAGGGCCGGAATGGTGGAATGGCAGACGCAGCGGACTTAAAATCCGCAGGGCGGTAATCGTCCGTGCGGGTTCGAGTCCCGCTTCCGGCACCACAGGAAGACAATCTGGAACGACAAAATGAAAAACAAAAGAAGGAATACGAAAGAATGATCAACCGACGTGAATTCCTGCTCTCATCGGGAGCATTCGCATTCCCGTTCATCATGGGGTGCGCGGGCATCGGCTACCGTGCGAACGGGAAGGTGAACGTGGCCGCAATCGGCATCGGTGCGCGCGGCGCGGAAGACGTGGAGGCGTTCGCCGCGACGGGGCTTGTCAACTTCGTGGCGTTCGCCGACACTGAGATTCGCGGCGAATGGACGGCGAAGGTGCGCAAGGCGTATCCGGACGTTCCCTGCTTCGACGACTTCCGCAAGATGTTCGACAAGATGGGCAACGAGATTGACGCGGTTCTGGTGGCGACGCCCGACCACTCGCATTTCGCGGCCTGCATGGCGGCCATGCAGTGCGGGAAGAGCGTCTACACCGAAAAGCCGATGGGCAACACCTTTCGCGAGATTCAGGTGATGATTGACATGGCGAAGAAGAACCCGCGGCTCGTCACCCAGATGGGCAATCAGGGTCATTCGCTCGCCAACTACTACCAGGCGAAGGAGATGGCGAAGCGCGGAATGTTCAACGGCGCGGTGAAGGTCGTCGCCCATATGAACAACGGTCGCCGCTGGCACAAGTGGAACGGTTCCGTGCGCGAGATGTTCCCGGCGGGCGAGGCCGCGCCGGACTACGTGAACTGGGATGCGTGGCTCGCGCAGCGCCCGGAAAGGCCGTATAACGTCAACTACATCCACGGCGACTGGCGTTGCTTCTACGAATACGGCAACGGTGCGCTCGGCGATTGGGGGGCGCATACGTTCGACACGGCGCACGAGTTCCTTCAACTTGGCCTTCCAGAATCGGTGGGTCTCATCAACATTTCGGGCTGGACGCCCGTCGTGTTCCCGATGTCCTCCGCGCTGACGTTCAAGTTCCCCGAACGGTCGAAGGACCTGCCCGCCTGCGAACTGCAGTGGTGGGAAGGTGTCGGCAATCTGCCGCCCCTGCCGAAGGGCTTCCGCTTCGGCATGAAGAGCGAAACGCCGTTCATCGGTGGAGTCGTGGACGCGAAGAAGACGAAACTCAACCCGGGACGCGAGATCTACCTCGCGGACGGCACGGCCTATCAGGGTACGTCGCACGGTGCTCAACTCTATTCGTGCAACGGGCGTGAACTGCCGTCGTTCACGGTGGAGTGTGGTGAAGGGGCGGGGACGGTCGTTCACGCGAGGAACTTCCTCCGCGCCGTTCGGGGCGACACGAAGGCGACGTCGCCGTTTGAGGTCGCGGGCGTTCTTTCGCAGGTGATGACCCTCGGTTGCATCGCGCAAAAACTTCAGGCGAAGCACCTCGCCTTCGACCGCGTGACGAAACGGTTCACGGCGGGCGACAACGTCGCGGTTGCGAACGCGCTGCTGGATGGCCTCGCGCCGCGCAAGGAGTGGGAGCAGTATTACAAGGTCTGATTCGTTAATCATATAAATACATATAGAAGGAGTACAGGAATGAAAATATCGACGATCGCGGCGGTTGCCGCAGGGGCGTGTCTCGCGGGTTGCGTATCGGTTGCGCCGAACACGCTGAGCGAGTGCGAGAAGGCGGAGGGGTGGGAACTCCTCTGGGACGGAAAGACGACGGACGGATGGGTCGGCGTGAAGGACGGCTGCAAGTCCTTCCCGAAGTCGAGTTGGGTCATCGCGGACGGCATCCTGACGGTCTATCCCGTGAAGGGGACGGAGGCGAAGCCGTGGACGAAAGCCCCGACGGCGGAAGTCTGGGCGCAGGCGGGCGGCGACATCGTCACGACGCGCACGTTCAAAGACTTCGCGTTCAAGGTCGATTTCAGACTCACGCCGGCGGCGAACTCGGGCATCAAGTATTTCTTCGACGAGACCCAGAACAACGGCACGACGCTCGAATACCAGATGCTCGACAAGGGCCACGCGGACTGGGGCAAGGGGCGGAACGGCAACCGCCGCGTCGCATCGCTCTACGACATGCTGCCCGCGAACGCCGACGGCTACCTCAAGCCCGTGGGCGAATGGAACACGGCGATGGTTGTCTCGAAGGGGACGCACGTCGAGCACTGGCTCAACGGCACGAAAGTCCTTTCGTACGAGCGCGGCGGAAAGGAGTTTATGGAAGCTTTCAAGCAGTCGAAGTATAACGACGACGGGAGTTTCTTCAACAAGAACGGCAAGTGGGGACTCGCCCCGACCGGACGACTCCTCCTGCAGGACCACACCGACTCGACGGTTTCCTTCCGCAACATCAAGGTGAAGGAACTCTGAAGTCGGGCTAAGGTCGCTCGAAGAAGAGACGACGCTGAAGTCGGGCTTGCGCTTGGAGCATGGAGAGGCCGTTTTCCACGCGGCAGCCCGCCGCCCGGGCGTGTGCCATAAGGGGCGTTTCCTCGGGAACGTAGCGAAGGTCGTACACGAGTTCGCGTCCAGCAAAGGCGTAGTCGGGAATCGGATCGACGGGCGTCGCGTTTACGATGATGTCGGGCGTGATGTCGAGCGGGCGGCGGTGGTAGATCGTCACCTCTGCGCCGAGTCGGCGAAGCGCGTAATCCACCGCCTTCGCCGCGCCACCCGCGCCGAGCAAGGCAACCTTCATTCCCCTAAGATTCGTGCGAGCGCAAAAGGCGAGCAGGGCCTCCGCAAAGCCGTCCGCATCGGTGTTGTAGCCAAACTTCTTCCCGTTGCGGAAGACGACGGTATTTACCGCGCCAATCGCCTTCGCCGCCGGGTCAATCTCGTCCAGTAGCGGCATCACATTCACCTTGTGGGGAATCGTGACGGCTATTCCCTTCGCGTCCGCCAGTGCGGCAAAGCGCATTGCCCCCTCGATCGTCTCGGAGGGGTAGGAAATCATCTCCGCCTTGCGTCCTTCGGCGGCGTAGGCGGCGTTGTGTATTTCGGGACTGCGCGTCTTCGCGAGCGGCCAGCCCGTGACGAAGTAGAGGTCGAGGTGCAGTTCGTCCCAGAAGTTCGGATAGGACTTTGCGACGCACGACGCGCCGTGAATCAGCACGGGCCCATCCACCTGCGTCGCGGCAATCGCGGCGGCCATTGCGATGCGGTGGTCGCCCTTCGTATCCACGTCGTCGGGCGACCGCCGCCATTCCTCCATCGTCGCCAGTCGGTCGCACTCCTTGAGCCGCAGGCGTTCCGTGCCCGTGAAGACGGTTTTCCCGCCGAACGCTGCGTCCACGACGGCAAGCGCGGGATAGAGGTCGGGGCAACCCGACACATCGATCGGGCCATTCCCTTCGCGGATTCGGTCGATCAGTTCGCAGACGACGCGGTCGGGCTGGTGCGAGTTCGCGGCGAGTCCGTCCACGGTGATTTCGCTGCCGAGTGCGTTCGCGGCGAACCAGAACGCCGCGCCACTCCAGTCCCCTTCGGGACGGACGGGCGTCGCGGGTGCGGCATACCGCTGGCCGCCGGGAATGGCGAAGCCGATTGCCGTCTCCTCTACGCGAATGCCGAACGCACGAATTACGTCCAGCGTCATATCGACGTAGCCCCTTGACTGCAGGGGCGTTGAAAAGCGGATTTCCGAATCACCCGCGAGGAGCGGCAGGGCGAAGAGCAGACCCGTGACGAACTGGCTCGATACGTCGCCGCGCAGTTCGTGGAGACCCGAGGAAAGCCCGTCGTAGTCGATCATCGGTCGTTCGGCGAGCCGCCCGTGCCGCACGTAGGTCGCCTTCACGCCGAGGGCCGCCGCCAGCGGCGCAAGGAAGCGGAGCGTTGAGCCGCTCTCGCCGCAGTCCAGCGTCGCCGCCGTGATTTTGCCGCGCTCGGACGGTGCGGGAAGTGCCGCGAGACAGCGCTTTGTCGCGGCGATGTCGGCGCAATCCGCTGCGCTCGGCGCGGGGATGGGCGCACCCGACAGGAACTCCGCAATCAGTAGGCGGTGCAGGTGCGATTTCGAGACGGGCACGGTGATTCGTCCGCGCAGGGGGCGCGGCAACACGATGCGGTCGTCTGGCCCGACATGGTGCGCGAACGATGCGTAGTGGGCGCGTCGTTCCGCCGCCCTGTCGCCGAGCGGGCGCGTCCCCCTCGCCGCCTCGATTCGCCGCGCCAGCGACTCGTCGTCTGCGTCAAGTACGGCGACGAAGCCACGTTCTTCCGCATAGGCGCGATTGGCCGGGTCGAGCAGTGTGCCGCCGCCGAGCGCGACGATTGGCGCGTTGACGGTGCGCAGCGTCTTGCTCTCGATTCGCCGGAAGCCAACCTCGCCTTCGGCGGCGAAGATGTCGGGTATCGACCGCCCCTCGCGGCGCACGATTTCCTCGTCGAGATCGACGGCCATGCGCCCGCATTCGCGGGCCAACCGCCGCGCCAGGGTCGTCTTTCCGCTCGCCGGCGGGCCGTACAGGTAAAGCGTTCTCATATTCTCACCGCCTTCACATCGCCCCAACCGCACGGGAGTGCGAAGACGACCGACCGTCCTTCGCGTTTCTTGTCGCCCGCCATGATGGGTTTCAGGCTTTCAAGCGTCATGCCGTCGGGGAGTTCGGTCGGCAACCCCGCCGCGGCGAACCGCGCCGCGAGTTTCTCTGCGAATTCGGGCTTCGCAAGCCCGCGTTCAACCGCAAGCCGCGCCTCGGCCACGCACCCGATCGCCACCGCCTCGCCGTGTGAAATGCGGTAGCCGCTCGCCTTCTCGACGGCGTGACCCACCGTGTGACCCGCGTTCAGTTTCATGCGTTCGCCCGTGCGCTCCTGCGGGTCGCGCCGCACGACCGCCACTTTCACCGACAGGTTGCGGCGGATTTCCTCGGCGGACGGAATCGCCGTGACGTCATCCGTTCGTGCAAGGCCGCCGATTACCTCGTGCTTGATCATCTCGGCGCGGCCGTCCGCCAGCCGCCGTTTCGGCAGGGTTTTCAGGAAGTCCACGTCAATCAGCACCTGACGCGGCGGATGGAACGCCCCCGCGAGATTCTTCCCCTCCGCGAGGTCACAGGCCGTCTTCCCGCCGTACGAGGCATCCACCATCGAAAGGAGCGTCGTCGGCACGTTAATCCAGTCGATGCCGCGCATCCACGTCGCCGCCGCGAAGCCCGTGAGGTCGCCCGTCACGCCGCCGCCGATGGCGACGACCGTATCCTTGCGCCCGATTCCCGCCTTTGCGAACGCGCTCCAGATCCGTCCCACCGTCTCAATCGTCTTGTATTCTTCGCCGGACGGAATCGTGCAAATCGCCCGCGCCGCAAGGCTTGGATAGAGTTTTGCCACGGTCGCGTCGATGACGACGTTCTTCAACGGGGGAAGCGGGCCGAAGACGATGCCGCTCTCCTCCGAAAGAAGCGCGTCAAGAACCGTAAACGCCGTCAGGGCCTCGACGACCGGCACGGCGCGGAAGGCGATGCACGGGTCGTGCCGGCCGCGCACGCGGAGTTCGACCTCGGTCATCGTTGCCAGGTCAACGCTCCGCTGGGGCTTGTAGATGGAGGGCGTCGGCTTCATCGCCACACGGAAGACGAGCGGCATTCCGCTCGTCATGCCGCCGAGCACGCCGCCGTGGTTGTTCGTGAGCGTCACGACCCTTCCATCCCGAATCGCGAACGGGTCGTTATTTTCCGAACCCTTCAGGCTCGACGCGGCAAAACCGTTGCCGAACTCGATTCCCTTCACACCGGGAATGCCGAAGATCGCCAGCGCGAGTGCGCCGTCCAGGCCGTCGAACATTGGTCCGCCAAGCCCGACGGGCAACCCCGTCACTTTTGCCGCGATGATGCCGCCGACGGAATCGCCTTCCGCCTTTGCGGCGACGACATCGCCGACGCATTCGACCCGCGCCGAGACCGAAATGCCGCGCTTCGCGAGTTCCTGCAGGCAGAGGCCGCCCGCGATGCACATCGCCGCCGTGAGCCTCCCCGAGTTCGCACCGCCGCCGGGCGGTATGCGCCCCGTCTTCACCCAGTTCGGATAGTCGGCGTGGCCCGGCCGTGGTATCGTCCGCTCGTAGTCGCCGCTGCGCGTATCCGTGTTGCGGATGACGGCCTCAATCGTCTCACCCGTCGTCACGCCGTCCGCCACGCCCGCGACGAACTCCGGGATGTCCGGCTCGCGCCGCGCCGTCGAAAGGGCGTCCCTTCCGGGGGCGCGGCGTTCCATGAAGGACTGGAGTGCGGTTTGGTCAATGGCTAAGCCCGGCGGAAAGCCCTCCAATCTCATGCCGATTGCGGGGGCGTGCGATTCGCCGTATACGTCAAGTTTCAGCCGTTTGCCGATTTTCACGTGTGCCTTTCTGTCTGCACGGATGCTTCACGCGGCAGATTTCCGCGCCTTCGCGTCCTTTCCGCATATTATACCAATTCCTGCGGGCGAGCGGGACGCTCGCCCCTACCGCGCAAATACGGTAGGGTCATGCGTCCCGCGTGACCGCCGCGCCCGTATGGGTCAAACGGAGTTTACACTTTTTTGGTTTGAGTTAACCACATAACCCGTCTTACGACGGAACACGCGGAAGGTGTCGGCGACGGCCCGGCTCACATCTTTCCGCAACTACAATTGCGTCGGAAGGGTGCTTTTTACGATTGCACAGTTGTACCACTTCTCCAACTCGTCATAACTGAGGAACTTGACGCGTCCGTCTTCACGCAACGGGCGGAACGCCTCGAACCGCATCTTCTCGCAAAAACTCTGCCTTCGCGAGGAGTCCGCCACGATAAACATTCTCGTATTAAAATCCTGAAGGTCGAAGAACTTCAGAAGCGAATTCTGTATGTCCGTCGAATGTTCCACTTCAAACAGCGAATGCGGCATCTGACGCGGATTGAACCATATGGCGTCAATCGTAGACGAACGTCTGACCAAGTTCGGATAGCCAAAATTGGGCAACGCTTCCATCGTGCGCACGTCTCCGATCTTCTGCGAACCAAACCGCTTGTTTTTGTCCTGATTCGGCGCATACGTCCGCAACCCGTCCAGGTTGCCAATGGTCAGAAGCATTCCCTGATAATAACCATGCGAGAACGCCTGCACTTCCTTTGAATCCTTGTTCGCGTCCGTTAGCGGAACGACGCCCGATGCCTCGAGTTGCTTCCGACATTTAACCAGCGCATACAACCCGCGTCGAACCTTGTAGATCTCCCTGTTGGTTTGCACAATACGCCGAATGCTGGCAAATCGTGTTTTTGTTTTCCATTCGCAATCTGCGACTTTGAAAACCTCCTGATTGAGTTGACCCAAAGTTGCCATGCCCCCAAGATTTTCCAATGTCTGGATTACGGCCTCGTATTGCTTCATGCGCTTGGACTCCTGTTCGCCACCTTTCGACGGGTATTATACCAAAAAACGCCCCGTCGTGGGCATCACGGCGGTTTCAATCTGTCCCGGTCATGCGGCGCGTGACTGCCGCGCCCGCCTCCGCGAACTCTGCGGCTCTGCGCGAGTTCAGTAGCCAGCACCACAGTACAGAGTAGTACACGAGTT
>CAVAHB010000036.1:0-671 GCA_963588415.1 Faecalibacterium sp. CAG:74
GGACTCGGGGGTTGTCCATATATGGGCTCGGCGGTCGGACAGGAAGGGTTCGCCGCGCCGAAAGGAAGGCAACTTTTTTTGAACTGGAGGGGAACTCGTGTACTACTCTGTACGATGGTGTTGGTTGCAGAACTCGCGCAGAGGCGCAGAGTTCGCAGAGGCGGGCGCGGCGCTTGTTGGCCGTGTTGAGTTGTAGAAAGGTAGAGGTGGGCGGGGCGAAGTTTTCGCCCGAAAAATGGGTAAACTCCAGTCCGTTGCGTGTCGGCAGATTTGGTATAATACGCGCATGAGAATCGTTGTAAAGGTCGGTACGCATGCGATTGCGACCAAGACGGGGAGGCCGGACTACAAGGCCCTGCGTCGTCTTGTGGCGCAGTTGTGTGAACTTCGCAAGACGGGTTGCGAACTTGTTTTCGTCTCCTCGGGCGCCGTTGCGGCGGGGATCGAGGCTCTCGGACTGACGGCCCGACCGAAGGACGTGAACGACGTCCAGATGTGCGCGGCGGTCGGTCAGGCGCGGTTCATCTACGAGTACGAAAAACTCTTCGGGGAACACGGCGTCAAAATCGGGCAGATTCTGCTGACGCACTACGACTTCGAAGACCGCCGGCGAAGCCAGAACGTGAAGAAGACCCTCGGCCGCCTGATGAAAGACCGCATCGTCCCCGTGG
>CAVAHB010000036.1:723-18947 GCA_963588415.1 Faecalibacterium sp. CAG:74
CCGTGGTGAACGAGAACGACGTCGTCGCGGACGAGGAACTGAAGGGCCAGACGTTTGGCGACAACGACTGGATGTCGTTCCTCATCGCCAAACTCGTGAAGGCGGATGTTCTCATTCTGCTGACGACGGTTGACGGGCTTCTCGACGCGCAGGGTCACCGCATTTCCCGCGTTGACCACGTGCGCGGCGTGATGCGCCTCGTGCGCACCGGCGAGAAGGGCAGGCTCTCGAAAGGCGGGATGGATTCCAAACTCAAGGCCGTGAGGGCCGCCGTCTCGGCCGGTATCGACACCTACATCGCCAACGGACGGAAGTCCGCGCTCGTGCCGCTGGTTCAGGGCAAGTGCGTGGGGACGTTCTTCCCCGGCAGCGCACTCTGAAGTCCTCGCGGCAAAAATGCCACCGATGCGCCACCGAACCATTGTCGGTTCGGCGGCGTTTCAATTTTTAGAGAAGAAGGAAGAAGAAGGAGGCTTGAGGCCATGTCCAAGAATAAGAAGAACAAGGCGGCGGAAGAGCCGAAGGCGAGCGCGTGGGCGGACTTGCCCTCGTTCGGGGAATTCGTCAAGGGGCTGCGGTCGCCGCATTCCTCTGGCGAATACAAGCGGGCGATGCTCGCCGTGGATCGCCTGAAAGCGCCCGTCGTTGCGATACTCCTGCCCGTGCTGTCCGTGATTGCGCTGATTGTCATCACCGCGACGACGCAAACCGAGAAGGTCATCACCAGCCTCCAGATTGCCACGGTCGAGCAGGAGGAGGCGTTGCTCGACGAGCCGGATGAGGACCCGCCCGACGCGCCGGACGTCGTCGCCGTCGAGCCGGATGCCGCCGTGATGGACGTGAGCGTCGATTTGCCGGCGACCCCGATGGCAGTCGAGGTCGCGGCCGCGCCGTCGGTGGATACGCGGGCCGTGCAGGCGATTGAGGCCCCCGTGAAAATGGCGAACATCAAGATCGGCAAGAAGATGCAGTCCCTCAGCGGCGGCGGGGACTTCGGCGTGAAGGTCGGTGCGGGCGGTCACACGGGTGGCATTCCGTCGGGCTACATGATTGGCGAAATGTTCGACTTCAAGCGGGACGCGGATGGCAACGAAATCCCGGACTGGCATCCCGGCATGTACTGGGAGCAGGCCCGCAAGCTGATCAACGGCGGCAAGTTCGGCGTCGGGGCGGAAAAGCACGTCTACAAAGTCCCGGCGAAAGTCGCCCTCAACAAGGTCTGGGTTCCCACGCAAAGCGCCGAGAACGGCCCGAAGGCGTTTGCCGTGGCCGACAAGATGAAGCCACGCGGCTGGATGGCGCATTATTCGGCGACGCTTGTCCCGAAGGTATCGGGACGCTTCCGCTTCATCGGCGACTTCGACGACTTCATGGCCTGCTTCATCGACGGCAAACTCGTCTTCGAGGCGAACTGGAGCAATTACGGCGAACGTGCGTCCGCGGTGATGGGGTGGAAATCGCCCGAGGGGAAGAGTCCGTACGGGATTGACGTCGTCGGCGACTGGTTTTCGCTGAAGAAGGGCCAGGCCGTCCGCGTGGACATCTGTCTCGGGGAGTGTCCCGGCGGCCTGATCGGCGGTCGGCTGATGATTGCGCAGGAGGGCGTGGAGTATGAGATGGACGGGAAGCGCCCGATTTGGCCGCTTTTCACCTCGCGGCGGCTTTCGTTCAGGGAAATTGAAGCCATTCGGAAGAACAATGCGTCGGGCGGCTTCAAGTTCGCCACGGAAATAGCGTCCCTCTTCCAGATGCTGGACGATCAGCCGAGCGACAAAAAGCCGAAGAAGGTGAAGCCCGCCGAGGAAGTCATCCGAATCGAAGTGGACATCTGAGGCGCTGGATGCCGGTGTTTGTCCGTTTATCCGTTGTTCCTTTTCGGGGAGCGGCGAAACCTTTATTTTGGTATAATACGACGCATTCGGCACTAGGATTGACGAATAATGAAACAACGAAAGGAACGACGAAACGATGGGCAAATTGACTGTCTTTGCATTGGCGACGCTGACGGCGGCGTTTGCGTTCGGTGACGTGCTGAACGTGAACATCCTGCCGGGCGAAGGGTGGCACGGCGGCGCGACGCTGTTCGGCAACGAGGCTCCCTACGGACTGAAGACGGATGAACTGAGGTTTGACATCCGAACCAACAACTACAGCAACCAGTCCGCGCCGTTCCTCATCTCGACGAAAGGCCGCTACATCTGGAGCGACAGGGCATTCGCGTGTTCGATTGCCGGCGGCGGCATGCGCATTGAAGGTGATTCGCCAATCGAACTTGCGGTTGGCGGGAAGACGCTCAAGGAGGCGTTCCTCGCCGCCGCGAAGAAGCACTTCCCCGCGTCCGGGAAGTTGCCCGACCTCGCGCTCATCGAGAAGCCCCAGTGGAATACGTGGGTTGAACTCACCTACAACCAGAATCAGAAGGACATCCTCGCCTATGCGCGGGCGGTGAAGGCGAACGGCTTCCCGTCGGGCGGCGTGCTGATGATTGACGACACGTGGCAGTTGGGGTATGGCGTGTGGCAGTTCGACCCTCGCCGCTTCTCCGACCCGAAGGGGATGATTGACGAACTTCACGCGATGGGCTGGAAGGTGATGCTCTGGGTTTGCCCGTTCGTCTCGATGGATTCGCCCGGCTACCGCGAACTCGCGTTCGGGCTGAAGGATACGGGCAACCGAACCCGTGCGGGCGGGCTCATCTGCGAGACGGCGGGCGACCCGAAGCCCGTCCGCTGGTGGAACGGCAAGAGCGCAATCATCGACTTCACCGACCCGCTCGGCGCGGACTGGTTCGCCCGCGAACTGAAGTCCCTGCAGGTGAACTTCGGCGTGGACGGCTTCAAACTCGACGCGGGCGACATGGACGAATACCAGCCGCCCTACGTCACGCACGCGAAGGCGAGTCCGAGCGAACTCTGCGAGGCGTATGCGAAGATCGGGCTGCAGTTCCCCCTGAACGAGTACCGCGCCTGCTTCAAGCAGGGCGGACAGCCCCTCGTGCAGCGGCTCTGCGACAAGAACCACAACTGGGAGGCCGTGCAGATGCTCGTTCCGCACATGATTCAGGCGGGCCTTCTCGGCTATTCGTTCGTCTGCCCCGACATGATCGCCTCCGGCTCGTGGATGGCGTTCGCGCCGGACGCGCCCTCGCCGTATGAACCCGAGATATTCGTGCGAAGCGCACAGGTTCACGCGCTCGCCCCGATGATGCAGTTCTCCGCCGCGCCGTGGCGGATGCTGAAGGGTGAGACGCTTGAGGCGGTGCGGTCCGCCGCGTGGACCCGCATGAAGTTCACGCCCTACATCCTCCGCGTCGCGAAGGCATGCGCGGCGAGCGGCGAGCCGATGCTCCGCTCGATGGAATACGAGTTCCCCGGCAACGGATGGGAGACCGTCACCGACCAGTTCATGATGGGCTCGGACCTTCTCGTCGCGCCGCAAACCGTCAAGGGCGCGGCGGAACGCACGGTCGTGATTCCGCCCGGCAGGTGGGTCGCGGACGACGGGAGCGTCGTTTCGGGTCCTGCGGCCATTACGGTGAAAACGCCCCTTTCGCGTTTGCCGTATTTCACGCGGGAGGGAGTTTCGTTCGAGCAATGACCGTCGATGAAATCGTTCGCAGGATGGACGGCCTCGGCCTTTGGAAGGCCGTTTCATCCTTCCACTGGGGAATCAAGCCCCGGGGAACGGTGATTCCCTATTTCTTCTGCCTGTTGCCGGGCGATCGCCCGACGGTCAAGGTGCGGGTGCTTTTCCTCGAAGGGTGGCAGACGTTCCACGACTTCGTCCGTACGCGCCTCGATCGGAACTTCGGCTTCTACCAGACGCCGATGGAACTGCCGCACTTCGAGGCCGTGGTTCTCTCGGACGGCACGTCGCATCTTTTCCGCCACGACCCCGGCTACATGCCGGCCGAGGCGACGGCGGCGCAACGGGACTTCTGCGCCCGCCTTCTGTGGCAGACCTACGGGGTGATGCTTCGCATCGAGACGGAAAGGAACCTGCCGCTGAAGTTCGCGGCGGAACGGGCGATCTTCGCCCGTGTCGAAGGGCGTGACGGCACTTGGACGGACGAACCGCTTGAAGTGCCCGAACCGCGTTCCCACGAAGAGGTCGTCGGCTTCCCGAACGCGATGCTTGCGAAGGCGAAGGACCTGCCGTTCGTGCGTGACTTCGTGCTGGAACTCGACTTCCGCCTGATGCCGAACGTCATGACGCAGGAGGCGCGTCCGCGTTGCGTTTACTTTCTCGCGGCGATTGACGCGAAGACGGGCGCGAAGGTGATTGGCGACCGTGCGTCGGTGCTGCCCGAACTCGGCTTGCGCGGCCTCTGGGAGAAAATGCCGTGCCACTTCCTCGAACGGCTGGTTGAAATCGGGCGGATTCCAAGCGAGGTGAAGGTTCAGTCGGGGCGTGTCTTTCGGATGATGCGTCCGCTGTGCATGGACCTGCCGTTCAAACTCTCGCTTCACGATTCGCTGCCCCAACTTGAGGCGGCGTTGAAGTCGTGGTAAGGCGGCTTCACGTGCGGGCGAACTTGCGGTTGAGTTCGCGCGTCGATGTGAAGATCATAATGGGCTTGCCGCATGGGCAGACGTAGGGCATTCGACAGGCCGCAAGTTCCTCGACGAGCCTGACGGCGCATTCCTCCGTCAGCGAAAGGGACATTCCGGCGAACGAACGGGCGATGGATTTTGCAATCAGTTCCTCGCGCCAGCGTTCGCCGCTCCGTTTGCCTTCCGCAAGGTCGCGGGCAATCGTCGGCAGGATGGTGTCGGGCGAGAGGCCTTCGACCAGTTGGGGCATTGCCTCGACCTTGAAGATTCCCGTGCCGAACTCCTCCAACCTGAAACCCATCGCCTCGATGACGGGAAGCGCGGCGGAAATGCGGGCGAAGTCCGGCGGGGAGAGCCTCACGGTCTCGGGAATGAGCAGCGGTTGGGAGACCCCGCCCGCACCGTTCGCCCTGCGGACGGACGCAATCAGCCGCTCGAATGCGATGCGTTCGCGGGCGGCGTGGGGATTGATCGTCACGACGCCCGAATCGGTTTCGATGAGAAGATATCCCGAATCGGTTGCCGCGAGGAACTTGAACCACGCCCACGGTTTCGTGCGCGTCTCGTCGTCGGCGAGCGGCAGGTCGATGGTGACGGGGACCGCCGTCGGCGTTGGTGCGGGGCGCGGCGAAAGGGCGTCCGAAGCGAAGGCCGGTTTCGCCGGCTGGCAGACGAACGGGTGCGCTGGCGCGGCAGCGGCGGGTTGTGGCGGCGGTGTCCGTTCGCCGACGGGATTCGCGGGATGGATCTCGACGGCGGCGGGGGCTTCCGCCGCCGTTCTCCTTTCTCCGCCCAACGTGCGTTCGATGGCGGCCATGAGCGTCTGCCTGACGGCCGAATTGTCGCGGAAGCGAACCTCCCGCTTCGTCGGGTGCACGTTCACATCGACCTGACCGGGCGGCAGTTCGAGGAAGAGTATCAGCGCGGGCCGCATGTCGCCCTGCCGGCGTGGATAGGATTCGCGAATCGCGTAGGCAATGGAAGGGGAGGTCGCCGGGCGGCCATTCACGAAAATGTACTGGTCGCGGCGTGTCGGGACGTTGAGGTTCGGCCGTTCGATGAAGCCCGAAACGCGAATCGCCGCGTCCGTCGGGGCGTTGACGGGAAGAAGCGATTCGACGAACGGCTCGCCGAAGAGGTCGCGCACGCGATCCGCCAGCGAGTCCGCCGCCGCCAGCCGGTAGAGTTCCCGTCCGTCCACGGAAAGGGAGAAGGCGATTTTCGGATGGGCGAGCGCGTGGACGGTGAAGACGGTCTTTACGTGTCCCTCTTCGGTCGCGTAGGCGCGCAGGAACTTCCGCCGCGCCGGCACGTTGCAGAAGAGGTCGCGAACCTCGACGAGCGTTCCGGGCGGACACCCCGCCGCACGGATTCCCACGAGCGTACCCGCATTCACCTGGATGAGCGTCCCTTCGTCCGAATCGCGCCGCCGCGTCGTCAGCGTGAAGCGCGAGACCGAGGCGATGGAGGGAATCGCCTCGCCACGAAAGCCGAGCGTGTCGATTGCCTCAATGTCGTTGACGTCGAGAATCTTCGAGGTCGCCTGCCGTTCGAGGCTTAGGACGGCATCATCCTTCGTCATGCCGCACCCGTCGTCCTGCACGGCGACGAGCTTGCGCCCGCCTTGCACGATGGAAATGGCAATCTTCGTCGAACCCGCGTCAATCGCGTTCTCGACGAGTTCCTTGACGACGGAGGCCGGACGCTCGACGACCTCGCCCGCGGCAATCTTGTTCGCCACGTGAAGGGGCAGTACGCGAATATGGCCGTCGCGATTCGTCATCTCAGAAGTCCAGGCTGATGTTTCGCCGCAGGAAGGTCGGTTTGTCAAGGTCTTCCCCGTTCCAGATCGTCGGTTCGGCGTTGTTGAAGCGTCCGCGTCCGCTCGGGCCTTGCGTCAGGATGGCGCGGGACTTCTTGCGCGAAGCGGTCGGCGAACCGTCGCCCTTGGCGGAAGCCGCCTCGTCGCGGCCGTTCGACTCGAAGAGCATCACGACGACCGAGAGCCGCCCCGTGAAGGTCGTCTCGTCGTTGACGGTCGCCAGTTCGAATGCGCACCGTTCGCCGAATGCCTCGCGGATGCCCGTGGCGATGCGCCCGACTTCGGAAAGCCGTAGGTCTTCGCCGGCCAGGATGCCGCAGAGAATGGCGCGGACGGGACCCGAACCGGCCGTCAGCAAGGGGGCGCGGACAAGCGCATCCACGGCATCGGCGGCGCGGTTCGGGCCTTGCGCGGTGACGGTTGCGAACCTGCCGTATCCCGCGCGGACGATGAGATGGCGGATGCGCTCCGCGTCGAGCCGAATGTAGCCGGGTTTGCCGACGAGCCGCCAGAAGAGGGTGACGCCCGACGCGAGCGTATCGACGGCGCGGCGCATCGCCTCTTCCATGTTGTCCGTCTCGCCGACCAACTTGTCGAGTGGGATGAAGAAGGCGGCGTTCGCCGATTCCCCGATCATCGTCATCATGCCGCGTGCGTTCCGCTGGCGATCCGCTCCCTCGAAGGAGAAGGGCGTCGTCGCAAAGACGATGGACGGAATGCCGCGCTCGGCGAGGTGCTTCACGGCTTCGAGCGTCGCGCCGCCGCCCGTGCCGCCGCCGAGGGCCGTCACGATGACGGCGAGGCGCACGCCTTCGAGCGATTCGTCGAGAACCTGCACGGAATCTTCCGCCGCGAGACGCGCCGCGACGACGTCGCCGCCCGTGCCGCGACCCGAGAGGCGGTCGCCGCCGAGGAGGGTGAACGGCCCGCCGGCCCGCCCCGTCGCGGCATCCGTATCCGCAAGCACGTGGCGCAGACCTTCGCCAAAGGCGCGGTTGACGCCGCGCGCCATGGCGGAACCCGCACCGCCGATACCAATCAGGAGCATGGATGACGCGGCATTCATTTGAAGAATCCTCCGAAGAAACTTTTGAGAAAGGGCTTTTCCTCGTAGTTCCGGTGGGCGTAGAGGAGTGCGCCGGCGATGGTTGCGAATGCCCCCGGGAAGGACTCGTGCTCAAGTCCGTCCACGTGAATCGGCCGCCCGATGCGAACGTTCGTGCCGAGCTCGCGCTGAACGAGCGCGTCGATGTTCTTCATCGCCGCGCCGCCGCCCGTGAGAATCACCCCGGCGTGGAGGCGGGCGAGAAGGTCGCGTTCCTCAAGCGTCTCGCGGATGACGGCGAAGAGTTCGCGCAACCGGGCGTTGACCACGGTGTCGAGGGCGCGGCGCGAGACGGTGCGCGATTCCATCAGCGGCGAGGAGCCATGGATCTTCACGCGGGCGGATTCGTCGTCCGCCACGCCCAGCGTGGCGGATGCCTCGTGAATCTTGAGGTCTTCGGCCTGTGATTGCGTCGTCTGAAAGGCGTGGGCGATGTCGTTTGTCACGTGATCGCCGCCGACACCGATGACGCCGGCGGTGGCAAGATAGCCGTCGGAATAGACCGCATAGCCCGTGGAGCCGCCGCCGATGTCGAGCACGAGCGCCCCGTTCTTGCGTTCGTAGTCCTCAAGGACGGCATCCGCCGCGCAGGTCGCGGCGAAGAGCGGTTCGCGGATTTCGAGGTGTACGCCGCTTGCGGCCGTACGCGCATCCTGAATGCGGTTGCGGTCGGCGTGGATGTGGAGCGTGTTGAGTTTCAGCACGCGTCCCGCCATGCCCTTCGGCGCGGCGATTCCGCCGAGCGTATCCAGTTCGTAGTCGCGGTCAACGATGTCGAGCAGTTCGCGGTCGCGGGGAAGGGGGATTTGCCGCGAACTCTCGCCCACGTCCGCAATGTCGTTCTCACCGACGCGCTCGCCCTCGACCTGCGTCATCCCCGTGTAGAGGTCGGCCTTCACGTGCTGGCCCGAGACGGCGAGGAAGGCGTTGCAAATCGAGATGGAAGAGCCGGCCTTATCCTGCTGCTGTTCAATCTCGTGGAGTACGCTTCGGATGGAGCGCGTCGCCTGGTGGATGTCGAGAATCTGGCTCTTGCGAACGCCCGCCGAGGGAATCTCGGCGTGGCAGGAGACGCGAAGCCGTCCGCCCGTCTCGGCTTCGCCGATGGCGAGCACGGTTCGCGTGGTGCCGATTTCAAGTGCGGCGTAGATGTTGGTCATAGAATCTTGTCCTTCGTGTCGGCGAAGATCTTGTTCGGCATCGTCGCATTCCAGATGCCGATGCCGATGGCCGCCCTGGTGCGCATCGCGTCGCGCAGTTGGCGGAGTCGCGTGACGAGGTTCTTCTGGTTCGCGGCGGTCGGGTTGTCCATGCCCTCCCAGGCGATTTTCGCCCGCGCATAGTTGTCGAAGGTGGCGACCAGGTAGTCGGGATGCGTCGCATCCACCTCAAGAATCCGCATGTCGGCGAACTCGGCGTCGGAGGCGACCTCGATCAGGCGCAGTGCTGAAAGCGAGCGTTCGGGCAGTTTTTTGCCGGGCGGCGTCGCCTTCGCGGCGGCCTCGCGGATGACGGGCAGGGTGCCCGTGCCGCGAAAACTCTTGAAGACGACGCCATCGGAATCGGCGACCCGGCCCGTCTCGGCCTTTCGCTTCGCGAGGTTCAGGCGCACTTCGGGGGTGCGCTCGACGACGGTAATCTCGACGCGGTTCGGCAAGCGCCGCGTGATGGCGAGCGAACGGATGGCCGGATGCCGCCTCAGGCACTCCTCGCGCCGTGCGGCGTAGTCGATTCGCGCGAGGTTCGCGCCGTTCGTGAGGCCGAACATCCAGGCGACCACGTCGGCCTTGACGAGTTTCCCGGAGGTGATGGCGACCTGTTCCGTCGCGTCGGTGACGACGCACTGCTCAAGGTAGATGTCGCGCAGTTTCGTGTAGGCGAATGCCACGCCGCCGAGGACGGCGGCGAGCAGCACGAGCGCGAGGAACGCGAGGACGCTGCGTCTGTCGGTTTTTCGTTCGATTTTGTTGCCCTTCATTCGGTTCGCTTTCGTGGTTCTGTCGGTTGCGTCAGTCGTGCCGGGCGGAAGCGAGGATGCGGTCGCAGACTTCCGCGAACGTCAGCCCCGTGCGCATTCCGGCCTTCGGCACGAGCGAGTGGGCGGTGAAGCCGGGGGAGGTGTTCAGTTCGAGTACGTAGCACTTGCCGTCGGGGGCGACGCGGAAATCGACGCGCGTCACGCCACGGCAGCCGACCGCCTTGTAGGCATCGACCGCCAGTTTCTGCAGGTCCGCCGCAAGTTTGGGTTCTTCGAGGAAGGGGTAGCGCGTTTCGTTCGACTTGTATTTCTCGTCGTAGCCATACCAGCCGCCCGGCGCGACAATCTCAATCACGGGCAGGGCCTCGCCGTCAATCACGCCGACCGTCATCTCGCGCCCCAGAATGAACGATTCGACGAGGGCGACCGCGCCGCCGGTTCGCATTGAGGCGAACGCGGCGGAAAGCGCGGGCTTCCATTCCGCGTCGGACGCCACCTTCGAGATGCCGACCGACGAACCGTCGCACGGCGGCTTCACGACGACGGGCAACGGCAGGGGCGGCGTCGCAGCCCCGCGCTCGGCGAGTGCCCATTTCGCCGTCGGTACGCCGTATTGTTCAAGCACCTCCTTCGTGCGCACCTTGTCCATCGCAATGCGCGAGGCGTGCGCGCCCGGACCCGTGTAGGGAATCCGCCGCGCATCAAGCGCGGACTGCACACCGCCGTTCTCGCCCCATCCGCCGTGAAGGGCGATGTAGACCCTGTCCACGCCGTCGGGAAGCCCGTCAAGGCTGTCGTCGGTCAAATCGACGGGGACGACCTCGTACTTGCCGAGCGAAGCGAGCGCATCGGCAATGTTCTTGCCGCTCGCCAGTGAAACGGCGCGCTCGTTCGACGTGCCGCCCATCAACACCGCTACCTTTTCCATTTGTCCGCTATTATACCATTCTCCGTTTGCCGCGTCTACCATACCCACTCTGTCTTCTCACCAATTGATTCCAAGGTCGGTTGCCCTTGACTTTCAACCGCAAAAAGAGTTATAATCACTTCCAATCACCCCGCATAAGGAGATGTGTATGTCAGAAGATTTGCAGAGTTTGCTTGAGAAGATCAACCGCGATGGCGTTGAAAAGGCGCAGGCGACGGCGGATGGCATCATTGCCGACGCGAAGAAACGTGCGGCGGAAATCGTGAAGGCCGCGAACGACGAGGCCGCGAAAGCGAAGTCCGAATCCGAAAAGGCGGCGGCGGACTACGCGGCGCGTGCGGTCGAGACAATCGGTCAGGCGGCGCGTGACACGGTGCTGAAGGTCGAGGGAGCCGTGACGAACCTCCTTGAGAAGGTTCTGGCGAAGGATGTTGACAAGGCTCTTTCGGACGAGAAGACGGTCGGTGCGCTCGTTGCGGAGGCGGTGAAGGGTCTGACGGGTGCGGCGGAAGTCGCCGTTCCCGCCAAACTCGCCCCGGCGCTGAAGGCCCAACTTGCCGCGCAGGCGAACCTGACGGTCGTGATGGACACGACGCTCGGCACGGGCTTCTCGGTGAAGACCGACGGCGGCCGCGTCGAACACGCCTTCACGGGCGACGTGCTGACGGCGGAACTCGCGAAGCGGCTTCGTCCCGATCTTGCAAAGTTGCTGAAATGAGCATTGACTACATCGTGTCGAGCCTGCCGGCTCTGGCGTTCGGCCAGCCGGCCCCGCTGAGTTGGGCGCGGTTCGTCGAGATTTGCGGCGGCGAGGAGAGCGTGCCGCGTCCGGCGGCGTGGGCGGATTTCGAGACGCAGCTTCGGAACGCGGCGGCGGAAGCGCGTGGCGGCGAGCGCTACAAGCGTCCTGCGCAGGGGTGTTCGCTCTACTGGAAGAACCGCGTTCTCGCGTGCTTTCAGGAAAAGGACGTCGCTCGCCGCGACGAGATGCTCGACCGCGTGTGGTGGGATGCCGCCGGCGAACTGACGGCGGTCGCCTCCCCGCTCGGGAAGGGGGCGCTCGCGACGTATGCGGTGCGCCTTGGCATTGCTCTTCGGCGCACGGCGATTTCGCGTGAGAGGGGAAGCGCGGCGTTTGACAGGCTGACCGCCGAAACAAAGCGGTCGCCAGAGGACTTTGAAACGGAGAAAAGGAAATGACAACAGGCAGAATCGCAGCCGTCAACGGCAACATGATTACCGTCGTCTTCGACGGGGCAGTGGCGCAGAACGAGGTCGGATACGCGCTCCTCGGTGAGAAGCGGCTGATGGCGGAGATCGTCCGTGTGCGCGGCACGCGGTGCGATATGCAGGTCTTCGACTCGACGACGGATCTGGCGGTGGACGACAGGGTTGAGTTCACGGGCGAACTTCTCGCGGCGGAACTCGGCCCAGGCATGCTGGCGCAGGTCTACGACGGATTGCAGAACCCGCTCGCCGAACTTGCGAAGGAGGCGGGCAAGATTTCGGAGGATGCGGGCTACTTCCTCCAGCGCGGCATGTATCTGCCGGCTTTGCCGCGTGACAGGAAGTGGGACTGGCATCCGACGGCGAAGCCCGGCCAGCGCGTGACGGCGGGCGAAGCCCTCGGCTGGGTGACGGAGGGTATCTTCGACGGCAAGACGATGCCGGGCCATAAGATTATGGTTCCGTTCGCCTTCCGCGGCGTCTACACGGTGAAGGAACTCGCGTCGGCGGGCGACTACACGGTGACGGAGGATGTCGCCACGCTGACGGACGACGCGGGCGGGGACGTGAAAGTTCAGATGATGCAGCGCTGGCCGGTGAAGGTGCCGATCCGCTGCTTCACGGAACGCCTCGAACCGACCGAGACGCTCGAGACGACCGTGCGCACGATCGACACGTTCTTTCCCGTGGCGGTGGGCGGAACCTACTGCATCCCCGGCCCGTTCGGCGCGGGCAAGACTGTTCTGCAGCAGACGACGGCGCGGTATGCGAAGGTGGACGTCGTGATTTCCGCCGCGTGCGGCGAGCGCGCGGGTGAAGTCGTGGAAACCCTGAAGGAGTTCCCCGAAATCAAGGACCCGAAGACGGGTCAGTCGCTGATGAAGCGCACGATTATCATCTGCAACACCTCGTCCATGCCGGTCGCCTCGCGTGAGGCTTCGGTCTACACGGCGGTGACGCTGGCGGAATACTTCCGCCAGATGGGGCTCAACGTGCTCGTGCTGGCGGATTCGACCTCCCGCTGGGCGCAGGCGATGCGCGAACTTTCGGGCCGGCTGGAGGAGATTCCGGGCGAAGAGGCGTTCCCCGCTTACCTCGAATCGCGCATTGCGGCGTTCTACGAGCGGGCGGGACGGGTGAAGCTGAAGGACGGTTCGATTGGGTCGGTGACGATCGGCGGCACGGTCTCGCCGGCGGGCGGCAACTTCGACGAACCGGTGACGCAGGCGACGCTGAAGGTCGTGGGCGGCTTCCACGGGCTTTCCCGTGCGCGTTCGGATGCGCGGCGCTATCCGGCGATCGACCCGCTCGATTCGTGGAGCCACTACAATTCGGTGATCGAGCAGAATCGCGTCGAGCGGGCGCGTGACATTCTCCGCAAGGGCAGTGAAGTCGGCCAGATGATGAAGGTCGTCGGCGAAGAGGGCACGTCGCTCGCGGACTTCACGACCTATCTCAAGGCGGAGTTCCTCGATGCGGTCTACCTTCAGCAGAACGCATTCAGCGAATCCGACGCGACGACGCCGGTGGAGCGTCAGCGCGTGATGTTCGACGTGGTCGAGAAGGTGTTGCTTGCGTCCTATTCCTTCGCGGAGAAGGATGCGACGCGCACATTCTTCATGGATCTTCAGCAGACCTTCATCGACTGGAACGACAAGGCGTTCGACTCGCCCGAGTTCGCCGCGCTGAAGAAGACGCTTGAGGAAAAGATCGCCGGTGCGGCGGCGGACGGAGAACGCGCATAAGGAGGAAGACGATGTTCAACAACAAGATTTACCACAAGATTGACGCGCTTTCGGGTTCGGTGGCGACGCTTCGCGCCGAGGGCGTGAAATACGGCGAGATCGCCGAAGTCGCGTCGCGGGCGGGCACGTCGCTTGCGCAGGTCATCAAGCTTGACGGGCCGAACGTGACGCTGCAGATTTTCGCGGGCGCGCGCGGCGTGGATACGGCGGCGAAGGTGCGCTTTCTCGGCGAGACGATGAAGATTCCGTTCTCCGACGCGCTTCTCGGCCGCGCCTTCACGGGTGCGGGCGCGCCGCGTGACGGCGGGCCGGCGATTACCGAGAACCCGTCGCCCATCGGCCAGCCGTCGGTGAACCCGGCGAAGCGCATCATGCCCAGCAAGATGGTGCGGACGAACATTCCGATGATCGACCTCTTCAACTCGCTCGTGAAGTCGCAGAAACTGCCGATCTTCGCGCGGGCGGGCGAACCCTACAACGAACTCCTCGCGAGAATCGCCCTGCAGGCCGACTCGGACGTGATCGTCATCGGCGGCATGGGCCTCAAGTACGACGAATACCTGAAGTTCCGCAACACGCTCGACAAGTCGGGTGCGCTCGCGAAGACGGTGATGTTCGTCCATACGGCGGCCGACCCGACCGTGGAGTGCATGCTCGTGCCCGACGTGTCGCTCGCCGTCGCCGAGAAGTTTGCCCTCAGGGGCAAGGACGTGCTCGTGCTGCTGACGGATATGACCTCGTTCGCCGACGCTCTGAAGGAAATTGCCATCACGATGGAGCAGATTCCCTCGAACCGCGGCTATCCCGGCGACCTCTACTCCCAGCTCGCCTCGCGCTACGAGAAGGCCGTGGACTTCGACGGAGCGGGTTCGATTACGATTCTCGCCGTGACGACAATGCCGGGCGACGACGTCACCCACCCCGTCCCCGACAACACGGGCTACATCACCGAGGGACAGTTCTACCTGCGCAACGGGCGCATCGAGCCGTTCGGTTCGCTGAGCCGCCTGAAACAGCAGGTGAACAAGAACACGCGCGAAGACCACCGCACGGTGATGGACGCGATGATTAAACTCTACGCCCAGTACAAGGAGACGGTCGAGAAGCAGTCCATGGGCTTCAAGATGTCCGTCTGGGATAGGAAACTCCTCGCGTTCGGCGCGGCGTTCGAGAAGAACATGATGGATCTTTCCGTCAACATCACCCTTGAAGAGGCCCTCGATCTCGGCTGGAAGATCCTTGCGGACAACTTCGAGAAGACCGAAGTGGGCATTCCCTCGAAACTCAGCGACAAGTTCTGGCCGAAGAAACAGACAACCTGATGAACATTGAACCTGCCGCCGGCCGCGATGCGCAGAAACTCGCGGAATGCGTTCACTCGATACCCGACTTTCCGAAACCAGGCGTTCTCTTCCGCGACGTGACGGGCATTCTCGACACGGCGGAGGGCTTCCGCCTGTCGATGGACATGATCGCACGTGCGCTGGAAGGGCTTGACTTCGACCTCGTGGCCGCGCCGGAATCGCGCGGTTTCATCTTCGGGGCGGCGTTGGCCGACCGATTTGGCAAGGCGTTCGCGCCGATTCGCAAGCCGGGCAAACTGCCGCGTGAGACGATTAGCGAAACTTATCAACTCGAATACGGCACGGCGACGCTGCAGATGCACGTGGACGCGGTGTGCCCCGGCGAACGGGCGGTGCTCGTGGACGACCTGCTCGCGACGGGCGGGACGGCGGCGGCGAGCGCGCGCCTCGTCGAGCGGCTCGGCGGGAAGGTCGTGAGGATGGTCTTTCCGCTCGAACTGGCCGGTTTCGAGGCGCGCAGGGGACTCCTTGCCGCCTACGACGTCGTTTCGCTCGTGCGCTTTCCCGGGAAGTGAGGTCGTCGACGATGCGCATACTCATCACCGGCGGACGCGGCATGTTGGGGCGGACGCTCCGGCACGAACTTTCCGACCACGAGGTTGTCGTCGCCGACCTTCCCGACTGGGATATTACCGCCGACGACTTCGGCGCGGCGGTTTGCCGCGTCCGACCCGACCTGATCATCCACTGTGCGGCGATGACGAAGGTCGACGACTGCGAGACGAAGCGCGACCTCGCCTTCCGCCTGAACGAGGCGGGTTCGCGGAACGTCGCGCTCGCGGCGAAGTCGTGCGGTGCGCGGCTGATGGCGATTTCGACGGACTACGTGTTCAGCGGCGAGCCGCCGCAGGAGCCGTGGGAGTGGCGCGAGACGGACGAGCCGCGCCCCCGCACGGTCTACGGCGCGTCGAAGTTCGCGGGCGAACGGGCGATTCTCTCGGTTCTTCCCGACGCGGCGATTCTGCGGATTGCCTGGCTTTACGGTGCGGGCGGCCCGAGTTTCGTCCACACGATGGCGCGGCTGGGGGCGCAGGATGGTGCGCCGCTCAAGGTCGTGAACGACCAGCGCGGCAATCCGACCTCGACGAAGGCGGTGGCGGATGCAATCCGCTTTCTCATCGGGAAGCCGAACGTGAGCGGTGTCGTGCACGCGACCTGCGAAGGCGTCTGCACGTGGTTCGACCTGACGGTCGAACTCTTCCGACTGCTCGGACTGAAGCGAGAGGTCGTGCCCTGCACGACGGCGGAGTTCCCGCGTCCCGCGCCGCGCCCGAAGAACTCGGCGCTGAAGAAGGAGGTTCTCGGCTTTCTCGGCTATGCGATGCCGCGCTGGCAGACGGCGCTCGCGGAGTTTGTCGCGGCAAATCGGGTGGAACTCTGCCCGCCACGGGAGACGGATGGCCGTCTCGCTTGAGCACGAGACGCGGTTCGGCGGGGTCGTGATGGGCATTGACGAAGCCGGGCGCGGTCCCCTCGCGGGCGGCGTGTATGCGGCGGCCGTCACCGTGCCGCTCGGTCTCGCGGCGGAACTGCTCGCGGGGGCGTGGCGCGAGGTGAACGACTCGAAGAAACTTTCCCACGCGAAGCGCGAACGCATTGCGGCGGTCATCCGCACGACGGAAGGGTGCACGTGGGCGGTCGCGTCCGCCTCGCCCGCCGAAATCGACCGGTTGAACATCCTCCGTGCGACGCATCTCGCCATGCGCCGCGCTGCGGAAGCCGTCGCGGCAAAACTGGGGAAAACTGGGAATATCGGCATTCTCGTGGACGGACTCGCCGTGCCGACCCTGCCGTTTCCGTCGCAGAATCTGGTGAAGGGGGATGCGAAGTCCCTCTTCATCGCGGCGGCCTCCATTCTTGCGAAGACGGCGCGGGATGCGGATTGCGACCGTCTGGAACGGCTTTATCCGGGGTATGGGTTTGCGAAGCACCGGGGCTATCCGACGAAGGAACACCTCGCGGCACTTGCGAAACTCGGGCCCTGTCCCGAACACCGGCGGAGTTTCGGCCCGGTGGCACAGATGGAACTTGGATTATGAAAAAGACACTCGTGATGGGTATCGTCAACGTCACGCCCGATTCCTTTTCGGACGGCGGCAAGTATTTCAAACCGGAGGAAGCCCTCGCACGCGCGTACAACCTTATAGAAGGTGGTGCGGACATCCTCGACCTTGGCGGCGAATCAACGCGACCGGGTGCGACGCCGATCGGCTGGGAGGAGGAATGGGCGCGAATCGAACCCGTCCTTGCGGGGCTGGCCGCCGCGTCGGGGAAGAAGAAGTTCCGTCCCGTGCCAATTTCAATCGACACCTACCATCCCGAAACGGCGGCGCGGGCGCTTGCGGCGGGGGCGAAGATCCTGAACTGCGTCTACGAAGAGCCGATCCCTGAGATGATCCGCGTCATTCGCGGGTCGGGGCGGCAGGATGTGGAACTCGTCCTCCCCGCGAAGTGCCGCGAACTCATCGAGCGGACGAACGCGGAAGGCCCGTGGACGATTCCCTACTACCTTGACCCGATGATCGGGTTCGGGACGACCCGTGAGGAGGATATCGCCCTGCTTGCCGCGACGGCCGAACTCGCGGCGAAAGGCCCCGTGCTCGTCGGGGCGAGCCGCAAGCGCATCGTGAAGAAACTGACGGGCGAGAAGGTGAAGGGCAAGAACCTCGGCGGCAATGTCGGCCTCGCCGTCTGGTGCGCCCTGAACGGGGCGAGCGTCGTGCGCGTCCACGA
Organism: Faecalibacterium sp. CAG:74; assembly: GCA_963588415.1. Lineage (GTDB taxonomy): Bacteria > Verrucomicrobiota > Kiritimatiellia > RFP12 > UBA1067 > UBA1067. The sequence goes on from CAVAHB010000036.1 coordinate 18,179, forward strand.
CGTGCGCGAGACGGTGCAGGCCCTCCGCGTGGTCGAAACCCTTCAGTCCGCGACGGAATGACGGAGTTCGCGGCAATTGACTTCGAGACCACGGGATACGAGAACGGCAACGTGAACGAACCCTGGCAACTCGGGCTCGCCCTCGTACGGGACGGGCGGATTGTCGAGACTCGCGAATGGTTCTTCGGGACGGCCCTCACGCCCGACGCACCGCCCATGATGGATCAGTGGGAGGATTTCTACCCCTGCCTCGCCGGGCGGCGGCTCGTCGCCCACAACATTTCGACCGAGCGAACGATTCTGACGCGGATTGCGCCGCTGACGAAGTGGGGGCCGTGGACGGATACGCTCAAGGTTGCGAAGGCGATGTTCCCGCGTTTGCCAAGTTATGCGCTCGGCGACCTCTGCGAACTCTTCGGTATCGTTCCCCGGATGGAAGGGCGCACATGGCACGACGGGCTTTACGACGCCGTCGCCTGCGCGAATCTTGCCATTCGGCTTGCCGCGCCGTTGGCCTCTATATAAGGAATACGGGAAGACCGCCGTTTGCCCCCCTCGGGGAGCGCGGCGAACCCCCTCTCGGAGCGTGGGCGTACTCAATAGATGGCCACGGCGTACCTAATAGATGGACGCGGCGTACTCCATATATGGGCACGGCGTTCTCCATCTAGTGATTTGACTTTCTCCATATATTGAGTACGCATTCTCCATCTAGTGATTTTGATTTCTCCATAGGGTGGTACGGCGGTCGGACAGGAAGGGTTCGCCG
>CAVAHB010000037.1:0-27766 GCA_963588415.1 Faecalibacterium sp. CAG:74
GAGCATCACGTTCGCAACGTGGGGGTCGAGAGTTCGAATCTCTTCTTCTCCACCATTTTGGCGGGAACGCAGAAGGCGGCTTTCGTCCACTCTCGGACGCGCCGCGCTTTTTTTTTCCACAATCTCACCGAAAATGGATGAAATCTCACCAATCCGCACCGCAAATATGGTATAATGTGGTCAATTTGGAAAGGACGATGCAAATGGAAATGATTGAGCCAACTGAATGGAAAGGAAGCGAACAGAGGGTATGAGGATTGTTAAAATCGTGTCAATGCCGCTTGTGATCATGTGGCGTTTTGTCGTTTGGTTTCCCTACCGCTGGTGGTATTACCGTTACAAATGGCGGTATACGATTCCCGAAGCGAAGGTGAAACAGTTCTTCATTTACATGAAGAGGATTGCTCTTCGGTTCAAATGTGAGATAAACATTCAGATTGACAGTCGGTTTGATGTGTTTTTCTATTGGTTTGTCGTCAATACGCTTCTGAAAGAAGGTTATCGGTATCTCAAGAAGAATCATGCGATTGAGGAATCGGTTTCAAACGAGGCCTGCCAACTTTTCCGTGGTGTCGTGCTGATATTCATCTCTCAAGGCAATGAACTCCGGGCAATGTTCGCGGAACTTCAGTATACGGACGTGAATGCCTTTCTCGCCCACCCGCTCGATCTGTTCAAGGAATGCCGTGGGAACATCTACAATGACACTGCGGAAGATTTCGTCCGCCTGGTCTTGTCGGCCAGCGCCGATGCGATTGTGGCGATGAAGGTATCATACGAATACGCCGTGAAGAAAGTGAGGGAACGGGCGAATCTCGATTCCGAGAGGATGAAACGTTTCTGCGAGTTAATTGAGTTTGCGCATAAAATAATTGACGTTATCGAAGAATCGCCAACCGCCTTGTGCGAGGCGATGGCCATGCATTCCGAGATTTTGGCGCGATGGGCGCTGGCGTTCATGGATTACCAAGCCGCCCATGCTGCGACAACGGCCTCGCAGAGCATGAGAATGGTGCGTTCCCGCATCCGAAACCGCAAGTTCAACTCGAGGTATCATACGGCGCTTGACGAATACTTTCGGAATGTTCGGTCTGCGGGCGGCGCGCTTTACAATCACCTGATTGCGCCGCCGCAACTCCCGGCGCCGCCGGAATGCCTGCCACCGACAAGGCAACGCGCCGAGGAACAGCGGAAAATGGACGAAATGGATGAAAAGCTCAAGAACATGGAGAAAGATAATGCCCCGATGCGCCAAACCATGAAGGAGACCAAGCAGAAAATCAAGGATGCGGTTGTGGGCGGGGCGGAACAGGCCGATCCGGACGGCGACACAATCGGGCCGCGTCCTGAAAAGACCGGCAACAGGGCGGCGGATTTGGCGGCCGAGAAGAACTACTGCCGTGCGTTGGCAAAGAAACTCATCGGAAGCAGGAAGGTTTCACGCGTCCACAACTATCCGACGGCGCGCGATTACATTCTTCGCTGCACGAACGGGGAGCCGTTTTACGGCGACTGCAAGTACGTGCGCACGATAATTGACAGGCATGACTGGATGGCATCGACGCTTCTGACGATTATTCGGGGCGGCGGACAGTCCAATCCGAAGCCGAATTACCAGAAGCAGACCAAGGCGGCGCGACGGCGCAGGCAACTGGCCAAAGATTGGGAGGGTGTCGGGCTGTCGCCGCCGGACGTCCTGTCATAGTCACCGCGATAAAAAACGATAATATTCAATAATGCGATTCTCCTGTCAAGGGGGAGTCGCAATTTTTTTCGTCTCTGCCGCCCCGTATTTATTGGGGTTGGCGGGGCTGTGGAAAAAAGATTGGGAAATTAGGCTTGAATCTGAAATAAAATTTCCTTTATTCTGAAAATGTGGGCATAGCCCGAAGCGGTCTCACGGTGAGGTCGCAGGATGGCTGGAAGTCAGGAGATCTGGCTATGCTTACAAAAGAAAATGCGCGCAATCGTTGCGCGACTGGCAATGCGGCGGCTCCGCAGAAGTTGGAATTGGACGGGTTTTCGGGGGAAACCCAGGTTTGGGCATGGAATGCGTTCAAAGCACAGGCAAGATTCATCGCGGTGAAGAACCACTTCACCGCAGACGAGCAGTCCGCGCTGGAGGCGGAGGCCCTGTCCGCGCTGCTTTCGGATGCGGCCATCGGCTGCAATCCCGCGTGCGAAAGGACGGCCGGGGATTATCTGCGCGGTGTCATCGCGCGAAAACTCAGGTGCGCCGCCGCCAAAATCGCAGACGACCGCTCGGTCTGGACGGACAGCCGCCGTTCGCTCGACGCCCCGGCGGGCGACGAACCGGACTCGGGGACGCTTGGCGACCTTGTGGCGAACGACGCGACGCTCGGCGACAACAGCGTGTTCCTGACGCCGCCGCGCGCCGTGCGCATCCGCAACAGGATCAGACGGCTGCGCAATGCCAAGGATGCCGAGGCGCTGGCGCGGTATCGCGAGGGGTTGTCCGTGCGGGAGGAGGTGGCATATCCCGATGGGGATGCGAACGGAGGGGAAACGATCCCCGGAGTTTTCAAGATGCGTCCGGCCGGATTCGGCGGAAGGGCGGCGGGCGTCTCGCGAGAGGGGCTCAAGGCGGACGTTCGCGGCATCCTTCGTACGCTCCCCGCCGACCTCCGGGACTGGTGCCGTGCAGTCATGCGTGGCGACGATCCGTCCGAAGCCTACAGGCGGCTGCGAATCGAGAAGAACGACTACTACAGGAAAGTCCTTCCGCGGCTGCGCAAGGCGTTTGCCGAACTTTCCGACGAAGTTAAATGAAGATCGGCGCGCCAATCGCGCCGCGATCAAATGAATTGCGAGGCCGGTTGCCGTCAGTCGCCCGAGTCGGACTTGCACCAGTCGTCGAACCCTGCGGCAATCGCCGCGCCCAGTTTCGTCCGTGTGGCGCGATTCCACGCGGCGGCTTCGCCGGCGGGATGGGTGATGAAGTCCGCCTCGACGAGGCAACTCGGTATTTCCGGACTGCGCGTCACGGCGAAGTTCGCATGGAGCGCACCCTTGGACGAAAGGTCGGGTCGCTGCGCGGCATCCATGCGAGCGGCAATGCACTTCGCCAGCCGTTCGCCGATTCCGTTCCACGCATAGACCGCCGAATAGCGGACTGACGCGGCATCACCATCCACGGACGGCGCATTGTGATGGATGGAGATAAAGGCATCCGCCGCGATTTCATGCGCCGAGCGGGCGCGTTCGTAGAGCGGAATCGCCCGGTCGTCCCGGCGCGTCATGACGACCCGGTAGCCGAGCGCCTCCAGGGCCCCCGCCACGTCGCGGGCGAGCAGGAGGTTCGCGTCCTTTTCGTCCCCGCCGTGCGGCGAGACGGCCCCGCGGTCTTTCGCCCCGCCGTGGCCGGGATCGACCACGACCGTGACATCGGACGGCGCTTTCCCATTCGGGTGCGGTCGTGCGACGGCCCCCGCGTAGGCGAGCTTTTCCCACACCTTCGCCGGCAGGTTCGTGGACGCGGGCTTCGGACACGGGCGCGGCGAAACGCGGAAGGAGCGCGTCATCTCGTTCGTTGTGCCGTCGCGTGCGGACGAATGGGCGACGGTCAGGACGTTTGCGCCTTCCGTGACGTCGATTCGCGTCGCCCACGCCCCCGTTGCGTAGACGGGAACAGCCGCGCCGTTCACGGTCAGGTTCGTCACGCCCTTCTCGACCGAGCCGATGACGTAGCACCTCCCGACGGGCGGCAGAACGGCCCCCTCCTGCGGGAAGGCGACGAAGGCGGCCGCGAGGATCAGTCCGCCCGGTGTCATTTGCGTGCCAGCGTGGAGATTTGGAACGGGGGGACTTTTCCGCTTGCGCTGGCCGCGCAGAGCGCCCGTGTGTTGCCCCACTTGATGAGGACGCCGCCCGCCGCAGACCTCGTGAAGTCGCGGATGGCTTCAATCTTTCTGAGTTCGTTCGCCTTTTTCATGCGACGGATTATACCAAATTTTCCCCATTCCCATCTGCGTCACATCGACAACTTCTCATCTTTTTGGGGAAACTTACCGCACCCTATTGCATCGCGTGGTCAGAAATGGTATACTATGCCCCGTTTTCCACCTGCTCGGGTGGTGAAATTGGCAGACACGCATGCTTGAGGTGCATGTGGAGAGATCCTTGCGGGTTCGAGTCCCGCCCCGAGCACCATTCTTTGCGCAAACGGGAATCCAGTCTGGACTGATATGGCATTTGCGTCGGTCAAGGAGTATAGATGAACAAAGATGTTGTCTGCATTGGCGCCGGGTATATCGGCGGCCCGACGATGGCGGTGATTGCCGCGAAGAACCCGGGCCGGAAGATTTACGTCGTGGACGTTTCCGCCGAGCGAATCGCCGCATGGAACTCCGACGACCTGCCGATTTACGAGCCGGGGCTTGCCGACATCGTCAAGCGGGTGCGCGGCAAGAACCTCTTCTTCTCAACCGACATTGACGCGGCAATTCGGAAGTGCGACATCATCTTCGTCGGGGTGAACACGCCGACGAAGACGTTCGGGCGCGGTGCGGGGCGGGCCTCGAACCTGCAGTACTGGGAGGCGGCGGCGCGGAACATCTCCCGCGTGGCGAACCGCGACAAGATCGTCATCGAGAAGTCCACGCTGCCCGTGCGGACGGCGGAGGCGATGTCGAAGGTTCTCGCCTCGCACCCGAAGCACAAGTTCACCGTGCTTTCCAATCCCGAGTTCCTCGCCGAGGGCACGGCCATCCGCGACCTGCTCGAGCCCGACCGCGTGCTGATCGGCGGCCCGCGCACGAAGGAGGGCGACCGTGCGGTGAAGGCTCTCGTCGAGATCTACGCGGCGTGGGTGCCGGCGGAGCGAATCGTCACGACGAACCTCTGGTCAAGCGAACTGACGAAACTCGCGGCGAACGCCATGCTCGCCCAGCGCGTCTCGTCCGTCAACGCGCTTTCCGCGCTCTGCGAAGTGACGGGCGCGGATGTGGACGAGGTGGCGCACGTGATGGGGATGGACGCCCGGATCGGCCCGAAGTTCCTGAAGGCAGGCCCCGGATTCGGCGGCAGTTGCTTCAAGAAGGACGTGCTGAATCTCGTCTACCTGTGCGAGAGTTACGGACTGAAGCCGGCGGCGGACTACTGGAATCAGGTCATCCTGATGAACGAGTGGCAGCAGGAGCGCATCGTGACGCGGATGCTGGACGAGATGTTCCACACCATTTCGGGCAAGAAGATCGCCGTCTTCGGCTTCGCGTTCAAGGCCGACACGGGGGACACGCGGGAAACGCCGTCCCTGCACGTCATCAACATGCTGATGGAGGAACGCGCCCGCGTCACGGTGACGGATCCGAAGGCCCTGCCGAATGCGCGGCACGACCTCGCTCATTTCGGCGACGCAATCACCTACGAGGACGACCCCTACAGGGCGGCGAAGGATGCCGACGCGGTGATCGTGATGACGGACTGGAAGGAGTTCGCCGAACTCAACTGGCGGCGTATCCGCCGCGCCATGCGCACGCCCGCCTTCGTCTACGACACGCGCAACTGCCTCGACGCGGCGCTTCTCCGCAAACTCGGCTTTTCCGTCCTGTTGGTCGGCAAGTAAGCGGTTCCTCGTGTTTCGCGGGCGACTTCCGCGAATATGGTATAATAGTCGCCTATTCACATCAAGGAGTACATATGGGCGGTTTTTGCGGCGTTGTTTCAAAGGACGATTGCGTGAGCGATCTCTTCTTCGGTACTGACTACCACTCGCATCTCGGCACGCACCGGGGCGGAATGGCGGTGTTGGGCGAGCGTGGCTTCCAGCGGTCGATACACAACATCCAGAACGCGCCGTTTCGGTCGAAGTTCGAGCACGAGTTCGGCCGCTTCTCCGGCACGGTCGGCATCGGCGTGATTTCCGACACCGACCCGCAGCCGCTCGTGATGGTGACGAAGTTCGGTCAGTTCGCGATTGCGACGGTCGGGCTGATTTCCAACATGAGGGAACTGATGGACGAGCTCTTCACGACCTGCTCCACCCAGCTGCAGTATTCGACGACGAGCGGGATGGTCGGGCCGACGGAGGTCGTTTCGGCGCTGATTGCGTCGCGCAGTTCAATCGTCGACGGCGTGCGGTACGTGCAGGAGAAGGTGAAGGGCAGCTGCTCGGTGCTGGTAATTGACGGGAAGGGGCGTCTCTACGCCGCGCGCGACCGCTACGGGCGCACGCCCGTCGTCATCGGGCGCAGGGAAGGGGGGCTGATCGCCCTGATGGAAAGCTGTGCGCTCGCGAACCTCGGCTACGAATACGTGCGCGACCTCGGCCCCGGCGAAATGGTCGAGATGACCCCGGACGGACTGACGACCGTGATAGAGCCGCAGGAGAAGATGGCGATCTGTTCCTTCCTCTGGGTTTACTACGGCTTCCCTGCCTCGAGCTACGAGGGGCGGAACGTGGAGATGGCGCGGTATCGGTGCGGGGGTGCGCTTGCGCGGCGGTATCCGACGGACGTGGATGCGGCGTGCGGGATTCCCGATTCGGGGACGTCCCACGCGCTCGGCTATGCGCATGAGGCGGGCATCAAGTATGCGCGGCCCTTCGTGAAATACACGCCGACGTGGGCGCGGAGTTTCATGCCGTCCGACCAGCGTCAGCGCGAGAAGGTCGCCGCGATGAAGCTGATTCCGATTCCGGGGCTGATCCGCGACCGCCGGCTTGCGTTCTGCGACGATTCAATCGTGCGCGGCACCCAGCTCGGCAAGCAGGCCGACCGCCTCTACGGGGAGGGCTGCAAGGAGGTGCACGTTCGCATCGCCTGTCCGCCGCTTCTCTATCCGTGCCGGTTCATCAACTTCTCGCGCTCAAAGAACGAATACGACCTCATCACGCGGCGGTATATCCGCGACCACGAGGGGGAGAACGCGGACTTGTCGAAATACGTCGATCCCGACGGCGAACCCTACAGGGGAATGGTCGATTACATCCGCCGGAAACTGAACCTCACCTCGCTCGCGTTCCAGACCGTCGACGACCTCGTCGCGGCGATCGGGTTGCCGAAAGACCGGCTCTGCACCTACTGCTGGACGGGCGAGGACGTTTCGATGCCGGGTTCGTGCGCGAAGGGGTGCGGCGGTTGCCCCCATGCGTGCCCTTGCCGCTGAAGGGCAAAGGATTGGCCGCCTGAGCCGCATTTGGCGAAACAGCGACAATCGGAACAAACGCGCTCACCTCTGTTCTCCTCTTCACCTACGGCGCGGGCTTTCCGACTTGCGGGATGATTCGGGTGTACACCAAGTCAACGCTCGACTAATACAGGCGACCTCGCATGCACCCTTCAAAGAGCATGCGCAGACCGACCCGCAATTTTGCCAGACGCACAAGCATCTTTCGGAGAAAGACGTTCCGCGTCACGCCATATTTTGTCCGAAGTTCCTCGGTCTCCTGTTGGCAGACATCGTCAAGGGTTGTCGTTTTGCTCGTGCCATGGACACGGAAAGCCCCGCAAAACGCCCGAACATGACGAACCTCTCCTTGCCGCGCCAACTTCAGGATTATATCGTAGTCCATCACGAACTGCAGAGAGGTGTCGAAGCCTCCCGCCGTTCGCAATTTCTTGGCGTTGAAGAGTGCGGACACATTTTGCACGGTCAGATACCCATGAAGACAATCCCAGTAGCGGAAACTCGGCTGGCGGCGTTTGGCATACACCCGCCCCTCGCCGTCGATGCGCAAGTAGTCCCCATAGACAATTGAAGGATTTCGCCCGGCTGTCGCGGAAAGGAGGTTCTTCAACCCGCCTTCAATCAGCATGTCATCCGCGTTCAACCAGAGGAAATAGTCCGTTTCCACGCGCTCCAACGCCTTGCGGCACGCATCGGATTGCCCTGCGTCAGGCTCGGAGACGAACTCAACCCACGGATGCGCCGCCCCCCATTTGGACAGCACTTCCACCGAACCGTCCGTCGAGCCCCCGTCCATGATAATGTGCTTGGCGACATATTCGGACTGCTTTGCCACACTTTCCAACATGGGCAAAAGATATTTGCCGGGATTATAACAGGGTGTAATGACCGTGCATTTCATTTCTTTTGAACTTTCAGCCCTTACTTCGTTGCACGGTCAGATGAACGGGCCATTTCTCCTTCCCGTGTCTGCTTGACGGTCTGGACACAGAAAAAGAAATCCTCTCCTTGTATCTCCAGAGAGGCTGTAGGAATTGCCTTGGAAGAAATACAAAGAGAGGCAACGCGATTGCGTTCCCCTGCAGAGTATCGTCTTCCGTGAAACTTCCTACATTTCTCTGGACGATCGCCTTGCAGTTGCAAATAGATTGTAACTCAACCGGGGGTGGAAGGCGGAGTCGGCTCACACGAAGTAGCTTGACCCCCTCAATCAGTTCCCGAATTATGTCTTGCCTCCCCGAATCCGGATGAATCTGCACCCTTCCGCGAGGAAACGGCGACATTATATCATATTCCCCTGATGCCGTGTGGACCTGTCGGCATTGAATCTGCCGCGTGGGTAACGGGGTCGCTTGAAACGCTAACCCATCACGCTGAAGATTTGGTATAATACGCACAAAAAAGAGAAAAGGACGACAGATGAACGACATAACCTTTGGTCAGGCGTGGGCATACGGCGGTTCGCTGATGTGGGTGCTGGCGGCGTTTTCCGTGTTCGCCCTTGCGGTGATGATCTACCTCTGGTTCGCCCAGTCGCGGTGGGTCTTCTTTCCGCTGGCGAAAAAGCAACTCGACGCGGCGAAGGACAAGGCGGCGGAAGGCGGGCGCATCGCCGCGCGCGCCCTTTCGGCGGTGGACTGGCTCGCCGACATCGCGGCGATTGCGCCGCTCGTCGGTCTGCTCGGCACGGTGCTCGGCATGTTCCAGGCGTTCGGCGGGATTGCGAGCGACGTATCGGCGGGCGCGAAGCCGGTCGTGCTCGCGGCGGGCGTGTCGAAGGCCATCGTGACGACGATCTTCGGTCTGGCCGTGGCGATTCCGTCCCTTGTCGCGTATGCGTTCTTCCGCCGCCGTGCGGCGAAGCGCATTGCCGAACTCGAGGAGGCGGCCGATGAAGTTTAAGGTCGAGACGCGAAGCCGCGCCCCGGTTCTCGCGCTGACGTCGATGCTCGACGTCATCTTCCTCCTGCTGTGCTTCTTCGTGACGGTGAGCGTCTTCTCCCAGTGGGAAAGCGAAATCTCGATCAAGTTGCCGTCGGCGAAGACGGCGGACCAGCCGGAGCGTCTGCCGGGCGAAATCATCGTCAATCTCGCGAAGGATGGCGTCGTGAAGGTGAACGGCACGGTCCTGACGCTCGGCGAACTGCAGGAGCGGCTTCGGAAGGTCGCGCAGTTCTATCCCGGCCAGCCGGTCATCATCCGCGCAGACCGCGAGACGAAATACGAATCGCTCGTGCAGGTCATCGACACCTGCCGGGGCGCGAACGTCTGGAACTTCTCCCTCGCCACGGAAGGTGGCGAATCACGCTAACCGATTTCACACAAGGAAGGATTGGAAAGTCATGCTTGAATGGATGGACAGTCTGAAGGGACGCTCGCTGATGCGGCTCGCGTCGTTTACGGACGCGGAAATGCTGAACCTCGTGGATCTCGCCGGGCAGTTGAAGGCGCGTCGCCACGCGGGCGTGCGCGGCGATCTGCTGCACCGCAAGAACATCGCCCTCATCTTCGAGAAGTCCTCGACCCGGACGCGCAACAGTTCGGTCATCGCGGCGCGCGACGAGGGCGGCGGCGCGGAATACCTCACGCGCCCCGACATCCACTTCGGCAAGAAGGAGTCCGTGAAGGATACCGCCCGCGTGCTCGGGCGCATTTACGACGGCATCCTCTTCCGCGGGTTCTCCCAGCAGACGTGCGAGGATCTCGCCCGTTATTCGGGCGTCCCCGTCTGGAACGGCCTGACGGACGACTATCACCCGACGCAGATCCTCGCCGACCTCCTGACGGTGAAGGAGACGTTCGGCGACCTGAAGGACTGCACGATTGCCTATGTGGGCGACGGGCGGAACAACGTGGCGAACTCGCTGATGATGGGGTGCGCGAAGGCGGGCATCCGCTACGTCTGTTGCACGCCGAAGGAACTCTGGCCCGACGAGAAGGTTCTCGCCGAGGCGGAGGAGGTCGCGACGCGCAACGGCGTCGACATCCGCGTCTTCGACGACCCCGTGAAGGGCGTGAAGGGCGCGAACGTGCTCTACACCGACGTGTGGGTGTCGATGGGCGAGGAGGCGAAAACCGCCGAACGAATCAAAATGCTCCGCCCCTACCAGATCAACATGGATCTTATGCGGGCGACGGGTAACCTCGACGGCAAGCTGATGTTCCTCCACTGTCTGCCGGCCTTTCACGACTTCAACACCGAAGTCACGAAGGAATCGGGTGCGCTCGAGGTGACGGACGAGGTGTTTGAGTCAAAATACTCAAAGGTCTTCGACGAATCCGAGAACCGGATGCACACGATTAAGGCCCTCTTCGTCTCGGCCCTCTGCGACCGCAAGACCATCTGAACGCGGTCGGCGGAGCGATGACGAAACTGGCGGAGAAATGGAATCTGACGCGGGAGACGGTCGGCACGGATCGTCTCTCGATTGTCATGCCGTTCTTCCGCCTGGCGGATTCCGTCGCGGGCAACCTGCACGAGGTCGCCGACCTCTTCGAGGCGCATGGCGTTCTGACGGAACTCGTGCCCGTGGACGACGGGTCGGGCGACGGCACGGACGAGATTCTGCGTTCGTTCGACGGCAACGCCTACCGGTTCGTCACGATCCGACCCGTCGTCTGCCCGAAGAACGGCGGCAAGGGCGCGGCGCTCCGCGCCGGTTTCGCCGCCTCGACGGGGTGCTACGTGATGCTCCTTGACGGCGATCTCGACATCAACCCGAAGCAGACGCCGCTCTTCTTCGAGTCGCTCGTGAAGAACCACGCCGACATCGTGGTTGGCTCGAAGCGCCATCCGCTTTCGGTCGTGCAGTATCCGTGGCACCGGCGGATCGTGAGCGCGGTCTATTTCGCGCTCGTGCGGCTTGCGGTCGGGTTGCCGATTACCGATACGCAGACGGGGATGAAACTCTTCAGGCGCGAGGTTCTTGGCGCGGCGCTCGACCGAATGCTTGTCAAGACCTACGCCTTCGACCTCGAACTCCTCTCGATTGCCGCGTCCCGTGGGGCGAAGATTGCCGAAGCCCCCGTCGTCATCCGTTTCGGTGCGAAGTTCGGTGCGCTTCGGCCGCGCACGGTCGCTCAGATGGCGAGGGATTCGCTGGCCGTCTTCTACCGTCTTCGGGTGCTGAAGTATTATGCGAAGGCGCTTGTGCCGCGTCGGTTCGACCATGCGCCGATGGTCTCGGTTGTGATTGCGTGTCCGGGCGCGAGTTGGATGCTGGATGAGTGCGTCGCGGCGATTCGCGCCCAGAGTTATACGAACTGGGAATGCATCATCCTGCCCGACGGGGACGAGCGGATTGCCCTCCCGGAATCGGCCGGCGCGTTTCGCGTGATTCCGACGGGGAAGGTTCGCCCCGCCGAGAAGCGCAATCGCGGCATTTCGGTGGCGAAGGGCGAAATCGTCGCGTTCATCGACGACGACGCCTATCCCGATTCGCACTGGCTTGAGTATGCGGTGAAGTATTTCTCCGAACCCGACGTCGGCGCGGTCGGCGGCCCCGGCGTCACGCCGCCCGGCGACAGGAGCCTCGCCCGAATCGGCGGGCGCGTCTACGAGAATCCCCTCGTCTCCGGCAACTACCGCTACCGCTACAGGGCGGGCGGCGTGAGAAAGGACGTGGACGACTACCCGAGTTGCAACCTCTTCGTCCGCAGGAGCCTGCTCGACCGGATCGGCGGCTATCGCACGGATTTCTGGCCGGGCGAGGATACGCTCCTCTGCAAGGACATCGTGGACAACTGGAAGCGGATTGTCTACGACCCGTGGGTCGTCGTCTACCACCACCGCCGTCCGCTCTTCCTGCCGCACCTGCGCCAGATCGGGCGCTATGCCTTCCATCGCGGCTACTTCTGCAAGCGGTATCCGTCCAATTCGCTGCGGCTGAGTTATTTCGTGCCGACGCTGTTCGATGCCTATCTTGCCGCGCTTGCCGTCGGTTGGGCGTACGGGGCGTGGTCGCCCTGCGGCGGGTCGTGGTGGGGACGGGCGGCGTTTGCGCCGCTGTGGGCGTATCTCGCCGCCGTTGCCGTGACGACGGCGAGCCTCCGCCCGTGCGTCTGGCTACTGACGGCGGCGGGCGTTGTCGCGACGCACGTCTGGTACGGCATCCGCTTCATTCAGGGGCTGCTCGCGTACCGCGCCCCCTGCGAGTTCATCGGCGGCGACCATGCCCAGGGCCACCGTCGTAAATAAGGAAAGGACTGTCAGATGAATAACTACCTCATTCCCGTCTGCTGGCTTGTTGCGGCGTATCTGATTGGCGGCATCCCGTTCGGCTACCTGATCGGACGGTTGCGCGGCATCGACGTGCGGACGGTCGGCTCGAAGAACATCGGTGCGACGAACGTCTTCCGCACCGTTGGCCGGAAGTGGGGCTTTCTCGCGTTCGTCTGCGACGTGCTGAAGGGCTTTCTCCCAACGCTCGCGGCGAAGACGTGGGGCGGACTGGACTGGCTGCCGCTCGCCGTTGGCGTCGCCTGCGTCCTCGGCCACATGCTCACGCCCTACATGAAGTTCAGGGGCGGGAAGGGCGTCGCCACGGCGTTTGGCATGCTAATTGGCCTCATTCCCGCGCTCGTTGGCGTGGCGTTTTTCGTCTTCGCCGTCCTTTTTGCCGTGTCCCACTACATTTCGCTCGGCAGTTGCGGCGCGGCGGCGTTCCTCTGCGCGGCGATCTGGTTCCCGGTTCTCGGCTCGCGTGGCAGGGCGGATTTGCCGCAGTGCATCCTCGTCTCGCTGATTGCTCTTTTCGTCATTTGGAAGCATCGTGCCAACCTCGGGCGGCTCGTCCGCGGCACGGAGAACAGGATTTACCTATTCGGTAAGGGTAAGGAAAAAAAGGAGAAATCGAAATGAACTCGGATCAGGTCAAACTCGGCAAGGAACACGCGCCGCACCGTTCGCTGATGTTCGCCTGCGGCATGAAGCGGGCGGACATGAAGAAGCCCTTCATCGGTATCTGCAACTCCTACGAGAGTTTCGTGCCGGGCCACTGCCACCTCAACAGGGTCGGGGCGTTCCTCAGGAAGTGCATCGAGGAGGCGGGCGGCGTTGCCATGGAGTTCAACACGATTGCCGTCTGCGACGGCATCGCAATGGGCCACGCGGGCATGAAGTACTCCCTCCCGTCGCGTGAACTGATTGCCGACTCGGTGGAGACTGTCGCCCGCGCCCACTGCTTCGACGCAATGATCTGCGTGCCGAACTGCGACAAAATCGTGCCGGGCATGCTGATAGGTGCGCTCCGCGTCAACATTCCGACGATTTTCGCTTCGGGCGGCCCGATGGCCCCCGGCAAGCACCCCGAAACCGGTAAGGATACGGATCTCAATTCCGTTTTCGAGGCGGTCGGCGCGGAGTCCGTCGGCAAGATTACCGCGAAGCAACTCGAACGCATTGAGGAGACGAGTTGCCCCGGCTGCGGAAGTTGCTCGGGAATGTTCACGGCGAACTCGATGAACTGCCTCTACGAGGCGCTCGGCCTCGCCCTGCCCGGCAACGGCACGGTGCTCGCCGTCGATCCGCGCCGCCAGGATCTCTACCGCGCGGCGGCGCGGCGGATCGTCGCGCTCGCGAAGAAGGGCGGTCCGCGCCCGAAGGATCTCGTCACCCGCGATTCGCTCGACAACGCCCTCACGCTCGACATGGCGATGGGCGGTTCGACGAACACGGTTCTCCATACGCTCGCCATCGCCCGTGAGGCGGGCGTGGACTACTCGCTGAAGAGGATGAACGAAATCTCGGCGGCGACGCCCTACGTCTGCAAGGTCGCGCCGAGCGGACACTACCACGTAATCGACGTGGACAATGCGGGCGGCATCATGGCCGTCCTGAAGCGCGTGTCGGGTTCGGCGTTCTTCCATCCCGACTGCCCGACCGTGAGCGGAAAGACAGTCGGCCAGCAGGTGAGGGCGGCGAAGATCCGGGATGACGACGTCATCCGTACGATACCGAACGCCTATTCGCAGGATGGCGGACTGGCGGTCTTGTGGGGCAACCTCGCCGCAAAGGGCGCGGTCGTGAAGAAGGGCGGCGTTGCGCCGTCAATGATGAAGTTCACGGGAAAGGCAATTTGCTTCGATTCCCAGGAGGAGGCCTGCAAGGGCATTCTCGGCGGGAAGGTGAAGCCGGGCCACGTCGTCGTGATTCGCTACGAAGGCCCGAAGGGCGGGCCGGGCATGCAGGAGATGCTCGCGCCGACCTCCTACATCATCGGCCAGGGCCTCGGCGAATCCGTTGCGCTCATCACCGACGGGCGTTTCTCCGGTGCAACCCACGGCGCCTGCGTCGGCCACGTCTCGCCCGAGGCGGCGGAAGGCGGGCTCATCGGGCTGCTGAAGGACGGCGATTCGATTACGATTGACATTCCGAAGCGCTCAATCACGGCGGATCTCACGAAGGCGGAGATTGCGGCGCGGGCGACGAAGGCGAAGGCGTGGAAGCCGCGCATTCGCGGCGGCTGGCTCGAACGCTACGCGCACTTCGTCGGCAACGCCTCGACGGGGGCTTCGCTCAAGTAGTCGGAGATTTTAACGCAATTGGAACAGCGGCGGGCTTGGGCGTACTTGCGCGTGACCTCTCCGATGTGATATAATTCTCCCAACACTTGATTAGAGGATATCGTAGATGGCGACATTCCAGTACATAGCGAAGGACTCCGCAGGCAACGAGACCCGCGGGCAAGTTGAGGCCGGCGACCGCGCTTCCGCGATTGCGGCGGTTCGCGCACAGGGGCTTTTCCCGACCGCACTCGGCGAGGTGAAGTCCGCCGCGCCGGCCGCCGCCGCGCCGAAGAAGGCGGCAAAGAAGGCGGCGACCCCGAAGGCGAAGAAGGGCGGCGCGCTCAACAGGGAAATCAACATCAAGCTGCCTTCGTGGATGCGCGGTCGCGTGAAGACGAAGGTCCTCACGCAGTTCACGCGGCAGCTGGCGACGCTGGTGAATGCGGGTCTTCCGCTCATGCGCGGCATCGAGGTCCTGAAGCGCCAGATGAAGGATCCGCAGATGAACGAAGCCCTGACGGGCATCGCCGACAACATCTCGGCTGGCGGCACGTTCTCCGAATCGCTCACGCAATACCCGAAGATCTTCGACAACCTCTACGTGAACATGGTGAAGGCCGGCGAAGCGGGCGGCGTGCTGGAGGTCGTGCTCGGCCGTCTCGCCGAATTCGCCGAGAAGTCCGAGCGGATCAGGAACAAGGTGAAGGGCGCGATGATCTACCCGATTGTCGTTCTTATCGCGGCAATCGGCATCACGGCGTTCCTTCTCATTGCGGTGATTCCGAAGTTCAAGCAGGTCTTCAACGACATGCTCGGCGGCGCGGCGTTGCCGGCGATTACGGAATACGTGATGCAGGCCTCGGAGTTCGTGCAGCACAACGGTCTGCAGATTGCGGCGGTCGTCTTCGCGCTCTGGGTCGTCAAGAAGATCGTCGGGCGCACGGAAAAGGGAGCCTACTTCTTCGACGTGTGCTCGCTCAAGATGCCCGTCACGGGCACTCTCGTGCAGCGGACGGCGGTTTCGCGCGTCACGCGTACGCTCGGCACGCTGCTTTCGTCGGGCGTACCGATCCTCCAGTCGCTCGTCATCGTGCGCGACACGACGGGCAACCGCGTCGTCTCGAAGGCCCTGCAGAACGTACACGACGCGGTGAAGGAGGGCGAGGGCATGACCCAGCCGCTGTCGCAGTGCCCGGTGTTTCCGCCGATGGTGACCTCGATGGTGGAGGTCGGCGAGGAGACGGGGGCGCTTGCGGATATGCTCACGCGCATCGCGAACACCTACGACGACGAGGTCGACAACGCCGTCGCCGGCATGACCGCCGCAATCGAGCCGGCCCTCATCATCGTCCTGGCCGTCGTGGTCGGCACGATCGTCATCGCCATGTTCCTGCCGATGATCAAGATCATTTCTTCCGTTTCGGGAGGCGCCGCCTGATGCGCAGGGCCTTCACGCTCGTTGAAATGCTGATCGTCACGGTGGTCATCGTGACGCTGATGTCGATTGTCTTTCGGCTGGCGGGGCTGGGCAGCAGCGCCGAGGCCCGGAATCGGACGATTGCGCGTATGCAGCGGATCGAGAACTGCATTTCCGGCTATTACGCCGCGTTCGGAAGTTATCCGCCGGTGAAACTCCACGGCAGTCGCAACTTCTTCTACGAAGTGAATGAACGCGGCATCCAGCAGGTGGAGCGCAACCCGAATAGCGGATTCAGGTCGTCGGACGAGATGTGGAAACAGGTGGAGGCCGCCTGCCGCAGTCAGCCCGTCGGCATGAAATATCCGTATTCGAGCGATATGCAGGAGTATGTGAGAACCGTTTCGGAGGCGCTTCGCGAGCTCCACAACAGTGAGCCGGACAGCGACTACGGCAAGAACGCCGCGCTCGCCTATCTTTTCGACGCGCTCGAGCAACCGAGCCTGCTCAACAGCAAGAAAGGCGATGCGGACTGGACGGACGTCCAAATCTTCCAGTTCGGGCTGATGAGTTATCTTCTGCCGCGCTTCCTCGTGATGATGGGGCATGACGACAGCACGATCTACAGCGGGTTCGTCCAGTGGTGCAACAACAACGAACTGCCGTGCAAGTTCGACGACGGCACGCCCTACAGCAGTTGGGACGATCTGAACAGGCAGGTCAGGGAATCCGACAGCGGCACCCAGGACTCGAATCGGTGGAAGGTCGAGCTCCTCCCCTCCCAGGCGGTGACGGCCCGGTGGATGGCGAACCTCGAAGGTCTGTTGACCTGCGAACGGGATGAACTGAAGATTTACGGTGTCAATGTCGTGGCGACGGACGATGCGAGCCGCGGACACAACGTGAGCGTGAGCAATCCCTACCCCGTCCTCTATTCGGCGGCGGACAGCCAGGGCGGGTCGGGCAGCGGCAACTCCGAACTGTACGTGCTTGACGGCGTCACCTGCAGGGACGGCTGGGGGCACGACTTCTACTACTATTCGCCGCCGCCCTACCAGAACTACCGCCTGTGGAGCGCGGGGCCGAACGGCAAGACCTTCCCGCCGTGGGTTTCCGCCGAGGAAATCACGGGCGATTCCGAGCTGAACAAGTATCAGCGCACGATTATGAACTGGGTGTCGGACGATATCGTCCAAATGAGCAATTGATATGAAGAAAGCCTTTACACTTGTCGAAATGCTTGTTGTCGTCGGGATTATCGCGACGCTTGTCGGGGCTTCCATCGCCGGATTCACGAGCATCGTGAACAAGGCGCAGGAGTCGAAGGCGCAGGAACTCGTGCACGAGGCGGCGACGGCCCTGACGGCGGTTCTCCAGAAGGAGGATGCGTGGCCAAGGACGATTCTGAGCACAGGTTCGAGTGGGAACGGCGAGATGGATGAGACGGTGGGCGCGGCGCTTGCGCGGCGTGGCGCGATGTCGCTGACCTACAAGACGACGACGGACGACCAGGGGACGACCCGCTACGTGCTGACGGGGCTTGACCAGTGCGGCATCGTCTCGCCCTGGGCGCAGGATGTCGTGAAGCGGCTGGCGGCGCGGGGTTCGGTGGCCCTCAGCGCCAAAGTCCCGTCGGGCGGCACGATTCAGGATCACCGCCTGCGCTTCGCAATCGACGACGATCTGGATGGCTTCGTCAATGCCAATCCCGAGGGCTACGGCTCGGTGAAGGTTCGGGCGAGCGCCATCGTCTGGTGCGCGGGGCGCGACGGCAAGTTCGGTACGAAGGACGACATCCGCAGTTGGTCGAAAGGCCAGGAGGAATAACCGATGCGGAAGAAGGCGTTTACCCTCATTGAACTGATGATGGTGGTGGCGGTGATTTCCGTCCTCATTGGCATTGTCTCGGTTGCTGCGTCGGGGGCGATTCGCAATGCCCGTGGCAAGCGGGCGGACGCGATGCGCGTGGCCCTCGAACAGGCCATCGCGGCCTACTATGCGCAGGAAGGCAAGTGGCCGGATGAAATCGAAAGCAAGGCCGGAAGCATGGATGAGGATACCTACACATTCACCGGATCGGAAGCCGACTCCATCCTCCGGCAGGTCGTCGGCAAGGCGTTCGGCAAGGGTGGCGGCAGACGCTCCGTGCTTGTGGATGCCTCGGCGCTCTTCGTGGCGAATTCAAGCCGTCTCGGAAACAATGGCGAGGGGTGCTACGACAACCATGCGAACAGAAGGAACTCCAAGACGTTCTGCGGTGACCAGAAGTGCATCATGGGAATGGACTTCCTGTTGGCGGCCAACCGGAATGGAAAGGATTACATTCCCTTCTCGAATATGGCCTTCGGCTATCAGGGGACGGAGGAGGGGAAGTTCCGTCGTTTCTGGATCACCTACAACGGCAAGACGGATTCCGTCACCGTCAGCAAGGAAAACCCGAATAAGCAGTGACTATGCGCAAGGGCTTTACACTCATTGAACTTCTCGTGGTCATGGCCATCATGGCCATGCTCGGCGTTGCCGCAACCGGCGGCTACAACGCCCTCGTGCGCGGCATGAACGAACGGGGTGCGGTTGCGGCGGCCTCGGCCCTTCTGCGGTCGGCGAAGGAACGTGCGGCGGTTGACCGCGTGCCGACTGCCGTGTTCTGCTACAACAAACTCATCAAGGATACGTCCGGCGCGGAGGACGAGAACGCCGTTGTCGTGGGCGTGATGGTGGCCGTGCGCCGATCGGGGCGCATCACGACTGTGGCGAATCAGTTGCTCTACGATGAGTTCGGCGACCTCGACCAGACTTACGAATCGACGGACGACCAGTCCGAACTCGCCAAGCGCCGCGGTATGAAACTCTACCGCTTTCCCCCGAAGAACGGCGGGAAGATGCAGTATTCGATTGTGGCGGACGCCGTCTACAAGGAGGAACGGGATGACCGCCTTAAGGCCTATCTCTACTCCATTGGTGCTCTCACGAACGTCAGTGGGAGTGCGTTCTACAACCTGAACCGCTCAAAGCGCGAACCGAGTTCGTGGAAGGTCGGTTCGCCCTACGCCTTTGAAATCGGCGAACTCCAGCTGCCCTACGGCTTCATCTTTGATGGCTCTTCCATTCCGACCGATGTCGCCACGATTTCGGAGCCGAAGGTGATTTATTTCGATCCGAGCGAGGACTTGACCCCGACGGTTGACGTCTACACGACGAAGCCGAATGCCAACGGCATGCCGACGAGATGGAAAAAGGCAGGAACCGCCTCGGCGGACGAGGATAAGACGGTATGATGACGCGAATGTTCCAACAGGCCGGCTTTACGCTGATGGAGGTCAATCTCGCGATCTTCATCATGGCGGTCGGTGTGCTTTCGATGTGTTCGCTCTATACGCTCGGCTATCGCGAGAACCGGCAGAGCGTGGAGGACGTGGCGGGGGCTGCGTTCGCCGATGCCTATCTCTCGCCGCTGATTACGGGTCTTTCCGCGACGAACATGACGTGGACGGCGTGGACGCAGATCGGGCAGGCCGCGAGCGGAACCGCCCAGGAAAGAGGCGTTGCGGATGCGGTCTGGCCCAGCGACGGCTGGGCGGCGTATGTCAAGACCTTTAAGAATAGGAATAATGAGGTAACCTATCGGGTCGCGGGCAGTCCGCGTTCGACGGCGGATGGCGTGTTCGGCAATGTGAGCGGCAAGGTGCCGAGCGAATACTGCGCGGGGAATCCGTCCATTGACGGCGACTATCAATATGGGCTTGTCGTCACGAGGCGCGGCGCCGTGATCCAGCTCGCCTTTCGCATTGCGCGGCGGAAGGAGACGCTGATGACCCAGCCCATTTTCGTGAGTGAGGTCCACTTCCAGGGAGATCCGAACGAATGAGAAGGGGTTTTACATTGATTGAACTGCTGGTGGCGAGCCTTCTCCTGGGCATTCTCGTCACGGTGCTGACCATGCTCTTCAACTCCTCCTCGATTGCCTGGCGGACTGGCACGGCGGGCGTGGCGAAACTGCAGACCGTCCGCAGCGCGCTCGGCGTGACGCACGAGATTCGCGACGAAGTCCTGCCGGGGCTGGGCGATACTTCGGTCTCGTCTTCGGGTGACAGCCGCTCGATCAAGTATCGCACGGTTTCCATCCTGAGCGACGAGGACGACGAAGTGAAACTTCGCACGGATACGTCCAACCGCGCCTACAAGGAGATCCAATGGGACAAGGCGCCGCAATTTTCGATTTCCGATGCCAAGAAAGGCGGCGAGAAGGCACTTTCGGGCGGGCAGACGGTCGGTTCGGGGCTTTTCACGGTCGGCGTTCGCAGCGCCGGCCCCGACGGGGATTTCGGGACGGCCGACGACATCACGACATGGCCGGATGAGGTGTTCTGATGGTATGCTTGACGAATAGACGATGTGCCGGTTTCACCCTTATTGAACTCATGGTGGTGATTGCGATGATTGCCGTCATCATGGGTGCGATGACGACGTCGGTTGCGAAGGCTCGCGAACGCTCGCGTGTCGCCCGGGCGACGCAGGAAGTGCGCGAAATGACGAACGCGATTCTCGCCTATGAGCAGTATGCCGTCGGGCATACGCTCGAAAAGGTTCTGCAGACGAGTTGGACGGACTGTTCCGAGGGAAACATGCGGATGATTCTCGGCGGCGAGACGGGTGCGAACGGCGAGACGATCCCCGTTCTCTTCAACGCCACGGTGAAGAACGGGGAACTCCGCGACCCGTGGGGAAATCCCTACCAGTATATGATTGACAAGACGGACAGTTTGAGCGACTCGACGGGTTCGTTCGCGACGGCCGTCGCACTGCCGAACTACTACCGCCTGACGGATGCGGAACGCGGTCGGTCGAAGACGACGGGAGGAAAATGATGCGGTTGACGAATGGCAGGAACGGAAGCGCCCTCCTGATTGTGCTCGGCATGCTCTCCTTCATGGTGGTGAGCGCGGTCGGCTTCGCCGTCTACATGCGGCAGAGCCGCGCACCGTCCAGCCACCTTCGCCGCGAATCGACGGCGCGCTATCTGCTCAAGTCCGCCCTCGCGAACGCGATTTCGCGTCTGGACGGCGAGTTGAACAGCAACGGCTACGTTGAGGGCGTTTACACGGATCCCTATCCCGGCGTCGGCCCCGCGCAGAGTCTGCCCGACCGGCAGAACGGCGACCTGTGGACGCATCGCGTTTTCACGCCCTTCGGCCTGACGAACGTGGAGTCGACCGTCTCGACGCTGACGCTGGAAGGACTCGCCTATCTGCCGCCCGCCGTCATCAACGAGGCCCGCGTCTATTCCCGCCTCACGTCGACCGCCGTCTGGAAGAACCTTTCCTACGACCTCGGCCGCTACGCCTTCATGGCGGTTGACGTCTCGGACTGCTTCGACATCAACAGGCTCAGGGCGAACGAACGCCGCTCTTCCGCGCCGGGTCGGCGCGTCAACATGTCCTCGCTCTTTGAAAGCAACGGTTCGGAACTTGATACGCTTCTTGAAAGGGCCGATCCGGTTCCGTTCGTCTCGCTCGCCGACTTCAGCATCCTCGGGAGTGGTTCATCCTTTGCACCGTTTTCGCGGTATATCGGCTCGATCGGCGGTGAGGGCTACCCTTACAATGCGGGAGATGCGCAATATGTCTCGAACGCCCTCTTCGTCGTGGATACGTGGTTTCCGCCGACGAACAGGACGGGGTCGGCCTCCGCCGCGGAAGTCCACGACATTGCGGCGAAAAGCGAGAACCAGCCGTTCCGCAACTACAACGTTTCGAGTTTCATCGACCTTTACAAGAACGGCACTCTGCCCGACCTCGGCAATGTCCTCTCTAAGAACCTCGGCGTCGGGCTGGCCTGCCTCTACGACTATCTCGACGCGGATCAGGTCCCGCTTTCGCTTGCCCTGCCGACGGTCGAGACCGTGCCGATGGTCTGCGCCCTCGGCATCGCCAATGGCGGTGCGTCGCAACTGACGCCGAAGGTTGAGGAGTCTTTGGACGGGGACGTCGAGTATCAAAAGGTGTCCAGCGGAAAGACGCACACGATGAAGCGGACTTTCACCAAACACGTCTACAAGGGACTTGGCGCGTCTTCCCTGATGCTGACGGGCGTGGCGGCCTATCCCTTCAAGCGCGTGGACGGCGGACGAAAGGGCTCGTTCAAGGTCGAGGCCATTGCGGCGGTCTTCATGGCCGACAAAGGCCTTCTCTGTCGGCTGGCCGACAATTCGCCGGTTCGTCCGAAGCAAGCCGAGTGGAGTGCCGGCGGCGGGACGGAGCGGGACGGCATACTCTTCTTCAAGGGCGGAACGTCGGTTTCCTTCCCCGACGACATTGCAAAGACGACGGATGCCCTGACATCGTTCAACATTCAGTTGCAGGGACCCAACGCCAGCGAATCTTCGCTTTATTACGACATTGCGGATGTGGACGTCACGCCGATGAACCAACGTGATGAGAACTTTCAGCCGATTCAGACGCGGAAGTTCAAGACGGCCGACTCGACTCCCGAGAATGCCATCGTCTATGATGCGAACGGTGTGGTTGTCAAGGCGAACACGCTCTATACGGGTGCTCGTAAGGACGAACTGATTAAGGATTCGAAACGCCTTTCCAATGGGGAAGACCAGAACGAAATTACGTTCACGGGTTCGACAACCTATCGTCTGACGGTTGCCGTGTGGGTTCGCGTCCTGAACGGGAGCGACGTCGTCGATCTCGCGCCGGCCGTGTTCAGGGACGATGAGGAGATGCTTCAGGGTGTCAACTACAACGGGCTGACTTCGACTCCCCAGATGGAGGGCTTGTGCGGAGCAGGCGTGCCGATTCTCGATTTCGTGACCGACAGGGAGTTCAAGTACAGCGACGGCGAGGACGGTTTTGCCAAGTTGGACGGTACGCCGGCCGCCTACGTGAACTGGACGGAACTCTACGCCGCCGACCCGCGCTTCAACTTCGCGCCGGAGGACTGGTTCGGCAAGACGGATGCGAACGGTGACGTGACGCCGGCCTCGTGGCTCACCGCGCTTGGCGCGAATTCGACGACGGGTTCGGGCGGTGTTTTCGGGGGCGGACGCGACTCCGACATCTTCATGTTCACGAGCGACCAGGAATACCTGCAGTCGATGGGCGAACTGGCGTTTCTTCCCAATTTGCAGACGATGGACGGCTCGGCCACTTCTCCCTTTGAGAGCAGCGAATACCACGGGGCGGGTCGCTATCACAAGCAGAACAACTTCGGTTCGCGTTCGTGGAGTGACGTTGCGAACAAGTCCTTCATCTGGCGAACCTATACGCCCGTCAACCATAGCGGATCGGGAACGGACCCGATTTACGAGTTGACCATGGACGGCAACAACGGGCAAAACCCGTCTGGCAAGCAGATAGTCTCAGGCTCGGGCGACTTCCGGGCGAATCCGTTCTCGTCGGATTCCCGCATTCTCGCGGCGGTTGTCAAGGATACGCCCTACGACTATTACGTGGCAAGCACCAACGACGAACTCACCGTTCTCTCGAAATCCGCTTCGGCCAGCGATGCGCGGCGGTATGCCTTCGGGTCGAATGCGTCCTCGAAGAGCGCGAGGTGGAACGACGGTGAAATCGTGGAGTTCGCGAGCAGGTTGTGCAACGCCTTCGGCGACAACGCCAGGAACGTCGGTGACGGAAAGTGCAACTGGATGTCGACGTTCGACAATTTTGCGTGGTATGACGGGAAAACGGGCGACGAGCAGACGACTTTTCTCGGCAGCAGCAAGACCCTGAGCAATCCCCTGCACGGCGTGGATCGCAAGTTCCTCCACTCGTTCTGGCGCGAATGTTTCCAGAACCGCCAGCAGCTCTTCCTCGTGTTCATCCGCGCCGAACCGCTCACGGTCGGCGGCTCGTCGGGCGATGCGATTTCCAATTCGCAGTTGGGTGCGCGCGGCGTCGCGCTCGTCTGGCGCGACCCCGAACCGCCGCAACGGTCGGGTTCAAGTGGAAGCAGCGGCAAGACGTCGCGGCAAATGCTCCGCAGCGCGTGGCAGGATGACCTGAAGAACAACGGCCCGCACCGCACCCGCGTCCTTTTCTACCATCAGTTCGACTGATGACCGACGCGCATTGCCATGTCCCGACGGGTGCGGGGCGGCACTTCGTCTGCCGCGAACCCGAAGAAGGCGCGGCGGACTGCGTCGCGGGGCGCGACCTCCTCTTCCGCGGCATTCATCCGTGGCGGACGCTTGGTATCGTGGATGGCGACCTTTTTCGCCGCGAACGGCTCTTCCCGTTTCTGGAGTCCGTCCGTCGGCAACTTGAAGCCGGCGAAGTCTTCGGAATCGGCGAAATCGGCCTCGACCGCCTTCGGGAACGTGCGGTTCCGCCGCTGATGCGCGAAACATTCGAGGCGCAACTCGCCCTCGCGGCGGAAGCGGGGCGACCCGTCGTCCTGCACGGCGCGAAGTGCTGGGGCGAAGTCGTCGGGGCGTGCCGGCCCTTTGCGGGGCGCGTTCCCGCCTTCCTCTTCCACGGCTTTTCGCGCGCGGGCGGACTTCTGCCCGAAATCGTTCGGCTCAACGGATACGTCTCGGTCGGGCCGTCCGTCCTGAACGACCGTGCGGTGAACTACCGGGAACTCGTGAAGGCGATTCCCCTCGACCGGTTGCTCGTCGAGACGGATGCGACCGTGGAAAACGCGGCGGAAACGCCGCCGATTGGGCGAATCTGCGAGAAGGTCGCCGAATTGCGCGGCATTCCCGCGCCCGAACTCGTCCGCCGGACGGATGCGAACGCCTCCGCATTCGTGGCCTGAAGACGAGACAAGTTCAGTCGCCTTGTTGGCATGCAGTTCCATCATGGGCATGAGAAAGTTGACATGTCATTTGAACGATGGAGTCGCTTTTTTTGCTACAATGTCCAGCAGAAGAAAGACAACGAAGGAAAAGGAAAGATGATGGAAGCGAAAATCGGAAAGTCCCTCACGCCGTCGGGCATGAAGTTGCACGCGATTGGGCTTGCGTTCCTGCTGGGTGCGGCTGTTGGCTCCGCCGCGCACGGAAGCCCCGCCCCGCTTATACTCTCGAACGGGACGCTGCGGGTGGAGATGAACCGGGAGACGGCGGCGTTCGACGTGACGGACTTGCGCACCGGGCGCGTGTGGCGGCAGATGCCGGCGGAGGGTGCGAAGGTCGTTATCCGTTCCGCCGCAGTCGGGTCGGACGGACTGAGCGCGGCACTTTGCCTGAAAGTCGAAGGGGTCGGCGGGGATGTTGCAATGCGCCTGGCCCTGGAGGGCGCGGAACTCGGCATCGAACTCGATTCGGCCGCGACGAACGCCGTCGCGGATGCCTTTGACTTCCCGTATCCGTTCGAGGCGCAACGGGGCGAGCGGCTTCTGCTACCGAACGGGTGCGGATACGCCATTCCCGTCGAGCGGGCGGACTTGGGGACGACGGAGTTCGACCGCGCGAAGTTCTGGAAGCGCGAAATGAAGATGAGCGCGTGGGGTCAGTATGGCGAGAAAGTCGCTGCGGACGGTTCGCTCGAAGGGGCGGGCGCGGTCCTCGGCCTTGTGGAAACGCCGGCGGACGTATGGCTGGACGCGCACGTCCGGGGGAACGGCCTTCGGCAGGCGGGTCTTTCGTGGGGCGGCGAGAACGGGCGGTTCGGCTATGTGCGCAAGGCGCGGTTCGCCTTCTTCGTCAAGGGCGGCCCGATGGAGATGGCGCGGCGCGTGCGCGAGGAGATGGAACGTCGGGGGCTCGCGGTGACGTTCGCGCAGAAGCGGGCGCGGCATCCGAAGATGGCGGAAAAGTACGACCTGCTCGCGGGTGCGCCGATCGTATGGTATTGGGAGGCGGAAGGCGACAAGGCGGGCGTGGCGCGCCGCCTGAAGGAACTGGGATTCCGCAACTTCGTCTTCAGCGGCGTCACGCGGCGCGATCTGAACGTCTGGATCACGCCAGACGAGGTGCGGGAAATTGCGAAGATTCCCGGCGTGCTGCAAACGGAGTATGACATCTATTCGGATACGATGCCGCGTGCGATGCTCGACAAGATTGACGCGGTGCGGCCGCACTGGCCGCTTGACGCGTGCGAACGGGACGACATCATCCGCCTGGAGGACGGGTCGCCGGCGGGCGGGTGGCAGGTGGCGCTGAAGGACGACCCGGAGAAGAAGCCGACGGTGCGCTGTTCAATCGTGTGCCCGGACCGCATGCTGCCGTATATGCGCGAGCGCATTTCCACGCGGCTGGCGGAGGCCCCGGGCTACGGTGCGCGGTTTCTCGACGGGAACGGCACGTGCGCGTCGTGGTGCGCGAATCCGAAGCATCCGCTGACGTACCGCACGGGTGCGGAGGCCTGCCGGCGGATGCTCGCGCTCCCGGGCGAGGAGTTCAACCTGATCTGCGGCACGGAGGACGGAATGGAGTACTACGTGCCGGCGGTCGATTACCTTGAGGGGAACTTCTCCTCATGGGCGTACCGCGTGGACGGGGGGCGGTATATGTGGAAGATCTACGACGAGACGCCTGAAATCATCGAGAAGGGGCTCGACCCCGCGATGCGCGTCCCGTTCTGGGAGATGGTGTTCCACGACTGCATCGTCTCGACGTGGTACTGGACGGACTACAACAACAAGTTCCCGAAGGCGTGGTGGAAGCACGACCTCCTGAACGCCGTCACGGGCACGCCGCCGATGTATTTCTTCACGCGGCAGGTCTTCGAGGGTATCCAGGGCCGTCTGGCGGAGTCTGTGAAGGTGACGACGCCCGTCGCGCGCGCCACGTTCGGCGTGCGGATGACGGACTACCGCTGGCTTACGGCCGACCGTCTCGTGCAGCAGAGCCGGTTCGCGAACGGCGTGCGCGTCACGGTCAACTTCGGCGAGAGACCGTTCACGATGGCGGACGGGTTCGTGCTTCCGCCGCACGGCCACCGCTTCGAGAACCTGCCCAGCCGGCAGGGGCGATAAGCTGGACGGCGGATGGCGTGCCGTGTGGGCGGAGGGGATATTTCACTTCTTATCCCTCACCTCTCATCCCTTTATGCTATAATACGCGACATGAAGGAACCGAAGCAGATTATGTACGGCGTGACGGACTTCGCGCGGATGCGCGCGGAGAACGGCTACTTCGTGGACCGCACCGGGCTCATCCGCGAGCTGGAGAGGACGTCCTACGCGATGTTCCTCCGTCCGCGCCGCTTCGGCAAGTCGCTCCTCTGCTCGATTTTGCAGTGCTACTACGACCGCGACTACGCCGGCCGATTCGACGAGTTCTTCGGCGGCCTCGACATCGGGAAGCGCCCGACGGACGAGCGCGGGAAGTACCTCTGGCTCGACTTCAACTTCTCGCAGGTCGACAAGCGCTTCGAGTTCGTCCAGACGAGTTTCGACCAGGTCTGCTCGCTCCGTCTCGACAAGTTCGCGAAGGACTACGCGAAGGACCTCCCCGCAGGCGTGGCGGACGCGATCCTCGGCAGGGGGACGTGCCACGGGAAGCTGAACGCCCTGGCGACGCTGCTCAAGGGCTCGGGCGTCCGCCTCTACGTCTGCATCGACGAGTACGACAACTTCACGAACACGGTCCTCGCCGAGTCGCGGGAGAACTACGAGGCCCTCTGCCACGGCGACGGGTTCTTCAAGCAGTTCTTCAACGAGCTCAAGGCCGCGACGACGGGCACCGACGCGCCCGTGACGCGGCTCTTCGTCACGGGCGTGACGCCCGTGACGATGGAC
>CAVAHB010000038.1:0-7919 GCA_963588415.1 Faecalibacterium sp. CAG:74
GAACCGGGCGGCACAATCGTCGCGCTCATCAAGCCGCAGTTCGAGGTGGGGAAGGGCAATGCCCCCGGCGGACTCGTCCGCGACGAAGCCCTGCGTCTCGAAGCGAGGGACGGCATCGTCCGATTCGCCCGTGAGGAACTTGGCCTACGCCTCCTCGGACTGTGCGAATCGCCCATCCGCGGCCGTGAGATGGGCAACGTGGAGTACCTTTCCTACTGGCAAAAGCCCCCGCTTGCGTAAACATATGTTATAAGCTGGAGGCTGACGCCATGAGGAAGAGGATTGTCGTTCTCGGAAGCACCAATACGGACATGGTCATCACGGGTCGGAAGATTCCCGTGCCGGGCGAAACCGTCTGCGACGGCTTCTTCCTGATGAATCCGGGCGGAAAGGGCGCGAATCAGGCCGTCGCGGTGGCGCGGCTCGCCGCCGAACCGGAATCCTGCACCTTCATCGCGAAGGTGGGCGACGACCTCTTTTCGGTGGTGGCGTGATTTTGGTATAATACGGGTATGTTCAAGTTGAAATACAAACTGTGCGAACTGTTCGGGATTCCCATCTATCTCGACATTTCGTTCGCATTCATCCTTCTGCTCTTCCTGTTCGACATGCCGGGGGCTTATGGGCTGCCCATCGCGCTTGCGCTCGCCGTCTCGATTGTCCTGCACGAACTCGGGCATTCGCTCACGGCCCGTGCGTTCGGCTATCGTACGCAGGACATCACGCTTTCGCTTCTCGGCGGGTGCGCCTCGCTGATCGCCCTGCCACGCAAGGCATGGCAGGAGTTTCTGACGGCCCTGGCGGGCCCGCTCGTCTCGCTCGTCGTTTCACTCGTCGCCTATCTGCTGCTCTACACGCCCATCGAGAGCCACTGGCTGGCGAATGTGCTCTGGTTCGTCTCAATAATGAACCTGACGCTTGCACTCTTCAACTTTCTGCCGGCGTTGCCGATGGACGGCGGGCGCATCTTTCGGTCGGCCCTGTGTCTTTTCGTGCCGAGGGTTCGGGCGACGTACATTGCGATGGTGGTCGGACGGGTCGCGGCGGTTCTGCTGGTCGTCCTGCCGGTTTTCGGCATTCACCACATCGGGCCGATACCGATCGGCGGCTACTTCTTCATCCGCCTGCTCATCGCATGGATGATTTGGCAGGAAGGGGCCCGCGAATACCGTCTGTCGCGGATAGAGAGTGACTTCCGCCGCTGGACGCAGGATGATTTCAATGCGCGGGTTTCACCCCCGCCGTACGAAAGGGACTAACGAAATGATGAATATGGTCGAGACGCTGAAGTCGGCTGGGATTATCCCGGTCATCGTAATCGAGAAAGAAGAACAGGCCGTGCCGCTTGCGCGTGCGCTCGTGAAGGGCGGGCTGAACGTGCTTGAGGTGACGTTCCGGACGGCGGCGGCGGCGGCATCCATTGCGGCAATTCGCCGCGAAGTTCCCGAGGCCATTGTGGGTGCGGGCACGCTGCTGACGCTCGATCAGGTGCACGCGGCAAAGAAGGCGGGCGCGGCGTTCGGCGTGGCGCCGGGCTTCGATCCCGTTGTGGTGGAGGAGGCGAAGGCGATGCTCTTCCCGTTCTGCCCCGGCATTGCAACTGCGAGCGAACTTTCGCAGGCGCTGACGGCGGGTGCGCCGATGGTCAAGTTCTTCCCGGCCGAGGCGGCTGGCGGCGTGAAGATGATCAGGAATCTGCTCGGAGCGTTCCGCTTCACCGGCGTGAAGTTCATGCCGACGGGCGGCGTGAACCTCGCGAACGTCGCGGATTACCTCGCCGTGCCGGAAATCGTCGCCTGCGGCGGCACATGGGTCGTCCCGAAGGATGCACTCGCGGCGGGCGACTACGCGGCAATTGAGAAACTTGCGTCGGATGCCTCGGCACTCGTACGCTCCTTGCGTGGATAGAAAATGCAATCAAAGAGAATCAGGGCGATTGTCGAAACGCTGAAGGCGGAAATCCTTCGCGGGGCGTATGGTTCATCCGCGAAGCGGTTTCCGGGCGAGCGGGCCTTGGCACTGCGGTTCGGCACGTCACGGAACACGATCGGGCTCATCCTGCAGGAACTGAGCGTCATGGGTTTTCTCGTCCGAAAGCAGGGGTGCGGGACGTTCCTGACGACGACGGCGCGGAAACTCGGACGCTCGATCGGACTGATCATGCCGAGCCTCGTGCATGGGGAGATATTCCCTGGGATTTGCAACGAAATCAACTGTTGCGCACAGATGAAGGGCCTGACGGTCGTTCTGGGGGATGTTTCCTCCGACGATCCCGTCGCCCGCGCCAAGCAGGCCAGCGAGGTTGCCAAGATGTTCATCGCACAGGAGGTCGGGGGCGTGATCTTCCAGCCGCTCGCCTTCCTGAAGGAGCAGGAATCCGTCAGTTGCAACATTCTTGCCGCGTTTGACGAGGCGCGGATTCCCGTCGTTCTCATCGACCGCGACATCGTTCCGCTTTCCGCCAGCCTTGCACGGGATTTCGTCGGCATCGACAACTTCTATGCGGGGCGCGAAATTGCGAAGCATCTGCTGGCGAGCGGCGTGACGCGCATCGCGTTCGTGATGCGGCCGAAATGCCCCTCCGTCATCGGCGATCGGCTGGAGGGCGTCCGTTCGGTGGCCGGCTTCCCCTGTTCGGAGAACGTGACGGTCTGGGAACTTGACCCGGGCGATGCCGCGGCCGTCCGTCGGGCGTTGGGCGGGCGCAAGTCGTTGCGCCGGCCCGAGGCGTTCGTGTGCGAATGCGACAAGGTGGCGGTTTCGCTGCAAGCGACCCTGCGTGAACTCGGATATTCGATACCGAACGATTTCCTGCTTGCGGGCTTTGACGATGTGACCCTTGCGAAATGTGCGACGCCCCGGCTCACGAGTATTCACCAGCCAATTCCTGAACTTGGCCGCGTGGCGTTCGACACGCTGCTGCAGAGGATTGCCGATCCCAGCCTTCCGCCGCGCAAGATTCTTCTTCCGGCTTCGCTCGTCGTCCGCCGCTCGACCCAGCGACAGGACTTGACCTGTCCTCGCAAGTCCCGTCTTGACGGCCATCCCGCTTCCTCTGGTCGGAAAGCCATTCATTAAGAAAGCCGGGTTGCAGTTTGCCCGTCAACGTTACCCCCGCCATACGCGGCGGATTGTGGTATACTATGCATTCAAATGGCAGAAGAATTAACACCTATGATGCGCCAGTATCTCGCACTTAAGCGTGAGATACCCGAAGGCGCGATTTTGATGTTCCGTCTCGGCGATTTCTATGAGATGTTCGGCGAAGATGCGCTTGTCGCCTCGCCCATTCTCGGTGCAACGCTGACCCAGCGGAACGGCAGCCCCATGTGCGGCGTACCCT
Source organism: Faecalibacterium sp. CAG:74 (assembly GCA_963588415.1). GTDB lineage: Bacteria > Verrucomicrobiota > Kiritimatiellia > RFP12 > UBA1067 > UBA1067. The sequence continues at coordinate 3,344 of CAVAHB010000038.1, forward strand.
ACCACGCGCTCAACTCCTATCTCGCGAAACTCATCCGTGCGGGAAAAACCGCCGCACTCTGCGACCAGGTGGAGGACCCGAAGTTCGCGAAGGGGCTCGTCCGCCGCGAAATCACGCGCATCGTCACGCCCGGAACAGTCACGGAGGACGGGCTTCTCGACGAGACGGCGAATAACTATGTTGCGGCGGTTTCGGGCCTTGGGCTTGCGCTCCTCGACCTCTCGACGGGCGAGTTCTGCGTTGAGCCGTTCGACTCGCGGGAGCAACTTGACGAGGCTCTCGAACGCTACCGCCCGGCGGAAATGCTCGTGCAGGATGAGAACAACCAGTGGACGTTCTCGCTTGACGCGGCGCTTGACTGCCTGACGCGGCACTTCAAGGTGCTGAGCCTTGACGGTTTCGGGCTGACGGGAAAGGGCGATCTCGTTTCCGCCGCCGGTGCACTCCTCTATTACGTGGGGACGACCCTGCATCACTCCCTTGACCACGTGCGGAAGGTCGCCTTGCGCGGCTCGGACGATGCGCTCGTCCTTGATGCGGGTACGATTCGCCATCTTCAGCTTCTGCCCGGTGGCGAAGTGACGCGGCAGGCTTCGCTCCTCGGCGTGTTGGACGTGACGCGTACGCCGATGGGGGCGCGGACGATGCGGAACTGGATTGCGCGCCCGCTCGCCCGTGCGGCGGCGGTGAATGCGCGGCTTGACGCGGTGGGGGCGTTCGTTTCTGACCGCGCCGCGCTGAGCGCGTTGCGCGGATTGCTGACGGGCGTACGCGACCTTGAGCGGCTGATTGCGAAGGTCGATTCGGGTCGCGCAAACCCGCGTGACCTGAAGTCCCTTGCGACTTCCCTCCAGCCGATTCCCCAGATTGCCGCGTCGGCGACTGCCCCGCAGATTGCGGCGGTCGTCTCGCGGATGAAGCCCCAGAAGGAAATCGTCGACCTTGTCGTCCGGTCGATAGCCGAAGAGCCGCCGGTGATGCTGGTGGACGGCGGGTTCATTGCGGCGGGCTACAATTCGGAACTCGACGAACTGCGCGAGATTGCGCAGGAGGGCCACCGCTGGCTCGCGGAATATCAGGCGAAGGAACAGGAGCGTACGGGAATCCCGAAACTGAAGGTCAGGCACGTCTCGACCTTCGGGTTCGTGATTGAGATCCCAAAGAGTTTCGTGCCGCAGGCTCCCGCGAACTACGAACGGCGGCAGACGCTCACGACGGGCGAGCGGTACGTGACGCCCGAACTGAAGGAGTACGAGCGCAAGGTTCTCGGTGCGCAGGAGAAGTCCATCGCCCTCGAACAGCAACTCTATAGGGAGATCCTCGCCCAAATCGCGGCGAAGACGGTGGAGATTCAGGAAACCGCCCTCGCGCTCGGCGAACTGGACGCGATTCTTTCGCTTGCCGACCGCGCCCTCGCGGCGGGCTACGTGCGCCCGACGGTGGACGACTCGGACGTGCTGGAAATCGTGGACGGGCGCCATCCCGTCGTCGAGCAGTTGCCCGACGCCGAGCCGTTCGTGCCGAACTCGGCGTTCCTGAACTGCACGACCGACCAGATTATGCTCATCACCGGGCCGAATATGGCTGGCAAATCGACCTATATCCGGCAGGTCGCGACAATCGCGGTGATGGCGCAGGTCGGCTCGTTCGTACCCGCCGCGTCCATGCGCCTCGGCGTGATCGACCGCGTGTTCACGCGAATCGGCGCGGGCGACGACCTCGCGCGCGGCCGCTCGACTTTCCTCGTCGAGATGCAGGAGACGGCGAATATCCTCAACAACGCCACCCCGAAGTCCCTTATCGTGCTGGACGAGATCGGGCGCGGCACTTCGACCTTTGACGGCATTTCCATCGCCTGGAGCGTGGCGGAGTATCTGCACGGCAAGGCGCAGTCGAAGGCGAAGACGCTCTTCGCCACCCACTACCACGAACTCACCGACCTTGCGAACGCCTTCGAAGGCATCAGGAACTACACCGTACGCGTGAAGGAGGAGGGCGGGCGCATCGTCTTCCTGCGGCGCATTGCGCCCGGCATTGCCGAGAAGAGTTTCGGCATCCACGTCGGGGCGATGGCGGGTCTGCCGAAGGAGGTCGTGGATCGCGCCGCGCAAATCCTCAAGAACCTTGAGGCGAACGAGATTGACGTGAACGCGACGAGCAAGGTCGTGCGCCGTCCGCGCAAGAGACTCTCCGAAATGCCGGGACAGATGACATTCTTCTAAGCAAACGGGCCACGACCATGACGACGACCGAAGCCGAACATCGCATTGACGAACTGCGCCGTGAGATCAACCGCCACGACTACCTTTACTACGTGGAGGCGAAGCCGGCCATCGGTGACCGCGACTACGACCTTCTCTACGAGGAACTGCTCGCACTGGAGCGCGAGTTCCCCCAGTTCGCCTCACCCGATTCCCCGACCCAGCGCGTGTCGGGCGAGCCGATCGAGGGCTTCGTTCAGGTTCGGCACAATCCGCCGATGCAATCCCTCGACAAGACCCACTCGAAGGGCGAACTCGCCGACTTCGACGCATTCGTGCGCAGGGAAATCGAGGGCTTCACCTACCGCGTCGAGCCGAAGATCGATGGCGTGTCGATGTCGCTTCTCTACGAGAACCGCCGTCTCGTGCGGGCGGCGACGCGGGGCAACGGCGTCGTCGGGGACGACGTGACGGCGAACGTACGGACGATTCGTTCCATACCGCTCGTCCTCCCGCCGGATGCGCCGTCCGCGCTGGAAGTGCGCGGCGAAGTGTACATGACGCGGGAGGGCTTCGTAAAACTGAACGCCCGGGAGGAGGAGGCGGGGCGCGAGCCGTTCGCCAATCCGCGGAATGCCGCGGCGGGTTCGCTCAAGCAACTCGACCCGAAGGAGGTCGCGTCACGTCCGCTTGACGTGGTGATTTACAACGCGGGCGGGGTCGGGTGCGATGGGTTCGCGACGCACGGCGAGATGGTCGCGGCGTTTCGCCGGTGGGGCTTTCCCGTCACGCCGTGGAGTCGGGCCTGCAAGACGATTGACGAGGTGTTCGCCGCGATTGACGAACTGGAGAAACTGCGGCACACCTTCCGCTTCGAGATCGACGGGGCCGTTCTCAAGATTGACGAACGCCGCTTCTACCCGATACTCGGGGCGACGGCGCACGGCCCTCGCTGGGCGCGTGCCTACAAGTATGCGCCCGAGCGCGTGGAGACGGTCGTTGAGTCGATTACCGTGCAGGTCGGGCGAACGGGCATCCTTACGCCCGTCGCGGAACTGCGCCCCGTGCCGCTCGCCGGTTCCGTCATCGCCCGCGCCACGCTCCACAATGCAGACCAGATCGCGCGGCAGGACATCCGAATCGGCGACCACGTCTGGCTCGTGAAGGCGGGGGACGTGATTCCGGCCGTTGATTCCGTGATTCCCGAGAAGCGGACGGGGGCGGAGAAGGTGTTTGAGATGCCGACCGCGTGTCCCGTCTGCGGCGGAAAGGTTGAGCATCTCGGCGACGAGGTGGCGGTTCGGTGCGTGAACCCGCTCTGCCCGGCGCAACTCCAGCGGCGGCTGGAGCATTTCGCCGAACGGAACGCGCTCGGCCTCAAGGCTCTCGGCGGACGGATTGCCGACGTGCTGGTGGCGCGTGGCATCGTGCGCGACCCGCTCGACCTCTTCACGCTGAAGGCGGACGAACTTGCCGCGCTCAACGTGGGCGAGGCGGATGCGCCGCGCCGCTTCGGGAAGAACGCGCAAAGTCTGCTGGATGCGGTGAACGCCGCACGAAACCTGCCGCTCGACCGCTGGCTCTACGCCATCGGAATCCCCCAGGTCGGCACGACGGTGGCGAAGGACATCGCCGCCGAACACGCGCGGATGAGCGACCTGCCCGAAAGCGACGTCCTCCGCAATGTCATCGCGAATGATGCGAAGAAGGGGAAGGCGCGCAAGATTCTCGTCATCAAGGCGGAGGCTGCGCGGGCCGTGCTGGACTTCTTCGCGAGCGACTACGGGAAGTCGTTCCTTTCGCGGATGCGGGAACTCGGCATCGACCCCAAACGGGCGGAGAAGGAGTCCGTCGCCGCGTCGGGTCCGCTCGTCGGGGCGGGGTGCGTCCTGACCGGCAGTCTTTCGCGTCCGCGCGGCGAATATGCGAAACTGATCGAGCGGGCGGGCGGTATCGTGCAGAGTGCCGTCACGTCGCGGACGAAGTATCTGATCGCTGGGGCGAACGTTGGCGCGACGAAGACGGAAAAGGCGCGCGTCCTCGGCACGACCGTCATTGACGAGGCGAAGTTGCTTGAACTGCTCGCACCGCCGGCCGCGTCGGCAGAACCGCCGCCCGCACGACTTCCGCGGCATCTCGCCGCACCCGTGCAGGGCGACCTCTTCGGATAGGCTTCCCGGCGTTTGACGTTTACCCTGAATGCGGCAGTTGAGACCAATCCCCCGCTGAAAACGGGTGAACTTCCGGAGTTTGCCCATTTTCGGCGCGGCATCCTCTGTAGTACTAAAGGAGTACGGGAAGCCCGCCGTTCGCCCCCTCAGGGAGCGCGGCGAAACCCCTCTCGGAGCGTGGGCGTACTCAATAGATGGCCACGG
>CAVAHB010000039.1:0-18084 GCA_963588415.1 Faecalibacterium sp. CAG:74
CCCCCCCCCCCCCCCCCCCCCCAGGCGTAGGCGGGGTCGGGAGCCCGTCGGTCGCGCAGTCCCGTGACGGGACGGCGCGGCGTTCGCCTTTCCAATCGCGGCGACTGTCATTTCCCAATTTTCAACCCAATCACCAGAAAGGAATGAAAACATGAAAACGCCAGAACAAACCGTGAACCGTTCGTCGCTCGCCGCCAGGGCGGCCGCAGCAGCAGCCCTCCTGTGCGCAGGACCGGCCCAGGCATCCTGGGTCTACCGGTTTCCCGACGGCGAGACCGTCGGCTACTGGGACGACGCGGAACGCTGGACGAACGACGCCAAGGAGCACCAGGTCCCGACCACCGGCGACGGATACTGCACCCAGCCCGGCACGATCTACGTCACGAACAGCGTGCCGTACATCTGGCGGTTCGACTTGAGCGCGCCCATGACCGGCGATTCCCTGACCCTGCACTTCAAGGAGGGGGCGATCACGTGCGAGTCCGGAAACGGCTGGTCCGGCCTGCGCGTCGGGCGCGACGCGAACGAGCACGGCCTCGTGCAGATCGACGCCGGCGCGACGTACAAGGGCGCGCTGACCGTGGGGAACGGCGGATCGGGCGTCGTCACGAACCGGGGCACGATCAAATACTCTGACAACATCATCCTCGGAAACGAGGCCGGCAGCACGGGCCGTCTCGTCTGCTGCGACGGCGGCACGGTGAGCATGATCTGGGCGAAAGACCTGTACGTGGGGCGGCAGGGACGCGGCGAACTGCTCGTGCGGAACACGACGAACGACTGGTACTATTGGGCGGCGAAGAACGGCGACGTCGTGGTCGGCGAGTCGTCCGCCGGCGGCGCTATTACCGTCGAGGAGGGCGGCAGGTTCGGGGCGAGCGTGACGTGCCTGGGCGGACGCGACGCCGGGGCGGCCGGCGTGGGCGAGCTCGTCCTGCGCGGCGGGTCGTTCGTCAACACGATGGACGTCCCGAACGCCGCCGCGAGCAATCCTGCCCTGCGGAACTTTACGCTCGGGGCCTGCCCGTCGGCGGACGGCGGCTTCGACCCGGCGTCGCATGGCGTCATCCGCGGATGGGGCGATGTGGTCGGCGCCGACGGCCACTGCGCGGGCAGTCGCGGCATCCGGATGGCCGTCGTCTCCGGCGAGATCGTCGGCGACGGCGAGGGCGACGAGAGCCGCGCGCTGAACACCCCCAACGGCGTCTTCTTCGTCTCGAACGCCGTGCCGGAGACGGCGGGCGAGACGACGTCCGGCTGGCGCGCCGTCAACAAGGGGCTCGTCACCCTGCCGGCCGAGAACGTCATGTGGACCGGCGAGCAATACACGAATCTCGTGGGCTATCCCAGCTGCGCGGTCGAGAAGGACGTGGACGGGCTCCTGCCCGACCTCGTGAACGCCCTGCGCGTCCGCCTGAGCTGGTCAGCCCCCGGCTCGAATAAGTACATCGGCGTGGCCCTGCTGGCCCCTGACAGGACGGACGCCCACACGAACGCGCTGCCGGCGGGCTGCAACGTGCTCAGCGTCCAGCGCGTGGGCATGTTCAGCAACGCGACACGGCGCGACGACGACGCCAAGGCGCAGGTCAGCGAGGCCAACGTGGCGGTTCGCTACGACCAGACGAGGATCCTGAAGGACGACACGCGGCTGGAGCTCTGGCGCTACGCGGCGGCGGACGGCCGGTGGACCCGGCTCGTCGCGCTGGCGAGGGGCGAGCGGCCGGCGAGCAAGGTCATCGCGATGGCCGACGGCACGTGGGTGGGCTCTCTCGACGAGACGTACAACCTCGGCACGTTCGCCGTGGTGGAGCGCGAGAGAAAGGGATTCGCCATCATCGTCCGGTGACGGGAACGGGAAAGGAAAAGACAAATGACGAGAGGAGTTGCGTTTGCGGGTTTCGCCGCCGCCTGCCTGACGGCGGGGGCCCTGACGGAGGCCGAGGTGCGCGTCGCCGAGGCCGAGGCGAAGGCGTTGCAGAAGCAGGTCGCCGACGTGCGCGAGAACGTCCGCCGGCTGGAGGGGCGGCGCGAGGCACTGACCGTGACGGCCGACCTGATCGCCGGCCGGCGCGACGCGCCGGCCGTGCGGCAGACCGTGGAGAGGGACGTGCTGCGCCTCTGCGAGGAGCCGGTCACGCTCGACAACTGGGCGGACGGCAAGGCGCAGGTGTGGAAGAAGTGGCTCACGCTCGAGGGCGGGAGGAAGTACCGCGTCCGCGCGAAGGTCGCGATCGGCGAGATCAAGGGGACGCAGAACTTCAAGTTCGGGATGCTGGTCTCGACGCCCGGCCGGGACTGCGGCTGGCCGGCCGCCTTCGTCGGCGGCCAGCCGTTCGCGGAGAAGGAGATCTCCTTCGACTACTTCGCGCCGGAGGATTCCGTCAGCCTGCTGCTCATCGGCTTCGAGAGCGGCACGGGCGTCGCGACGTTCCGCGACGTGCGCGTGAGCGAGTTCGTCCGCGAATGACCGGCCATAGAGGAAATTGCAAAACCTCCTACGGGCGAGCGGGACGCTCGCCCCTACCGCGCAAATACGGTAGGGTCACGCGTCCCGCGTGACCGACTGAAATGGGTTTTGCAATTACCTCCCTGAAAACGGCAGTTGGTTTTTCAACACAGAGGCACAAAGACACGGAGGTTGAGTGGAAATGCAAAAGGGAATGAAATTTGGTGCGCTGCTGGTACTGGTGGCGCTGGCGGCGGCGGGCGCACGGGCGGCGACGCCGGACGAGCGGGGGTTCATCCGAGACTGGCTCGTCTCGGGCCCGTGGCCGAGCTACCAGGTCAAGGACCGCGGGCAGGGGCTGGAGACGGACTTCCTGAACCTCGAGGACGAGGCGCAGCCCTATCCCGGCAAGCGCGAGACGGCCACGTTCGTCGCGGAGTGGGGGATTCTCGTGGCGGGCGTCGGCTCGACGAACGAGTGGGGCTTCCGGACGAACACCGTGTTCGACGCGACCTGGCGTCCGCTTCACGCCGACTCGGGGATCGTCCGGCTGGACGGGCGGTTTTTGCCGATCGACGACTATTTCGTGGCGTATGCCGTCTGCTACGTCGATGCGCCGGAGGCGCGTGCGGCGCGGCTCGCCGTCGGCTCGGACGACGACCACAAGGTCTGGCTCGACCTCGACAGGGTGGGGAAGGCGACGTCGAGCCAGGACATCATCCCCGGGTCGTTCGTTTACGACGTCACGCTGCCGAAGGGGCGCAGCCGCCTGCTGTTCAAGGTGCAGGACTGCACGGGCGGGTGCGGCTTCTGCGTGCAGCTGACCGACCGCGAGGGGAAGCCGATGCGCGACGTGGCGATTTCGCTTGACGCTCGCGGCGGCGGGACCACGCTCGCGGCGAAGCTCGCCGAGCGGCGTTCGCCCGAACGCCTGAAGGCGCGGCTCGCGGCGGCGAAGTCCGCCGCCGAGAAGGCGCGGACGGCGCTCGTCGCGGCGCGGACGAAGGAGACGGCGCTCTCCAATGCGTGCGAGAAGGCGGCGAAGGGCCTGCGCGAGGCGTATGCGGCGCGGGAGGCGAAGTATGCGGCGCAGCACAAGGCGGCGGCCGCGCGGGGACGGGCGAGCGTGTCGGAGCCGTTCGAGCCGTGCGCGCGCCGCGCCGCGCTCTGCCTCAACGGCGACTGGGAGGCCTCGACCGACGGCGGCGCCACGTGGGGGCGCGCGCACGTCCCGAGCCGGCAGACGCCGGGGTTCTTCTACTCGTGGACGTATCCCGTGACGAACGCCGGCAAGCCCCTGCCCGGCTTCGAGAGGGACGCCAACCCCGTCAACTGCGCGGGCAAGGCCATTTACCGGACGTCGTTCGACTGGAATGGGACGGACGACCTCGTGCTGCGCTGCGAGGCGATCCTCGACGCACGGGCCGCGGTCTCCGTCAACGGCGTCGCGTGCGGCTCGTGGGAGGGCGACCGCGGCGTCGTGCGCATTCCGCTCGCGGGGCTGAAGAAGGGCGCGAACGCGCTCGAGATTGCGGTGGACGTGCCGGGGGCTTCGCAGGCCAGCGGCCTGCGCGGCGACGTCTTCCTCGAGTCCCTGCCGAAGGTGCGTGTGGACGACGTCTGGGTGAAGACGAGCTGGCGCAGGAGCGCGCTCGGCGCGAAGATCGACCTCGTCAACCGGACGGCGGCGGACGTCACGGCCACCGTGGCCGCCTACGCCGTACGCGGGGGGCGCGTCCGTTTCCGGCTGCCGGAGAAGTCCGTCGCGATTTCCGCCGGCGGCGCGGCGACGGTCAAGGCGCAGGACGGCTGGGCCGACCCGCTGACGTGGGGCATCGGCGGACGCTTCGGCGAGCCGAACCTCTACACGCTCGTCACGGACGTGCGCGTCGGCGGCGAACTCGTCGACCGCCACGAGGTCGAGTTCGGCTTCCGCGAGTTCTGGATCTGCCACACCGACTTCTTCCTCAACGGACGGCGCATCTTCCTCCAGGGCGACGTCGGGCACCTCACCGTCAAGGACAAGCGGCGGCGCGACATCGCCTGGCCGCTCTACCGCGCCGACGGCATCAACATCGTCCGCGTGCACGATTCCGGCTCGCAGTGGAGCGTCGCGGCCGTGCGCGACGCCGACCGCATGGGCATGGCCGTCTACGCGCAGATGTACCCGAAGCTCTCCGAGCCCGGCGTGCCGCACTCGCCCACGAACTTCGCGCCGTTCGAGGCGTGGACGGCCACGCGGACGCACCGGGAGAACCTCGCGGCCTACACGCGCTGGTGGAAGGACCTGCGCAACCATCCGTCCGTGCTCATCTGGTCGACGGACAACGAGATCCTCACGCAGGCTTGGGATTCCGAGGCGAAAGCGCCGTTCAACGTGCGCAACGACCGCGTCGGCGCGCTCTACAGCGACTACATGAACAAACTGGACAAGTCGCTCGTCGTCACGCGCAACGGCGACCTCGGCACGCAGAACCACCAGGCGCGCTGGTTCCAGGACCCGCCGTGTCCCACGGCGAACTACCACTACCCGAACTTCAACAACGAGGCGTGCGCCGTGAACTGGCAGACGACGTACGAATACCGTCCGATCATCTTCGGCGAGGCGCTCTACTGCTCGTATCTCCTGCCCTCGGACAAGGGCGGCTGGGTTGGCGGACGGCCCGACCTCGTGAAGGAGAAGGCCGCGACGGTGGCGAAGTGCGTGGGGCTTTACACGTCCCTCGAGATCCCGTGCGCGATCTACATGGGGCTGGGGCTGGACGGCTTCACGGTCTTTGACGACACGGGGCGCGGCAATCCGTGGGGGCTCAAGGCCCGCGACATCGACGCGTACAGGAAGGACGGGACGCTGCCGCCGGGGCGGCGGATAGACCAGTATCCGTGGCTGCGCATCGACTGGCCGGCCGGTTCGGGTGAGGGCGAGCGCGAGCCGGCCGACCGGGCGCCGTGTCGGAGCTGGGGCACGCAGGCGATGAACTTCTACGAGGCCGGCGTGCCGAGCCACGTGCGCAACGCCGTGAACGACGCCTACCGCAAGGCGCTGCGTCCGCAGCCGGCGATCGACGCGGGGCGGTTCGCCGAGGCGATCGTCACGGTCGCGCCCTGGGCGGACGTCTGGACGACGACGCCGGCGGGCAACCGCACGGGCGTGCGGGCCGACGCGGAAGGGCGCGCGTGGTTCCGTTCGCTCGCGCCGGGGCGGCGCGTCTTCTCGTGCGGCGGACGCGAGGCGGCGGTCGATCTCGCGCCGCGCGGCGCGGCCGTCGCGGAGCCCGGCTTCGAGGGCATCCCCCGCGTGGAACTCGGCAAATGACGGCTGGCGACACGTTCCAGCCGTAGGATGCCTGTGGAATGTTCCGACGAAAAATCAAACTCAAGAGGCTTCGGCATTGCAATTCACGATGATAAATGGTATCATATTCAGCGTTTTACGGTAAAAAAGGCAAAACGAATGGCGAAAGAAGAAGATCAGGCGATTGAGGTGACGGGTGTCGTCACCAAGGTCTTGCCTGCAACGATGTATAAGGTTCGGCTTGAAAACGGGCACGAGGTGCTTGCACACATCTCGGGAAAGATGAGGAAGTTCTTCATCAAGATTGCAATCGGCGACACGGTCACCGTTGAAATCTCCCCGTACGACTTGGGCAAGGGCCGCATTACCTATCGCCACAAGGCCTAATTCCGTTCGGGTGCGTTCGCCGTGCGAAAGGTGCGCGGCGACGCATGGGTTTCTGGTTTCAAACGTTTAATCATCAAAGGAGTACAACATGTCAGGTCATAGCCACTGGGCGACAATCAAGCGCGCGAAAGGCGCGGCGGACGCGAAGAAGGGTAAAATCTTCTCGAAACTCGGCAAGGAAATCACCATCGTCGTGAAGGCGAAGGGCGGGGATCCGGATAACAACCCGACCCTCCGCACGCTGATCGCGAAGGCGAAGGCGGCGCAGATGCCGAACGACAACATCGAACGCGCAATCAAGAAGGGCACGGGCGAACTCGAATCCGCCGAAATGGTGGATGCGCAGTACGAGGGCATCAAGGGCGGCACGGCCGTCGTCGTACGCGTGCTGACGGACAACAAGAACCGTGCGGCGGCGGAAGTCTCGAACGTCTTCAAGAAGAACGGCCTCGAACTCGCGAAGCCGGGTAGCGCGAGCCGTCTTTTCGACCGTCTCGGCCAGGTGATGATTCCGGCGGCGGACGGCGTGACGGAAGACCGCGTGATGGAAGTCGCGCTCGATGCGGGCGCGGAGGACGTCGTCGCAGAAGACGGCGGCTTCACCGTGAAGTGCCAGCCGAACGACTTCGTGGCGGTTAGCGATGCAATCAAGGCGGCGGGCATTGCGATTGACGAGGAGGAATCGTCGATCGGTCTCGTGCCGAACATGATGAACCCCGTGGGCGACGTTGCGGCGGCGAAGGCGATCAACAAGTTCGTCGACATGCTTGAGGATCTTGAGGACGTTCAGGACGTTTACACGAACATGGAGACGACCGACGAGGTCGATGCCGCCCTCGAAGCCGAGGGTTGAGTTCGCTCCCCCTCATCTGTGCGGAGGCTGGAAATGCCGTTTGACACGGTTGAAGAATGCCTCGAGTCGTTGCGCGGCGGCGGCATCGTCCTTGTGACGGACGATGCCGACCGCGAGAACGAGGGCGACTGCATTTGCGCGGCCCGCTTCGCGACGCTTGAGAACGTCAACTTCATGGCGACCCACGCCAAGGGACTCATCTGTATGCCGATGAGCGCCGCGTGGTGTCGCAAACTCGACCTGCCGCAGATGGTGCGGCAGAATACGGACAACCACCAGACGGCATTCACGGTTTCGATTGACGCGGTCGAGACGACGACGGGCATTTCGGCGGCGGAGCGGGCGATGACGGCCCAGGCGTGCGTGCGGCCGGGCGTGAAGCCGGGCGACTTCCGCCGGCCGGGTCACATGTTCCCGCTGGAGGCGCGCGAAGGCGGCGTCCTGAAGCGGGCGGGCCACACCGAGGCGACGGTCGATCTCTGCCGTCTGGCGGGGTTGGAGGAAGTCGGCCTCTGCTGCGAGGTCATGAAGGACGACGGCACGATGGCCCGTATGCCCGACCACATCGCGTTCGCGAAGAAGTTCGGGCTGAAGTTCCTTTCGATTGCCGACCTGATCGCCTACCGCCGTCGGACGGATAAACTCGTCGAGGCGGTGGAAGAAGTCGATTTGCCGACCGACCACGGGCACTTCCGTCTGAAGATGTACCGTTCACGCATTTCGGGGCTGGAGCATCTTGCGCTCATCAAGGGCGACGTCTCGACCGACGAACCCGTGCTGACGCGCGTTCATTCGGAGTGCTTTACGGGCGACGTGCTGGGGAGCGAGCGGTGCGACTGCGGCCACCAGCTTCACGCGGCGATGGAGACGATCGAGCGCGAGGGGCGCGGGGTCGTCCTCTACATGCGGCAGGAGGGGCGCGGCATCGGGCTTGCGAACAAGCTCCACGCCTACCGCAAGCAGGAAGAGGGGCTTGATACGGTTGAGGCGAACGTGGCCCTCGGCTTCGCGCCCGACCTGCGCGACTACGGCGAAGGGGCTCAGATACTCGTCGATCTCGGCATCCGCAAGGTTCGGCTGATGACGAACAACCCGTGCAAGATCAAGGGTCTCGACGGCTACGGAATCGAGATAACCGAGCGCGTGCCGATTGTGATTCCGGCGAATGCGCACGACCGCAGGTATCTGCAGACGAAGAAGGAGAAGATGGGGCATCTCATCTGACGAACGATGAAGATTGCGGTCATTGGCGATGGCGGATGGGGAACGGCGAACGCGCTGCTTCTGGCGAGATATGGGCACGACGTCACCCTCTGGGGTGCGTTCCCCGACTACATCGAGGAAATGAAGCGGACGCGGCGGAACGCGAAGTTCCTGCCGGGGGTTGAACTGCCCGCGAACCTCGCCCTGACGGGCGACCGCGCCGAGGCCGTGAAGGGTGCGGAGGTCGTCGTGCTTGCACCGCCCTCGAAGTTCTTTGCGTCCGTGGTCGAAGGTTTCAGGGGACTTGTTGCCGACGGGGCGACCGTCGTCTCGCTGACGAAAGGGCTTTGCGAGCGGACGAACCGCCGCATGACGGAACTCGCGGAGGAGATACTGGGGCTGAAGGACGTCGTTGCACTCGCCGGCCCGACCCACGCGGAGGAAGTGAGCCGCGGCATTCCGACGGCGATTGTCGCCGCCTGCCGCGACGTCGGGCGGGCGAAGACGGTGCAGAAGATTTGGTCGGGGCCACGCTTCCGCGTCTACACGTCGGACGACCCCGTCGGGGTGGAAATCGGCGGCGCGGTGAAGAATGTGATTGCCATTGCCGTCGGGTGTTCGGACGGAATGGGCTTCGGGGACAACACCCGCGCCGCGCTGATTACGCGTGGGCTTGCGGAGTTGAAGCGGTTCGTGCTCGCCTACGGCGGCAAGCCGGAGACGCTTTCGGGGTTGGCGGGAATCGGCGACCTGATTGTAACCTGCACCTCGCGGCATTCGCGAAACCATTCGGTGGGCGAGCGGCTGGGGCGCGGCGAAAGGATTGCCGACATCCTCGCGTCGATGCAGATGGTGGCGGAAGGCGTGTGGAACTCGAAGGTCGTGCACGACCTCGCGGCGGAAATGAAGGTCGAGATGCCGATTTCGGAACTCGTCTACGCCGTCTGCTACGAGAACTTCGACGCGAAGAACGCGGCGGAGGCAATCATGAGCCGAACGCTCAAGAGCGAATGACGGACGGTGGGCGGCATGGAATCGGGCGTGTATGAGATTTTGGCCTTCTTCAGTTTCTGGCTCGGCGCCTGCATCGCGTCCTTCCTCAACGTTGTCATCTGGCGTGTCCCACGCGGCGAATCCATCGTCCGCCCGTCCTCGCACTGTCCGAAATGCGGCGCGGCAATCCGGTGGTATCAGAATCTGCCGATTCTCTCGTGGCTGGCCCTGCGCGGCAAATGTGCGAACTGCCGCGAGCCCATTTCGCCGCGCTACGTGATTGTCGAGGCCCTGGGCGGCGGACTCTTCCTCGCGGCGTTTCTTGCGTTCGGTCCTCTCGCCCCCGTCCTGTGGGTGTGGATCGCCCTGATGATCGTCGGCACGTTCATCGACTTTGACCACCAGCTTCTGCCCGACTTCGTGACGGTCGGCGGCATGGTCTACGGCCTGTTGCTTGCGACGGCGGCGACCTTCCTGCCGTTTCCGATCGTGAAGGACGCCTTTCCGCTTTATCCGGGGCTTCAGCCGTTTGCAACCCCGGTCTTCAATTCGCTTTTCGGGCTTGCCTTCGGATTCGGGCTTCTCTGGATCGTGCGGTTCTTCGGGTCGAAGGCGTTCGGGCGCGAGGCGATGGGGCTTGGGGACGTCTTCCTGATGGGGGCGGTCGGGGCGCTGTTCGGTCCGTTGGCGGTGCTCGTGACGCTGATTCTTTCGTCCATCTTTGGTTCGGTTGTCGGTCTCGGACTTGTTTTTGCCGCGAAGGCGCGGCTTGGGAAGTTCGTGGCGATTCCATACGGGCCCTACATCTGTCTCGGCTGTCTTGCGTGGATGTTCTACGGGCCGGGGCTGGTCGGCTGGTATTTGAACCTGATGAAGTAGAGGAGGTCGAGATGAAGAAGACGTATCTTTCGGCAAACGATTATCTGCAGGACGAGTGGCGGCTCGCGGCGGCCGTGAAGAAGTCCGGCTGGAAGCCCGACATCCTGATTGCCCTCTGGCGCGGCGGCGCACCGGTCGGCGTGTCGCTCCACGAGTTCTTCAAGTGCGCGGGATGGTCCGTTCAGCACATGCCGCTCAAGTGTGCGAGTTATACGGGCATTGGCGAGAACAAGGGCGGGGTCGTCTTCACCCACGGCGACGTGATTTTCAGCATGCTCCGCAAGGGCGACCGCGTGCTCGTCGTGGACGACGTGTTCGATACGGGCAAGACGGCGGAGGCGGTGCACGAGCGAATCTGCAAGACGGGGGCCGAGATGCGGATGGCCTGCGTCTACTGGAAGCCCGAAAAGAACCTGACGGCGATGAAGCCCGACTACTATGTCAAGGATGTCGGCAACGACTGGATCGTCTTCCCGCACGAGATTGAGGGGCTGACGGACGACGAAGTGGCGGAGAAGGACCCGATGCTGGCGAAGACGCTGGCGGAAGTGAAGGATTTCTAAATGAAGTGCGAGATTTGTCAGAACCACGAGGCCGAGACGGCCATCCACGTCATGCGGAACGGCTCGGACGAGGAACTCTACGTCTGCCGCGCCTGTGCCAAGAGCGAGCGGGTGCGCCGCCAGAAGAAGAGCCAGCGGACGCACCGCGAGAACGCCGCGCCGCCAAACGTCTCAGTGTCGATTTCTGGCGTCACGCCGAACGGCGAACCGCCGCCTCCGCCGATTCTGGAGGCGTTCATGAACGCGATGAACGGCGTTGTGAACGACCTCGAGCGGATCGAGAAGGAAGTCCGCAAGGCGAATGAGGAGCCCGGCGTGACTCTTTCGGTGAAGGACGTGCGCCCGGAGTTTCGCGTGGGCAACAGGCTTCACCTCGAGGGGCTTCACCTGATCGGGGAACTTGAGGCGGTTCACCGTGCGGTGCAGGCCCTGAGGATGCAGCTTGTCGGCGTGAGCGCCGACAGCGTCAACGATACGGGCCACGTCTTCAGTTTGCAGTACCCGAAGAAGAATGCCAATCAGGCCAAGCGCGTGTTGAGCGACATCATCGCGCAGGAGCGCAACGCCCGCGTCCGGCTGGTCGAGGAAATGCCGCGTGTCTTCGGCGACGCGATTTGCCGTTCGCTTGCGGTGCTGAAGAACTGTCGGCTTCTTGCGCCGGGGGAACTCTTCGACTTGCTTTCGCCGCTTCGCCTGGCGGCTCTTGAGGATCTGCTTGACGGCGTGACGCTCGGCACGGTCGAGAAGTGGCTCGCGGGGATTGACCTCACGTCTTCCGAGGATGCGTTGGGCCTGAACGAGCGCGACCGCGTGGACGGCGAGCGGGCGGACGAGATGAACCGCCGCTTCGAGGACGTCGTTCTGAGCGAGCGTGCGGAAGGGATGTTCCTGTGAACCTGAAACTGACGAAACATGCGTGTGAGGCCCTGAATGCGGCGGGGGACTGTGCGCGGCAACTCGGCCACGACCACATCGGGTCCGAGCACATCTTTCTCTGCCTGCTCGCGATTCCGTCCTGCCAGGCCTGCCAGCGGCTGGTGCGGCTCGATTTGGCGCTCGACGACCTTTCCGAGTCGATGCGCAATATGATTTCCGGATCCTCCGACGCGATGCTCCAGCGCGGCCCGCTTCCCCTGACGGCGCGGACGAAGAAGGTGCTTGAGATTGCGAAACTTGAGGCCGGGAAGGATAATGTCGTCGATACCGTCCATCTCGTGACGGCCATGTTGCGCGAGGGCGAGAACGCGGCGGCGCAACTCCTCTTCAATGCGGGCGTGACGGTCGAGAAGTTCCTCGCGGCGGGGACGCAGGGCGGCGATCCCGGGGATGACGCGGCGAAGGAAGGCGACGAAGACGAGTCTTCGTCGGACTCGGACGAAATGAAGAATGCGGCCGGGGCGAACGGCAAGCAGCAGAAGACGCCGACGATCAACGTCTACGGACGCGACCTCACGGATCTTGCGCGGCAGGGGATTCTCGACCCCGTCATCGGGCGCGAGCGGGAACTCCGCCGCGTCATCCAGATCCTGAGCCGTCGCACGAAGAACAACGCCGTCCTGATTGGCGAGGCGGGTGTTGGCAAGACTGCCGTAGCGGAGGGTCTCGCGCAGGCGATTCACCGCGGCACCGTGCCGGAGAAGATGCAGGCGAAGCGCGTGATTGCGCTCGACATGGCACGGATGGTCGCGGGCACGCAGTATCGCGGACAGTTCGAGGAGCGGCTGAAGAAGGTCATCGACGAGACGAAGCGGGCGGGAAACATCATTCTCTTCCTCGACGAGATTCACACGTTGGTCGGTGCGGGCGGGGCCGAAGGCGCGATGGACGCGGCGAACATCCTGAAGCCGGCCCTCGCGCGCGGCGAACTGCAGGTCGTCGGCGCGACGACGCTGAAGGAATATCACAAGTCCATCGAGAAGGACGCCGCGCTTGAGCGCCGCTTCCAGACGGTGCAGGTGGACGAGCCGTCCATTGCGGATGCCGTGCGCATTCTCGAAGGCATCGCGCCGAAGTACGAGGAACACCATTCGGTGAAGTTCAGCCCCGAGTCACTTCGAGCCGCCGTCGAACTGACGGCACGCTATCTGCCGTCGCGGCAGTTGCCCGACAAGGCGATTGACGCGATGGACGAGACGGGGGCGCGGCTTCGGATGGGCGCGAGCGTGCGTCCGAAGGATCTGGTAGACCGTCAGGCGCGGATCGACGCGCTGCGCGAGCAGAAGGACGAGGCCGTCAAGCGCGGCGATTTCGACGCGGCGGCGGAGTGCCGCGAGGCGTTCAAGCTGGCGACGGCCGAGTTCGCCGAAGCCCTGAAGAAGTGGAAGGAGACCCACGAGGAGGAAGTTCTGCCCGTTTCCGAAACGGACGTCGCCGAGACGGTGAGCCTGATGAGCGGCGTCCCTGTCGAACGCATGAACGCGACGACGGCGGAAAAACTGCTCGGCATGGAGAAGTCGCTTGAGGCGGTCGTCGTCGGTCAGGACGAGGCCATCGGCGCAATCTCCCGCGCCCTGCGGCGGAGTCGTGCGTTTCTCGCCGACCCGAAGCGTCCGATCGGCAGTTTCCTCTTTCTCGGGCCGACGGGCGTTGGCAAGACGCATCTCGCGAAGATGCTGGCCGAGAAGGTGTATGGCGACGAAAAGGCGCTCATCACGCTTGACATGTCGGAGTTCCAGGAGAAATACTCCTCAAGCCGTCTCGTCGGTGCGCCGCCCGGCTACGTCGGCTACGACGAGGGCGGGCAACTGACCGAGAAGGTGCGCCGCCGTCCCTATTCCGTCATCCTCTTCGACGAGTTCGAGAAGGCGAACTCCGACGTGATGAACATGCTCCTGCAGATTCTCGACGACGGTCGGCTGACGGACGGACAGGGGCGGCAGATTGACTTCCGCAACACGATCATCATCTGCACGGCGAATCTCGGCTTCGACTTCGCCCGCGAGGGGCATACGCTCGGCTTTGCGTCCGACACGGCCGAAACGAGCCACGACGTGCTGAAGGAAAAACTGCTCGCCGAGGCGAAGCGCACGTTCCGTCCCGAACTGCTGAACCGCTTCGACGAGACGGTCGTCTTCCACAAATTGGATCGGGAGGCGATGAAGCGCATTCTGCGGCTGGAACTCAACCGCCTCGCGCCGCGTCTCTCGAAGGCCGGCATCGCACTTTCGCTCGACGCGAAGGCGGAGGACTTCCTCATCGAGAAGGGGACGGATTCGGCGCTGGGGGCGCGTCCGCTCCGCCGCGTCGTCCAGACCTACGTCGAGGATCCGCTCGCCGACCTGCTCCTCTCCGGCAAGGCGAAGCCGAATATTCGCGTTCATCTGGCGAGGGACGGGAAGTCCCTGAGATTCTAAGGAAGGCAAACGCCATGCGACTTGAGAACATCCGCAATTTCTGCATCATTGCCCACGTTGACCATGGCAAGACGACGCTTTCCGACCGCATCCTCGAACTGACCCACGCCATCTCGGCACGGGAACTCAAGGAGCAGACGTTGGACGCGATGGATCTTGAGCGCGAGCGCGGCATCACGATCAAGTCCCACCCCGTTTCGATGGAATACCACGCGAAGGACGGGAAGAAGTATCTCTTCAACCTGCTCGACACCCCGGGTCACGTGGACTTCGCCTACGAGGTCTCTCGCTCGATGGGGGCGTGCGAGGGGGCGTTGCTCGTCGTGGATGCCGCCCAAGGCGTGGAGGCGCAGACGGTTGCGAACACCTACTTCGCCCAGGATGCCCAACTCGAAATCGTCCCCGTGCTGAACAAGGTCGATTTGCCGGGTGCGGACGTGAAGGAGGTGAGCCGCGAAATTGAGGATATTCTCGCAATCCCGATGGACGACCCGCTTCTCGTCTCGGCGAAGACGGGTATGGGATGTGCGGACGTGCTGGAGGCGATTGTGAAGCGCATTCCGCCGCCCGAGACGCGCGGCATCGACGCGCCGCTTCGTGCGCTCGTCTTCGATTCGGTTTTCGACGAGTTCCGCGGCGTCATCACCTACGTGCGCGTGGTGGATGGCTCGGTCAGGGCGGGGCAGGGGGTCACCTTCATGGCGAGCGGCGTTTCGACGACGATTCACGAGGTCGGCATCTTTTCGCCCGGCAAGAAGCCCGTCGATCACCTTGAGGCCGGTCAGGTCGGCTACCTCGTCGGCACGGTGAAGGACCCGAGCGAAATCAAGATTGGCGATACGGTGACGACGACCAAACTGGGCGCGACCGAGCCTCTCCCCGGCTTCCACGACATTCACCCGACCGTCTTCTGCGGCATCTACCCGATGTCCACGGACGAGTTCCCGAAAGTCGCGCAGGGTCTTGAGAAACTTCACCTGAACGACTCGGCCTTCACCTTCCACCACGAGAGTTCCCTTGCGCTCGGCTTCGGCTTCCGCTGCGGCTTCCTCGGTCTCCTCCACATGGAGATCGTGCAGGAACGCCTTCGCCGCGAGTTCGGGCTGGACATCATCTCAACCGCCCCCGGAGTCGTCTACAAGATCAAGATGAAGAACGGCGAGGTGAAGGATCTCGACAACCCGCTCCAGATGCCCGACCCCTCCGCCTACGAATCCATCTCCGAACCAATCCTGAAGGCGCGCATCATCACGCCGACGGAATCCATCGGCGACGTGATGCGCATCGTGATGGATCGCCGCGGCGCGGTGGAAGGCACGGAGTCGATGGACTCGAAGCGCGTGATGCTCCACTGCATGCTGCCCCTGAACGAAATCCTGATTGACTTCCACGACACCCTGAAGAGCATTTCGCACGGCTATGCCTCGATGGACTACGAGCCGGCGGGCTATCGCGAGGCGGACATCGTGCGGATGGATATTCTGCTCAATTCCGAGACGGTGGATGCCTTCGCGACGATGGTTCACCGCGACAAGGCTCGCGCACGCGGCCTCCAGATGTGCAAGGCCCTCGCCGAGACGATTCCGCCGCACCAGTTCAAGATTCCCGTGCAGGCGGCGATTGGCAAGGAAATCATCGCTCGCGAGGATATTCGCCCGTTTCGCAAGGACGTGCTGGCGAAACTCTACGGCGGTGACGTCACGCGCAAGATGAAGGTGCTTGAAAAGCAGAAGCGCGGCAAGGCGCGTATGAAGGAGTTCGGCCACGTGAACGTGCCGCAATCCGCGTTCGTCGCCGTCCTGAAGGGGTCGCTATGATTTCGAAACTTGTTGTCATCGCAGGGAGCGGGGTCTATCCGCGCCTCATCGTCGAGGGCGCGAAGAGGGCGGGTGTCGGGCAGGTGGACGTCGTGGCGATTGCCGGCTCGACCTGCCGCGCCACGCGCAAGGCCGCCGACCGCGTCATCCCAATCACAATTGGCACGATTGCCGAGAACATCCGCCGCGTCGGGAAGATGGGCTACGACGGGGCGATTCTCGCCGGTCAGGTGAATCCGCTTTCGCTCTTTCGGAGTCGCTTCGACCGCGAGGTGCAGGCCTGGCTCGACGAACTTCCCGTCAAGACCGCGCACACCGTCTTCTCGAAACTCGTGGAGAAGTTCGCCGAGAACGGCGTTGCGATCCTTCCCGCGAGCCTTTACATGGATGGCAACCTTCCGGGCGTCGGGCCGCTGACGGCGCGTACTTTCACGCCCGAGGAGCGGAGCGACATCGACCACGCGGCGGAAGTGGCGCACGATGTCGGCGTTCACGACGTCGGCCAGACCGTGATGGTGAAGAAGGGGATGGTGCTTGCGGTCGAGGCTTTCGAGGGTACGAACCGTGCCATCCGTCGCGGCGGGAAACTCGGTGGGCGGGGTTCGGTTCTCTTCAAGGCGGCGCGCGAGGGCCACGACATGCGCTTCGACATTCCCGTCATCGGGCTGAAGACGCTGAAGGTGATGCGTCGGGCTGGCGTGACGGCCCTCGGTTTTCAGGCGCACCGCCTGATTGTGCTCGACCGCGAGGCCGTGGTTGACTTCGCGAATCGGCACTCAATCGCCATTGTCGGCGTTGATTCGGGCCTTCCGCCCGCGCCGCTTCGTCCGTAACCGAAAGGGAGGGCGCACCCATGAAGATACTGCTGCTGGCGGGCGAGGAATCGGGTCTCATCTATGCGCGTGGCATCCGCAGCCGCCTGATCGGCCACGAGGTGCGCGGCTACCAGGACTACGGGTTCGCGACTGCCGATTTGGCGGTGATGGGCTTCGCCGCGGTGATTCGCCGACTGCCCTTCTTCATCGGGGTGAAGCGGCGGATGGAGCGGGCCATTGACGAGTGGAAGCCCGACGTCGTCTGCACGGTCGACTATCCGGGACTGAACCTCAAGCTTGCGGCGTATGCGAAGTCGCGGGGCATCCGCGCCGTCCACGTCGTCTGCCCGCAGGTCTGGGCGTGGAAGCAGGGGCGCATTCCGAGGATTGAGGCGGCTCTTGATCGTCTCTGCTGTTTCTTCCCCTTTGAACCGAAACTCTTTACGCCCGGTTTCGCGACCTTCGTCGGTCACCCGCTTGTGGACGATTTCGCGGCGGAAGCGGCGGCCCATCCGGTTGAGCGCAGACCGTCCGAGGAGAAACTCGTCGCACTTCTGCCGGGTAGCCGGCGCGGCGAAATCGAACGCATCCTCCCGACGCTGCTGGAGGCCGTCCCGCTGGTGGTGGGCGGGGCGCGATTCGCCATCCCGGCCGCCAACGAAAAGGCGTACGACCTGATTCGTTCCATCGTCGGGGACGCGGGATGTGCGGCGGCGGTTGAGATTCGTCTCGGCGGGGCGCGGCAACTCCTCCGTTCGGCGGATTGCGCGGCGGTTGCGAGCGGCACGGCCACGCTGGAAGCGGCGCTCGCCGCCTGCCCGACCGTCCTCGTCTATCGCGTGAGCGCGGCGCTTGCCGCCTTTGCCCGGCGCGTCATTCGCGGCACGAAGTATGTCGGTCTCGCCAATGTGATTTGGGATCGCTGCGTCCGCCGCAATGATGTGGCGGATGTGCCGGATGCGGATGCCGAGCCGCCCATGCCCGAACTCCTGCAGGAGGCGTTCACCGCCGGGGCGGTGGCGGAACGCCTGAACCGCTGGCTGACCGATTCGGACGCCCGGATTGCGGCAGTTCGCCGTCTGCAGACGACCGTCGCCGTCTTGAAGGCGCAGGATGACCCGCTTTCCGCCATCGTGCGCACGTTCGGTTTCTGACCTGCCGTCGTAAGTGGGTCGCGCGCCGTTCGTCGGTTTCGACCACTGAACACACAGAAGCCGCCTTCGGCGGCACACTGAAAACACTGAAAGTCGGCCTGACCTCCCTCCGGTGGCAGATTCAGTGTGTTCAGTGGTAAAATCCGAGCCGCGACCACGTTCGTGATTCCCGTGTGGTGTCCTATATATATAAGGAGTACGGCAAATCCCGCGTCTGGCCACCTCGGGGAGCGCGGCGAAACCCCTCAGGGAGCGTTGGCGTACTCAATATATGGCCACGGCGTACTTAATAGATGGCCACGGCGTACTCCATATATGGGCACGGC
>CAVAHB010000040.1:0-15957 GCA_963588415.1 Faecalibacterium sp. CAG:74
TACCCGACGATGTTCTGCGATTCGATGCCCGTCGCCGCGGCGAACACAGCCCCCCTGAGCACCGAGAATCGCCACACGGGCCTGGTGGGAGTACTCACGCCGCCGCGTGACTATACCAAACTAAAACCGCCGCGCTCCGAAAGGGGGTTCGGCATACGCCGAGAGGGGACAAACGGGGTCTTTCCCTCCTTGCCAACCTACAACTGTCGCGGCATCAGCCCCTAAATATCGCCAAAATGCGAAATGCCTGGGCCAAACCAATGCGAATGGGTTCAAGCGTTGCAAGCGGTGTATTGCCGCGTCGGAGCGTGAGCGTTTTCGGCGACGGCACGGGAGGAAGCGCATCGTCCGCAAGTTGCGCGAACGTGAGTGTACCCTTCTCGTCCGCAAGTGCGTACACGCATTCGTCAGACGGCACATCCAAAAGCCAGTGCGCCTCAAAGCCCTCATCCGGCACCAGGCAGTCGCCGATGGAAAGGGCGGCGAGTTCCGCGTCGGCGAGCATCCATTCGCCGTGGCAGGCGAAGGCCTCCCGCGTCAAATCGCGGATGGATGGATGCGTGACATCGAGGTTCGCGAGAACACCGAGGCGTTGTTCCATTTCAGAAGTGAGGTCGAGCGCAAAGCGCACCTCCCCAGCCTCGCCCGCGACAGCGAACGCCATTTTGGGTGCGGACGATTCAGAAAGTCCACGAATCGACAGCCGACACCTTGCGACTTCTTCCACGAACTGAAAGAGAATGCCGCACTCTTTTTCAACGAGTGCGAGCAATACCTCCTTCGGCAGATTCGCAAAATGCCCCTTTAGAAGCGAAAGGTCAGAGAAGAGCCGCGTTGGCTCGATTGCTAGGACGTGCGGTTCATCGTCAAGACGCACGTCAAGCACAATTGTCGCCTCGTCGGCGAGGGAGCCGAGACGCACGAGACGGGCCGGCTTCCCGCCGAAGCGCGTTTCCAGCCGCCATGCAGGTGACGCAAGTATGCGTGCGGCATTCGCCTTTGACCAATCGGGCCAGCCTCCGAGCAATTCGTTCGCATCCATTTTCAAACCCTCTTTTTCCGCACGTCAACCGACACGTTGAACGTCGCAATCTTCGCCGTCAGGTGGCTTGCAATCTGCATTCGGCTGCCTTCAAGGAGAACGGCCATGTCAACGGTCGTCGGACAGAACTGAACGTTGAGTTGCCGCCCCGTCACGGCAATCCGGACTTCCGTCCCCTCCAGCACGTCGGGGCGCAACTGAACAACAATCTCGCCCTGTCCGCGCAACAGCCCCGGCGAGACCAGCAAGACATCCGCCACGGCCTGAGCGGCGTGAACGAACACGGCGGACGGCGATGCCACCGCTTCGGTTGCGGTGGCGGTCTGCGTCCGCACGACGTCCGCCGGCGTGACGGTTATCGCGGGCGCGTCATTGACGGCAACGACGGGGTCGGAGACGGGGGTGACGGCAGGGTTGACGACGGGCGTTGCGGTTGGGGCGACGGCGGAATCGGCATCTTCACTCACAACAACGGCTTCCCGCATGACATTCTCGCGCAGAGTTGTTGAAGCATCGGGCGTTCGGGATGGAACTTGAAAAGGAACTTGGGGTGTGGTCGGGGTTTGTTTTACTCCAACTTGTCTGGGGGCGGAAACGGTTTCGTCCGAAATCTCCAGCGCGGCAAGACTCTGCGTTTGATCCACGGCGATGGGCGATTGCCGTTCGGCAACGATTGGTTGACTGAAAATGGTCGTTGGTTTCTCGTCAACGGTCCCTGATTTTTCGGCGATGGCTGCTGGTTTCTCGGCGACGACCGCTGGTTTCTCAATGAGAATCGGCTGATCGGAAACGATTGGCTTTTCGACAAGAATCGGTTGATCGGGAAGAATCTGTTTTTCTGCGACGATTGCTTTTTCAACGACGGGCTGTCCGTCTATGAAAACAAGCCCCTCCGCATGAACGGTCTCCGTCGCTTGTGGAATCTGCGCGACATTTTCCATCGCGTCCACAGTTTGCACTGCGACGTTCTCGCGCAGAGGCGCAGAAGCGTTCATGGGTTGGATCGTGGCTTGGGGTGAGATCGGGATTCGTTCTACCGCAACATGCACGCGGTCAGGAGCGGTTTCAGCCAAAACCTCCGACGCGACAAGGCTCTGCGTCTTGTCCACGACACCGCCCGGCGGGTCGGGAACGGTCGGCCTTTCGGAAACAATTGCTCGGTCTACGACAATTGGCTGACGGGAAACGATAACGAGTGGGCGGTCGGGAACGGTCGGCTTTTCGGCGACGGTTGGTTGTTCAATAACGGTCTGTTCGGAGTCGAGTGCAAGCCCAGCGGGACGAACGACTTTGGAGTCTTTGAGGCACGGCATCGCGACAATCGCCGAATCAATTGTCGCCGTTGCGGCGACGGCCGCCGCAAACGCTTCGTCCAACGTGGCATTTTCCGCAAGCGGTTTCGCCATCGCACACTGGAACGCCGCTACGGACTCGGGCGTCGCGGATGTCGCCACACCACTGCCTTGCGTGAAATCAAGGATTGCCGGCGCAATTGACGCGCTTAGGTCAATCGAAGGTGTCGTCATCATCAGACGTCAACCTCCTTCCCGTGAACTCGTCCATTTCGGCATCCGCAAGCATTTCCTGCTGCCGTCGGTCTTCCAACTCCCACGCGAGGCGGTGTTGATCGATTTTTGCCTTCTTCTTGCTCGCGGCAACATAGCGAACTCGTGCCATTTCGGCTTCTCGGTCGCGCTTTTGGAGTTCGGCCTCCGCCTGACGTTCCGCCTCTTCAAGGAGCATTCCCGTCTCATCGATGCGCGTGACGGCTTCGCGTGCGCGGTCAAGGTCGTCCATCGAAACGACGCGCCCCATCACTGCGCCGTAAATCCGATCACGGCGAGTCTCCTTCGTTTCGTCGAAACGTCGAAGCGTCGCTTCCTTCTCGTCGCGGACGCGCTCCGCCGCCGCCCGTGCGCGCCGTGCGCCGGTGAGTTCCGTCCCCGCGCGGTCTTCGCGCATTTTTCGAATCTTCAGCATTGCGTTCAGCGCATAGGCCATGGACGACCTCCCTTCACGCGAACGGTTTCCTCCGCACCTTCAAACCAGACGACGCAGGGGCCGTGAAACGAATAGGCGAGATTCTTCGGTCCGCGCGGCAGTAGAATATCGATTACGGACAACTTCGGACAGAATCCCGTTGGGCTTTTGCCAATCCACGCGACGAGTGCCTCCGGGCGCACGGTCAGCGTCGCCCCCTCTTCAACTGCAAGCCGTGCCACACGACTGCGTGTCGCCACGACAACCCAGCCGAAGTTGAACGTCGTGACCAGCGTCGCCCTCCGGAAACTCATCGGCACGAGTTTCAGGGACTTTGCGCCGACACGTGACTTCATCGGCGCAACAAGGACTTTCGACGAAACAACCGAAAGCGGCGCATCCGGCAAAGCCGAAAGTCGTGTCAGGAACGGCGCATCGGCGGACGCGAACCAGGCATCGGCATCCGTCACGACCGACCGCACCAACGCACGGTCGGGAACAACCCAACCTTTGAGCGCCCTGACATGCGCACGGCCAAGGTTTGCCACCGGCTGGACGCGGCCGCACAGCCACGTCCCTGCCGGCACCTTCGCCGCACCATTCTCTATCAGGGCCTCGTCCATCACTTCACAACCTCAATTAACTGCCGTACCGTCTCTTCGTAGGTAGGACGCTCCTTCAAACCCTGACAGAGGAAGGCGTTCACCTTGTCAATCTTAGCAATCGCCTCGTCCGTCGCACGATCCGCGCCCTTTTGGTATTCACCGATTTTCAAGAGGAGCTCGACCTCCTGATATTTCGCAAGAATCTCGCGAAGTTTCGCCGCCGCCGCCTTGTGTTCCGGCGGCACGATGGCCGACTGACAGCGCGAAATTGACTGCAGAACATCAATGGCCGGATAGTGGTTGAGTTGCGCGAGTTTGCGCGAAAGAATGATGTGTCCGTCGAGAATCGAGCGCGTCTCGTCCGCAATCGGCTCGGTCATGTCGTCACCTTCGACGAGAACGGTATAGAGCGCGGTAATCGAACCCTTGTCCGAATTACCGGCGCGTTCCATGAGTTTCGGCAGTTCCGAAAAGACACTCGGCGGAAAGCCGCGCCGCGTCGGTGGCTCGCCGGCCGCAAGACCAATCTCACGCTGGGCGCGTCCGAAGCGCGTGACGGAATCCATCATCAGCAAGACTTTCTTGCCCTTATCGCGGAAATATTCGGCTATCGAGGTCGCAACATAGGCGGCCTTCAGGCGCTCCATCGCACTTCGATCGGATGTTGCGCAGACGACGACGGCGCGCTTGAGCCCCTCAGGGCCCAAATCTTTCTCAATGAACTCACGCACCTCGCGCCCGCGCTCGCCGATAAGCGCAAGAACAGAAACCTCGGCCTCGGTGTTGCGGATGATTGATGCGAGCAATGTCGACTTGCCGCCGCCAGCCGCCGCGAAAATGCCCATACGCTGTCCCTCGCCACACGTCAGAAGACCGTCAATCGCTCGAATGCCGAGCGAAATCGGCGAAGAAATAATCCGACGCTTGAGTGGACTCGGTGGGTCAGCGTAGACGGGATAGTAGGCCTCCGGGCGGATTGGACCCTTCGTATCCGCATCAATCGGGCGGCCAAGCCCGTCAACCACGCGACCGAGGAGCGTTTCGCCGACAGGCACCATATGTACGCGCCGCGTCGGAATGACGTCCGTCTGCGCGGAAATGCCGGTCATCGTGCCCAGGGCGGTCAGAAGCGCGGCATCCTTCGTAAAGCCGACGACCTCGGCCTGTACCTCGAAGTTCTCCCACGGATTGCGCAGAATACAAATCTCGCCGACCTTGACGCCAGGTACGGCGGCCTTGATAATCGTGCCAACGACCTGAATGACGCGGCCTTTGATTTCAATTGGCTGGGCATCCTCAACGGCCCTGTCAATCATCTGCGCAATGTAGTCGAACGCGGAGGACATGGTTTTCTCAGCCTTCCCGATTCAAGTTCTTGCGAATCGACTTCTCGATCGCCGCAAGTTGCCCTTCAACGGAAGCCTCGACAAGGCCGGCTTCCGTCTCAACAACACAGGCCGTGCCAGAGAGGTGCGCATCCTCGACCACGTTCGCCGTTGCAATGGAGGGAAAGTCCTTCAGAATCTCATTCAGCCGCGCACGAACGGTCGCCACCATTTCCGGCGCAACCTTGACCGTAATCTGGCGCTGGTTGCGTACGACGGCCTGTATGGACTTCTTGACGATTTGTACGACAAGTTCCCGATCGCCAATCTCGGCAACGCATTTCTTCAGCGCCTTCATCACGATATCCGCCATCTTCAGTTCAACGGACTCCATGTAGCGGACGCTCTCGTCAAGAAGGTCAAGCTTCTGCATGAGAATCTGCGCCCGACCTTCGGCGAGACCGTCCTCATAACCCTTCTTCTTCGCCGACTCCGCCGCTACCTTTGCCGCCTCGGCGATGCGCTTTGCCTCCTCCTCGGCGGCGGCGACAACCTGCTCGGCCGTCGCAATGGCGGCAGTCTCCCTGGCGGAAACGCTCGCCCCGGCGTTTTCAATCTCAAAACCCCTTGTCCTCATGAGTAGCATAGCCTGTACGCCTCCGGAAATTTGATTTTCAGCAATGTGCGAACGACATCCTTTGCATCCGCGAAATATGGCAGGTAGCGCAGAATCTCCGGATAAACGCCAGGGTATTCGGCCTTGAGTTGACGAACCGTCTTCCCATCGATGACCGTGCGCCATCCCTCGGCCTTCGGAATTGCCTTAAGCCAGAGTTCAATCTCCTTGCGCATCTCGCCATCCAGATACTCAAGACGACGCGGATCGCCCTTTGCATAGACGACAAAAGTTCCGGTGGCAAGAAACACATCCCGCACCTTCGACCAGAGAGGCCCGTTCACCAGTTCTCTCGCCTCGTCAATCGTCATGTTGATGCCACCCATTTGCGGTTGGATTCCTGCGAATCGAGATAGCGATGCCAGCGGCGGTCGGCTTCCGCGTCGCGCCCAAGGGCACGAAGCGCACGTGTCTCAAGGAGCGCGGCGGGGCGCGTCAGTTTCCCGTGAAAGTCTGCCGCCCGCAGAACAGCGAGCGCACGCTCCGCCTCGCCATCCTCAACGAGGCTTTCGGCCAAAGCCGCCGCCGAAACGCCATCACGCGGGTTGTCTTCAACCAGTGCCTCACACAGCGTCCGCGCCCGCGCCACCTGGCCATGCCGAGCGAAGACCCATGCCGCCGTCAACATCAACTGTCTGTCTTCCGCGTCCATTTCACTTCTTCGGCGGCATATCTTGAAAAATCGTCACCGTAATCTTTTCGTAGGAAAGTCCCTCAATTGCATTCTTCACGAGCGACTTCACCTGCGGCACGGACTCGTTCAGGTCTACATCCCAGCGACTCCGAATCGCCACGGCGGCGGAACTCGGCAGCGTGTTTTTCGCGAAAGGGTCGTTCTCAGGCAGAACGACGTGAACACGCGCATCCACAACACCGTCAATCATCGAAATCGTCCGCGAGAGATCCTGGGCAATTGCATCCATGAAACGAATGCGTTCCTCGCTCGGACTGGAGACCATGCCAGTCTTCTTGAAGACATCGCCAACGCCGTTGAACTTACGGCGTGGAATGCCGCGTCGTTCGCAGAGATTGGCGGCAGCGGCGAAATCGGCTTGAAGAATGGAGACATTCCACGTTCCCTCATCGCCCGGCTGCTTCGTCGCCTCCATGCCGGCATCAAGCAACGCGGCGATGACCGTGTTCGCCTGCGACTCTTCCAGCCCCGAATAGAGCGTTGCCGCCTTGTCGCACCCGAATAGAGCGGTCGCCAGCATCAATCCGAAAATCGTTTGCTTTACATTCATCTCTGCGCACCCCCTTAACTATTCTTAACGAGCGTTGAGATGGCATCCGTCGCCTTCTTGGCGATGTTGGTGACGATTTCCTGATGGAAGGAGAAACTTGCAACCTCGTATTGCAACATCGTCAACTGCGCGACCGATGCCTGCTTCATCTGCGCAATGTCCGCAAGTGCGGTCATGCGGTGCAGAATGCCCTGTTGTCCGTCCTGCGCGGTGCGCCACGTTTCGGAAATCTGGCTCGCCATTGGAACTGGCGTCGCCGCCTCTGCCCCCATCGCGCGCTCGAACGCCTCGATGGCCTGCGAATCCATCGCCTGCGGCGCGGCCTCGACAATTCCGACGTTTCCAAGGCCGCCACTGGCGGCACGAACAGCCTCGACAATCATTGCTTCTGTCATGACATCAATCCTTTCGCCAGCTGCGCGGCAGCCGGATCCTCCGTCTGTTCCGACGCCACGCGCAGAACGTCGTCTGCATCGAGGTCGCGTCCGAGCCGCTTGAGCGCCATGCCCTTGAAGGCCAACAGCATTGCGTTCTTCGGGAAGCGCACAAGCGCCTCTCCGTCGATGTAGTCCACGCACGGCGCGAACTGCTGCGTACTGATGAGCAAAATGGCCTTGCCGACCGCCACCGACGGCGCAGCGGGGCGAAACGCCTCCAGCACTGCGAGAATCGTTCCCGCAGACTGGAAGCGGTTCGCCCCCGTCGCCATCAGTGCGACATTAAGGAGAAGCCTCGCTTCTTCTGCCGTCAGGTCGAACATCCCGAAATTAACGGAAGTTGCTGGCGATCGAGCTGAGCGCGTCCGCCATGTTCTTCTGGATGTTCGTCATCGTCGTGAGGGCGAGGTTCCACTGCTGCAGGTCATACTGCAGCTGCTGGAGGTTCGCCTGCACGTCCGGATGCTCCTGATAAGTTCTCAGTGAATCCGCCAGACGCTTTTCCAGCGTCTGCGCCGCGTTGAAGAGGGCGTTGTAGACGTTGTCGGTGTGAACGACAAAGTCCGTGTCTGAATAGACACGTGCGATGTCGCCGACCTTGTCAGTGACCACGCAGCCGCCCGGAGTCTGCTGGGTTGCATATGCCATTTTATGTTTCTCCTGTTTCTGTTGTTTTGTTTGTTTTTTGTTTTTTCTGATGTTCGACCACCCGGCCGAAAATTATTTCCTTATTTGGAGCCGCAGAAGCTTGCGGGCGAGGGTGATGGCCTCGGCGAGTGCAGCACACTTCTTGAATTCGGTATGTGTGAGGCCCTTATCCTGCGCCGCCTTCACGCGGGCGGCGAGGCTCGTCAGCACGGCGTCGTAGCGCATCATCGCCGTTTCGCCGTCTGGCCCCGCCAGTTCCTTTTCTATCTCCAAAAGTTCCATCACGGTTTCCATTCAACTGTTGAACCGCCATCTTGCAATGTCAAGCGGTCGGTCTCAATTTTTACAAGTATCGCAGTGCCAATCGCCGCACCTTCAGTGAGCCGCATCCCGTTACGAAGGACGACGCACGGATATGGTGCAGTCAGGATGCCGGCAATCGGGTAGTCGGGTGACGAGGCCTTCGCCGACCGTTTGCATGCCGCCTGTACCGAAGGCGTGGCATCGACCGACGGCAATGGCCCGCCAACCGAGACGCGGCCCGTATCCAAACGTGCCAATCCTTTCACGTCGGCGGAAAGTGCGCGAATGGCTTTCTCCAATGCGGAAACAGTTGCGATACGCCCTTCCAGTGTAACAACGCGATTTGAGGCGGCGACGGCCTTCAGCGCACCCTCCGTCACCACGAAAAGCAACTCATTTGCGGCAGCCTTCAGCGACTCGTCGTCCGTCAAGTCAAAGCGAACCGTGGGGTCGTCCGCCTGTGCAAGCGAGCGAATGGCAAGGCGTTCGGTACGGCGCGACAAATTGCCGGAAAGAAGCGGCGCGCCGTCCTTTTCGGAAAGAGAAAGGCCGTATTGCGCGGCGATTTCGGCAAGGCTCGGCGGTGTGATGACGGCAACGGAGACCGGTTTTGCGCTTTTCGCCTTGAGCAAACTCCAGACCGTGCGCATCTTCTCAACGAGGGCGACGCGCACCTTCTCGGCGGTCGGATACGAGACGGCGATTTTCGGCCAGAAGAAATGAAGGACGCCAACCAGAAGGAGAAAAGCGAGAATAAATGCGAACGCAATCAAAAGGCAACCTACGCCCCGGCGCTTCCCGTTCGTTTCAGATGCCTTGGAATCGGGTTTTGCTTCCGCCGTGTCGGCGGATTGTTCCGCAGACTTTACATTTGCCGCGGCAACTTCAGGTTCTTTTCGCGTCGCACGGGCGAGTTCGGCCAGTCCTTCCGGCCAGGAGGCGTCGGCGGGGCCGACGGCAAATGTCGAAGTTCCGACCGAAAACGGCACAAACGGCATGAGAGTCTCGGTCTCATCGCCCTTCACAAACGTGACGGCATCCGCCGTCACATCAAGCTCAAACGCCTTTGCGGCCAGCGAGCCATCCGCAAGCACGATGTCGCAATCATCACCGGATCCGACCGAGACGCGCAACCCTTCGGGGAGCGCGATTTCCGCGCCCCTCGAAGGCCCTTCGACTATCTTCAGCAGAAAACTCATCTTCTTTTACACCTTCAGTCGTCCGAGCGGCTGGATGTTGATTTCGCTCGACAATTCCTGGAAACTCAGAACCGGCAACTCGTAGTAGTCCTTGTCGATCATCTTGCGGAAGTAGCGGCGGATATCGACCGAGACAATGAAGACCGGCTTTTGGACGACATGGGAGAGATCGCCGACCGTCTTACGCACGGCCGCGAGAATCGACCGAACCGTCTGCGGGTCCATTGCGAGATAACTGCCCCCCGAAGTCTGGCGCACCGACTTGCGGATTTTCTCCTCCAGCGACGGGTCGAGCAGATAGGCGGCGATGATGTTCTGCCCCCCGGAGAACTTGTAGGAGATGTAGCGTCCGAGCGCCGAACGGACATATTCGACGAGCAGAACCGTGTCCTTCTCCTTTTGCCCCCATTCGACGAGCGTCTGCGTAATGCGCTTCAGGTCGCGAATGCAGATGCCTTCCTGCACGAGCCGTTGGAGAACGTCGGTGATCTTCTGAATGGGCAAGACGCGCTGGACTTCACGAACGAGTTCGGCCGCCTCCTTTTCCATGTGGTCGAGCAGTAGCCGCGTCTCCTGAATGGAAAGGAATTCGTTCGCATAGCGACGCAGAACTCCGGAGAGGTGATATGTCAGTACACCGTTGAGGTCAAGATAGCGTACGCCGGCATCGTCCATTGCCTGACGATTCGATTCCGACACCCAGCATGTGTCGTAGCCGTTAATGAACATTCGGCCTTCCTCAAACGGAATGCCAGCGGCCTCGAGGTTGCCCTTCGTTTCCAGCGCAAAGAGGAAGCCCTTGCGGAGCTGTCCCTCTGAAACGGGAACTTCGTTGACAAGCAATCGGTAGCGTCCATCGTGAAGTGAACCGTTGAGCGAAAGGTTGATGCCGGGGAACGGGACGCCGAGGTCGTGGTAGAGGGCGCGGCGAATGTCCATAATCTTGTCGTTGAGATCCTCGTAGGTCAGCGCCCCGCGAATGTCCGAGTCAATATCAACCATAAGTGGCGTGACCATGGAGAAGTCGTCTTCGGAAGACTTCTTGCGTTTCGGCTTCTGGCCGGGTTCCGTCGCCGGCGCGGCAGCGGCAAGGGGGTCTTCCGATTTTTCGGCCTCGGCGGCGGCGCGGTCGGCCTTCTTCTTCAGCGACCAGCCGACGGCGGCAACACCGGCGGCAAGTCCGAAAAGTTGCACCTTCGGGAAACCAGGGATAAAACCAATCGCCACAAGCACACATGCGCCAAGCAACAGGGCCTTGGGCTGGGCAAAAATCTGATTGACTATGTCCTGACCAAGAGGCTTGGCCTTTTCCTCACCAACGCGGGTAACGATGACACCGGAGGTGATTGAAATGAGCAGGGCAGGAATCTGCGAGACGAGACCGTCGCCAATCGTCAACACGCCGAAGCGCTTGACGCACCACGCAACTTCCTTGTCGAACATCAGCATACCGATGAGAATGCCGCCGATGATGTTGACCGCCGTGATGATAAGCCCCGCGACGGCATCGCCTTTGACGAACTTCATCGCACCGTCCATCGCGCCGTAGAGCTGCGATTCCTGCGCGAGTTCGTTGCGGCGGGACTTTGCCGTTTCCATGTCAATTGCGCCGGCGCGCATGTCGGCATCAATGGACATTTGCTTGCCAGGCATTGCGTCGAGCGTAAAGCGAGCCGCGACTTCCGAGACACGTTCCGCACCCTTGGCAATTACGATGAATTGCACAATCGTGATGATAAGGAAGATGACCGCACCAACGACGAAATTGCCGCCAACGACGAAATTGCCGAAAGTATTGATAATCGCACCCGCCGCGTTCGGGTCCTGCGAGCCGTGCAGAAGAATGCAACGCGTCGTCGTCACATTCAGCGAAAGACGGAAGAGCGTCGTAAAGAGAAGCATGGACGGGAACGTCGAGAATGCCAATGCACGCGGCAAGTAGAGCGAAAGCATCAAAAGCACCGCCGAGATGCAGATGTTCATCGAGATCAGCAGGTCAACGATCGGCGAAGGCAACGGCACGATCAAGAGGCCGATGATGCAAACAACGAGGAACGCGAGGATCAAATCCCCGTATTTCGCCATGCCTCCGCCGATATTGAACGTCTTCATATATCCGTCACAAAATCTCAATTAACTTTCCAAGAGGGAAGCCCGATAGAAATCCAAAAGTTCCGTATCTTCCAAAAGAGCCTCCAGTTCGCTCGCCGCCCGCTGCGCTGCGCCACCCTTGCGACTGCGTAGCGTTCGGATTGCCCGCCGCGTCGCAAGGCGAAAACCATTCGCCGAGCGAAGTCGCGTCGCATTGCCTTCCGATGCCAACATCCCGAGAATCGCACCGCCAACCGTCGGGTCTTTGGGGAAAATGCTACTCAAGGCTTCGGAAACGGTCGTCGATCCAGGCAGAACCGTCCCCTGAGTAAGCCCCTTCGTCTGCCCGGCCGGCACCTCATTGTACTCGGACATCGAGATGCCCGTGTTGAAGTTGACGCCCTCTGTAACACGACTTAGATTCATCGTGTCGCCCTTTCAAAGGTGTCCGCAACCTGCCAGAGCACGTGAAACGTCTGCTCCAACCCCGTTGTCGTCAAGTCACGCTCACCAAGACGCGCAACGAATCGCACTTCACCGGTCTTCCCAAGCCTCACCGCCCGCACCTTGATGCCGGGCGTTTGCGCGGCTGGATGTGCGCTGGTTAGGAGTCTGCGCATCGTATCCGCCGACGCATCGGCCGCAAGGCCGACCGAAATCATCAATCCGTCCGCACCGCCCTCAAGATAGAGCGCACGACCGTTTTCAAATCGAACGCCCGCCGCGCCGCGCTCATTCAGCGCGAACGACGAAAGCCCGAGTTGCCGCCCAAAGGCGAGGACCGTTTCGGCAATCCAGGATGGAAGCGTCATGCCGCGCGTCCTCCTTCCCGTTCCTTGCGATCCGCCTCCTCTTGCAAGGAGACAAGTCCGTCCAGATGCTCCTGCGCGGCATCCTCCAGGCGAAAGCGGTCGGCTTCCTGCTCGAAAAGGCGCGGCGAAAGCGAACGAAAGACATCAATTAGCCCCGTGCAGAAATAAATCTGCGCAAGCAGCTGGGAAAGCCCGCACGAGGAGACAAGCGCGGCAACATTTGCCGCATTCACAAACGGCATCCGCGTGAAGTCCATGACGCGCCCCGTGAGTTTCTCGCCGTCGAGGAGACACGGTTCGCCAAACTGTGAAACCATCTTGCCGGAAAGTGACGTGAGCTTGTCGAGACAGGTCTTTAGTACCTGCACACACTGAAGGTCACCGAGAATACGCCTCAGTTCCTCCGGACTTTGCGACGGCGAAGGGCTTTGCAAATCGACGCCACAACCCTTGATGAGAAAGTCGATTGCATCCGCAAGCCGCCCCGCGCCCCGCGCCTGGAGTAGCGACGCAAAGCAGTCCTGCGGCGATGTAAAGCCGAGAATCTCGCCCCGGTAGAGATCGCGAAGCCCCTGCATCTCCTCGGGGTTCTGTGCTTTCGCGTTGACGACGGCCGCAAGGTTGATGCCAGCGCGAACCTCCGCGCCCTGCGCCCGCATCAATTCGCTTTTCGCGGATTCGAGAAGTCCCCTGAGATCTGCCTCGTCGGGTCGAATGGCCTTTTCGAGGATGTCAATCATCGCGAACTGGTGCGACGGATCGCGCGAACCCTCGCCCAGCATCTTCAAAAGCCCGTTCGCGTCCGGCGATTGGCCCGCGAGCATCGCCTGTCGCAGGTTGCGGAGCATCCGCTCCATGAACGCGCCGCCCGGCAAGTCGGGCATCGTTTTTTGCCACGTCTCAACCGCCATCACATAGGCACTGCGCACGGAGCGAATCTCGCCGAGTTTGCGTTCGGCGACGGATTTCAGAGTCTTCTCTTCGAACTGGAAGGAAAGTTCTTCCATTGAGTCCATGAGATCGGCCATCGGGTCGTCAATAACCTGCAGGGTGAAGCCCATTGCCTGCCCAGACTCAACGGCCGCCTTATTCGTCTGGGTCGCGGAAAACGCCGCGTTCTGCAGGGTGTCGAAACGTCCCGCCTGAAGCGCCTGGCGCATGATTTGGGCCGCGTCAAGCATTTATTTCTCCGCCTCCTTAAACGCTTCGCGTCGGCTCTCGAAGTCGCGATCCCACGCCTCACGGCTTTTCTCGTTCGCCACCTCGCGCTGCTCCTTGCGGAAGTCACGCTCTTTCTCGTTGCGGCGATAGGTCTCGTCAAACTGCTCGTGACGGATCGTCCGCCTTTCCTCAACCGCCGCTTCACGCTCCTTGCGCGCCATATCATCTCGATCGGCCGCATCGGACATCAATTCGGCTTCGGTGGTGTCGCGTTGACGCAACAACTGGACGGTCGAGACGCCTTGCGTCGGTGACGCATAGTCAACGAACGGGTCGATGACATGCGGGGTCAGGATAAAGAGCCGTTGAACGGTCTGCTTCTTCGTGGAGTGGCCGCCGAAAATCCAGCCGATGAATGGGATATCGCGCAAGTAGGGAATGCCCCACCCGGATTCCTCGTCAATGTCCTTGAAATAGCCCGCGAGAAGCAACGATTCGCCTTCGGGAAGGGAGGCCTGCGTCTCAAGCGTCGTCGTGCGTTTCGTTGGCAGGGAGTCAACCGTCGCAAGCATATCCAAACCACCGTCCTGAAGTTCTAACGTGAGCCAGACCTGTCGGACGACATTGGTCGAACCCGCCGGCGGCTCGACGATGCGCGGCTTAACCGCAAGTCGCGTCCCGGCGCTGGTTTCCGAAACGCTCGCAACTTTCTCGCCGACGAGTTTCGCCGAATAACTCTCGGTATCTGAGAGTTCGGCCGTCATATTGTTGAGCGTCAGCAGGGAAGTGCGTGCGATGTTGCGTGCCTTTCCCTTTGACTTGAGCGCGGTTACGCTCGCGTTGACGTTCACATTCTTGCCGAGATAGGAATAGGCCCCCGACCCACCAAGCCCGGAGAGCGTCTCAGGTGTCAGCAGATTGTCGACATTCTGTCCGATACCGGCACTGTGCGATTCGCTTCCCCGCGTATGTCCGCCGGAGACATTGAGCGAAAGCTGCCAGTCGAGTGCGTCCTCACGCGAGAGTTCAAGCACGGTGACGCCAATCTCGACAAGTTTCTGCGGACGATCAAGTTCGCGTATGAGCGACTCATACATTGGCATCCTCGGCGCGGCATCGCGCACAAGCACCGCATTGAGCCGATTCTCGGGACGGATGACGGGAGTAGGCACGGCAGTTGCGGCGCGTTCAACCTCATTCGTCCCCTCCTGAGCCTTTCCGCCGCTCAGTTGCATGAGTTCCTGCAGAAGCGAAGCAACGCCGCGGATTGAAGTCGAAGTCTCAATGCCCGTGCCGGACGTGCGTTGAAAACTCACATTGTCCGCCCACGTGTAGGTAAGCGGGAAAAGCCGAGTCTCCAACCGCGTGAAGGTGCGTTGCTCACGCAGACGGTCGGCCTTGGCAATCATATCAACGACGAGCGTGACGTAGCGCGGCGGACCCGAGACCATGACGAGTTCTCCGCCAGAGGCGGATTTCAGAGGAAATCGTGCGTCCTCAACGCCGAGGTCGCGCATAAGCGCAAGAACCTCGTCGGCCTTCATGTAGCGCAAATCCAAAAGCGTCGTCAGAATCTCGCCCGAACCGTAAACCCATATTGTCGCGCCATCGTAATACCAGGTGAGATTGTTGACGGTCGCAACGCGGTCGAGGAACTCCCGCGCCGGCATTTTTTGAAAATTGCCCGACATCTCACCGTGTACGGCATCGCTCATGACCAATGGGACACCTTCGGCAATGGCAAAAGTTTCCAGAATCTCGCGCACCTTCAGACTGCGTGCGGTAAGCGCATAATTCGGTACACGCCAGGGAATCTCCACCGCACCGAGATGTAATGCCGCGCAGACAATCAAAAATGTCAATCTCTTTACCATCATAAGCCAGCTATCCCCCTTATCCTACGGACGAATCATCATTTCGGGAATTGCCGCCGCCGTCTCGCCGCCCCTGACCCGCGCCAGCCACCAGTCGCACGAGGAGGCGAAAACTTCGAAAAACCGCCTCAGCAGGGCCGCGTCGGATGAAGCGGGTAGGTCCTGCCAAAGAATTACGCAATCGGTTTCGGGGTCGTAGGCGAGCGTCGCCTCTTCGCGCAACACCCGCCCGGCTGCATAATCGGCGAGTTGTGCAAGATCCGCATCTGCCGCAGCGGAGAGTTTGCACATCAATAGCAGTCGTCCCTTCTCAACCGAGGCCTCAATGGTTTCGTCGTCAACCGAAAAAGCAAAAGAAACGGAGCCGAGGGGAACCTCCTCCGGATAGCCAATCGCCTTGGCCAACGTATTTAGGGCTGTCTCTTTCATGCGGTATCTTGCGACATTATATCAAAATTCGGCATTGGCGGGGGTGGGAAATTGAGAACGGACTTGATAAGCAGATCCAGTTCATTCGTCCGCAGAGCCTCCGCCACGCCCGTTGAATCAATCCTTTGAGC
>CAVAHB010000041.1:0-18801 GCA_963588415.1 Faecalibacterium sp. CAG:74
TCCCGCCGGACATCTTCCGTTCCTGAAAGAGTGTCCGTTATTATGGCAAACTGCGCAGGATTTACCCCCATTGACAGCGGAGACGCACTTTTGGTAGAATACGCAATGTTGCCGAAAGAACAGGCATGAACAACGCAATTGTCACATTCTTCCTTCTTGGAAGCCTTAATCTCGCGCTTACGTGGCGCGGGGCGCGTTCGGTTTCGTAAGGTTTCGGCAACCAAGGCAAACCGCAGCAAGCGACCCCGCACGAAAGAGCGGGGTTGTTTTGTTGTAAGAAAAGAGATACGATGGATACAATCAAAATATTCGATACAACGCTGAGGGACGGCGAACAGGCCCCTGGCTACTCGATGAACATCGAGGAGAAAATCCGCATGGCGCGGCAACTCGAAGCCCTCGGCGTGGACGTGCTGGAGGCAGGGTTCGCCATCGCCTCGCCCGGCGACTTCGCGTCCGTCAAGGCCATTTCGGAGGCGGTGAGCGATGTGACCGTTGCGTCACTCTCCCGTGCGCTCGTCAAGGACATCGACGCGGCCTACGAGGCGGTCAAGGGCGCGAAGAGGCCGCGCATCCACACCTTCCTTGCGACGAGCGACCTGCACCTCGA
Source organism: Faecalibacterium sp. CAG:74 (assembly GCA_963588415.1). Taxonomy (GTDB): domain Bacteria; phylum Verrucomicrobiota; class Kiritimatiellia; order RFP12; family UBA1067; genus UBA1067. Next base: position 611 of record CAVAHB010000041.1, read on the forward strand.
ATACAAGCTCAAGATGACGCGGGAACAGGCCTTGCAGCGCGCGGTCGATGCGGTGAAGTATGCGCGGAACTACTGCGATGACGTGGAGTTTTCGCTCGAGGATGCCTCGCGCACCGACCGGGACTACATGTGCCGCGTGGTGGAGGCGGTGATTGACGCGGGCGCGACGACGGTGAACCTGCCCGACACGGTCGGCTACGCGACCCCGGCGGAGATTTCGGCGATGGTGACGAACGTGATGACGCGCGTACCGAACGTCGGCAAGGCAATCATTTCAATGCACTGCCACGACGACCTCGGGCTCGCGGTGGCGAACTCGCTCGCCGGCGTGGCGGCGGGTGCGCGGCAGGTCGAGGGGTGCATCTGCGGCATCGGCGAGCGAGCCGGAAATGCCGCGATTGAAGAAGTCGTGATGAACCTCCGCACACGGCACGACGTCTACGACATCGGCTACAACGTCCGCACGGAGGAAATCGCGAAGACGGCGCAACTGCTGCAGACGATTACGGGCGTGAAGATCGCACCGAACAAGGCGATCGTCGGCGCGAACGCCTTCGCGCACGAGAGCGGCATCCACCAGCACGGCGTGATGGCGAACGCCAAGACATACGAAATCATGACCCCGGAAAGCGTAGGGCTCAAGAAGACCGCGCTCGTGCTTGGCAAGCACTCGGGCCAGCACGCCTTCGCCCAGCGGCTCGTCGATCTCGGCTATGCGGTCGAGAAGTCCGTCGAGGACAAACTCTTCGCCGACTTCAAGGTGCTCGCCGACCGCAAGAAGACGATTGAAGACCGCGACATCGTCGCGCTCGTCGAGACGGTGGTCGGGCACGTGCGGCGCGAAAGCGACTGGTCGCTCGCGAACTACGTGGTGTCGAGCGGCAACCGCATGTATTCGACGGCCTGCGTCACGCTGGAGCGCGGCGGGGAGAAGGCGACCGAAACCGCGTACGGGACGGGTCCCGTGTTCGCGTCCATCCGTGCGATCGAGAAGATCGTCGGACATCCGTTCAAGTTGCTCGACTACCGGATCGAGGCGGTCACGGAATCCCGCGATGCGCTGGGCGAGGTGAACGTGAAGATTGCGGACGCGGCGGGCGTGTATCGCGGCAAGGGCGTTTCGACGGACATCATCGAAAGTTCGATCCTCTCGACTCTTGACGCGGTGAACAGCATGCTGTCCGGGCAAACCGGGCGGCTCGGTGCGGGTGCGGCGGCCGTCGCCCAGCAGACCTACGAAGAGGATATGCTCACCGGCGGCCACACCGACAAGTGAGGAAAACGAAGGAACAAGTCTTATGGCAATGACAATGACGCAGAAGATTCTCGCGGCACACGCGAGAAAGAAGGAAGTCCACGCGGGCGAACTCGTGATGGCGAAACTCGACCTCGTACTCGGCAACGACATCACCACGCCCGTGGCGGTCGGCGAGTTCCCGAAGTTCGGGCGTGAAAAGGTGTTCGACCGGACGAAGATCGCGCTCGTGCCCGATCACTTCACGCCGAACAAGGACATCAAGGCCGCCGCACAGTGCGCCTGCATGAGGGCGTTCGCCAAGGTGCAGGGAATCAAGAACTACTTCGAGGTCGGCCACGACTGCGGAGTCGAACACGCCCTCCTCCCGGAGAAGGGACTCGTCACGGCGGGCGATCTCGTGATTGGCGCGGACAGCCACACCTGCACCTACGGCGCACTCGGCGCGTTCTCGACGGGCGTCGGATCGACGGATATGGCCGCCGGCATGGCGGCGGGCGAGACGTGGTTCCGCATTCCCTCGGCCATTCGGGTCGTACTGACGGGCAAGCCGCGCCGCTACGTCGGCGGCAAGGATCTCGTGCTGCACCTGATCGGCATGATTGGCGTGGATGGCGCGCGCTACCAGTCCCTCGAGTTCACCGGCCCTGGCGTGGCCGCCCTTTCGATGGACGACCGCTTCACCGTGGCGAACATGGCGATTGAGGCGGGTGCGAAGAACGGCATCTTCCCCGTGGACGCGGCAACCCGCGCCTACCTCTCGGAACACGGCGCGAAAGAACCGACCGTCTACGAGGCCGACCCCGACGCGGAATACGTGCAGACGATTGAAATCGACCTCGGCGCACTCAAGCCGACGGTCGCGTTCCCGCACCTGCCCTCCAACGTGCGGACGATTGACGAGGTCGGCGACATCGCCATCGACCAAGTCGTCATCGGCTCGTGCACGAACGGGCGCATCGGCGATCTGCGCATCGCGGCGGACGTGCTGAAGCGCCATACGGTAGCCCCCGGCGTCAGGTGCATCGTGATTCCCGCGACGCAGAAAATCTACCTGCAGGCCGTGGAGGAGGGTCTCGTCACCCAGTTCGTACAGGCGGGCTGCGTCGTCTCGACCCCGACGTGCGGGCCGTGCCTCGGCGGCTACATGGGCGTGCTCGCGAAGGGCGAGCGGTGCGTCTCGACGACGAACCGCAACTTCGTCGGCCGCATGGGCCACATCGAATCCGAAATCTATCTCGCTTCGCCCGCCGTCGCGGCCGCAAGCGCCATCACGGGCAAAATCTCCGCCCCGGAAGGAATCTGACAAATGAACGCAAAAGGCAAGGCATTCAAGTACGGCGACAACGTCGATACCGACGTCATCATCCCCGCCCGCTACCTCAACACACCCGACCCGAAGGAACTCGCGGCACACTGCATGGAGGACATTGACGCGAACTTCGTGAAAAGCGTCAATCCCGGCGACATCATCGTCGCGGGTCGCAACTTCGGATGCGGCAGTTCACGTGAACACGCCCCGATTGCAATCAAGGCGAGCGGCGTCGCCTGCGTCATCGCGGCAAGTTTCGCCCGCATCTTCTACCGCAACTCGCTGAACGTCGCGCTCCCCATCCTCGAATGTCCCGAAGCCGCCGCCGCCATCGCCGCCGGCGACTCGGTGTCGGTCGATTTCGAGACGGGGCGTATCACGGACGAGACGAGCGGGCTCACCTTCACCGCCGAACCCTTCCCGCCCTTCATGCGCGACCTCATCGCCGCTGGCGGACTCGCCGCCTACCTCAACAAGAAAGGAAACGAACGGGCATGAAAAAGACGATTGCTGTCATTCCCGGCGATGGAATCGGACCCGAAATCACGGGCGAGGCCATGAAAGCCCTCGCCGCCGTCGGCAAGCGGTTCGGCCACGACTTTGAAATGACCGTCCATCCCGTGGGCGGGGCCGCCTACGACCTCTGCGGCGATTGTCTGCCCGACGCGACGCTCGCCGCATGTCGTTCGGCGGACGCGATTCTGCTCGGGGCGGTCGGCGGCCCGAAGTGGGACGCCCTCCCCGCCGAGAAACGCCCCGAACGCCGCGCCCTGCTGACGCTCCGCTCGGAACTCGGCCTCTACGGCAACCTGCGCCCGGCGAAGGTGTGGAACGCGCTCAAGGGGGCGAGTCCGCTCAAGGACGAAATCGTCGCGGGCGGCATCGACGTGCTCGTCGTGCGCGAACTCACGGGCGGCATCTACTTCGGCGCACACGAACGCGCCGCAGACGGCAAGTCCGCAAGGGACGTCATGCCCTATTCCACGGCGGAAATCGAACGCATCGCCCGAATCGCCTTCGAGGCCGCCCGGCGGCGGAATCGCCGCGTGACGAGCGTCGATAAGGCGAACGTGCTGGCGACCTCGCGCCTCTGGCGCGAAACGGTGACGGCCCTGCACGACGCGGAATACGCCGACGTCGCCCTTGACCACATGTACGTGGACAACGCCGCGATGCAACTCGTGCGCAATCCCTCCCACTTCGACGTGCTTCTCACGGAAAACATGTTCGGCGACATCCTCTCGGACGAAGCGTCGCAAATCACGGGTTCAATCGGCATGCTGCCCTCCGCCTCGCTCGGTGCGGGCGGACACGGCCTCTACGAGCCGATTCACGGCTCCGCCCCCGATATCGCCGGCAGGGGAATCGCGAATCCGCTCGCGACAATCCTCTCCGTGTCGCTGATGCTGCGCCACTCCTTCGGCCAGACCGAAGAGGCCGACGCAATCGAGAAGGCGGTGGAAGCCGTCATCGCACGCGGCGTTCGCACGGTGGACATCGCCCCGGCGGACGGCAAGTCCGTTTCGACCTCCGAAATGGGAACGGCCGTCGCAGACGAAATACTGGGATAGCCGCGTCGGCTTCGGCGCGGCAAGAGCCGTCAGACGTAACTGGCGAAGTATTTCTCCAAATACTTCGCCAGCCGCGTTTCGAGCCAAGGCGTGACGTGCCAGTAGTCGCGCAGGTTCAGGTATTCCCCCACGGGACCCGCCTGCCCCGGCTTCACGCCGTATTCGCACTTGAGCAGCACGTTCCGCGCCGTCGCCTCGCTTGAAACGAACTCGATGACCTGCGTCCGAAAGCCGAGTATCCGCATGATCATCGCCCGGAAGGAGTCCGTCAGGATGTCGCAGAGGCGTTCGCGCAGAATCGACTGACGCATCAGGCCCGCGAACGCGCCCTTGTCGTCCAGCGTCTTCTGCAGTTCGTGCTGGCAGCAGGGTGCGCTCAGAATGTACCGCGCCTTCCACTCCACGCCAAGCGCCAACGCCTCGTCCGTCGCCGTATCGCAGGCGTGGAGCGAGACGACCAAGTCGGCCTTTCCGACGTTTGCCGCGCCCAAGTCGCTTTCAAGGAACGTGACGCCGTCGGCCACGCCAAGGTTCTCCGCCATCTTCCTCGCGGAAGAAATCACATCAGCGCGGCGGTCGATTCCGACGACCCTCACGTTCGGCAGTTTGACGACCTGCGTGAGATAGAAGTAGAGGGCGATTGTCAGATACGCCTTGCCGCACCCGCAGTCCACCACGGTGAAGACGGGGGCTTCCACGCCTTCCGCCTGTTTCGGTTCTGGCTTGACCGTCGCGCCGACGACCTTGAGGAACTCGTTCACCTGGTCGTATTTGCCGCGCATCGAGGCGCGAATCCGACCCTCGCCGTCCGCCAGACCGGCCACGCGCAAATAGGCCGCCGCGTCGAAACTCGTCAGCGGCAGTTTCTTCACGCGGTCGTGGGGTTGGACGACGACGGCGCGATCCATTTCCGCCGAGCGCGAGACGAGCGCGTGGCCTTTCTTCGTCACCCGAACGTGCAGGTCGCCCTTCGCTGTCATGAGATGAAGTTCCCGCGCACCCTTCTGGTTGAGAATCTCCTCAAGCCCGCCCGCGATGCCGTTCGCGTCGAAGTTCTTCACGCGAACCTGTCCGTCGTCCGTCATCTCTGCCTGGAACTTGCGAACGCCGCCAATCTCGACCGGGCGAACGGCAATCTTGAACGACTGCCCGTTGCGCCGCACGGACTGTGAAATCCGCATGAACCCCTCTCCCAGGACGCGGGAGCGGATTTCCTCCTTCAACTTCGGCTCGAGTTCAAAGCGCTCCATGTCAGGCCCTTCCGTGACGGCGCATCTGCCGCGTCTGCTGGGGCGGGTCGATTACTTCGGGAACGAGAACTTCCGTCTTTGCCGCGCTCTTGCGCCGAATCAGCCACATCTGCACAATCGAAAACACCTGGCTCAGCGTCCAGTAGAGCGAGAGGGCGGATGGGAACGAGTAGAACATCACCAGCATCATCACCGGCATGAAGACCATCATCATGCGCTGCTGGTTCTTGTCGCCGGTCGAGGGCGTGAGCGCGCTCTGCAGGGCCATCGTCGCCGCCATCAGAATCGGCAGAATGTTCAAGCCGCCAAACGGAAACCAACTCGCGAAGAGACCTTCCGGCTCGGAGAGGTCGGCAATCCAGAGGAACGGCGCATAGCGCAGTTCAACCGCGCTGCGCAGCACGTTGAAGAGCGCGATAAACACCGGAATCTGAATCAGCATCGGCAGACACGAACTCATCGGGTTCACCTTGTGGTCGCGGTAGAGCGCCCACGTTTCCTGCTGAAGCCGCTGGGGATTGTCCTTGTATTTCTTCTGAATCTCCTTCATCAGCGGCTGGATTTCCTGCATCTTCTTCATGCCGACGGTTGACTTGTGGGTCAGCGGCCAGAAGATGATACGCACGAGAATCGTAAGGAGGATGATCGCCACGCCGTAGTTCGGAATCCACGCATTGAAGACGTTGAGAATCCACACGAGCGGATAGCAGATCCACCGCCAGATGCCGAACTCCATCACGTCGCGCATGCCGAGATCCCACAGGAGGGACTGCTTCTTCGGGCCGACGTAGAAGACGCTCGTGCGCGTCGTCCCGCACGTCGGGAAGGAGACTTTCGCCGCGACCGATTCGGGGCGGTAGTTCGCGGCGCGCACGTCACGGGCGACCGTGGCGACGAACCCGTCGTTCGGCATGGTCGAACTCGCGAGGGCCGTCACGAAGAAGCGGTTCTTCACGGCAATCCACTCCTGTTCGCCGCGATAGGGAACTTCCATCGTCGCCGGCAGCCCCGCCGCGCTCTTCGAGCCGCCGCACCCGCCGGAAAGTCCGCCCACGAGATAGTCCTTCAACGGCTCCTCGTCCCCGTGGTGAATCGCCTTTCCGCCCTTCGGGTCTTTCACGAAACTGTCAATCGAGAGGAGGTCGTTCTTTGAAACGCCCATCTGCATCACGCCGAGCGAAAGAGTCGAACCCGCCGTCGGGACCGTGTGGAACGTCTCTTCGTATGAGACTTGGTAATTCGCGCCGAGCGTCACCTTGCGCGTGACCGCCGCATTCACGAAGACAACCGCATTGGATTCCACCGACCGCACCTCGTACGCGGCATTCGGGGCGAGTCCCGCCACGCCGCCGAGCGCACCCAGCGGCGAATCCGTGAAGTCGAGTACGACCGGCGGATTCTCGTCGCTCACCTTGCCAAGACGGTGGGCATACTGCTTCAGCGTCGCCGTCTTGACGACCGCGCCCCACGAACTGAGTTCGAGTTTGAGTTGGTCGTTCTCGAGCGAAACCATCTTCTCCGGCACGGTCGGCTTCGCCAAGGCCGCTGCGGCAACGGGCTTCGCCGTCGGCGCAGTCGGCGCGGTCGCCGCAGGAGCGTTCGTCACGGCGGATGCCGCAACGCGAGCGCGTTCGGCCGCCGCCATCGCAGCCGCCTTCTTCTGCTTCGGAATCTCCGTGAAAATATACCACGCAAGTGCCGCGCCGAGCAACAGGCAAATGACCTTCTCTGTCTTGTTCATCCTCTTATTTGTCCTTCTTTTCGTTAAAGTGACATGTTCTTCATCAAGTTGACGGGGCGTTCGCACCGCCATTTCCCCTTCATCGGCACGGGATCGTAGCCGTGGCGACCGAACGGATGACACCGCAGAATCCGCCACAGCCCGAGAAGCGTTCCCTTCACGGCCCCGTGTACCCGCAAAGCCTCAATCATGTAGTTCGAGCACGACGGCTCAAAGCGGCACGCCCCTCCCATCAGCGGCGAAAGCGCAACTTGATAACCGCGCACCAGAAAAATCAAGACCGAGCGCATACCTCCCTCATCTCTGCCACAACCTCGGCGCAGGACTTTCCGCCAATCGCCCGCTTCGCAATGAATATCCATTCGGTCTTCTCCGGAACGGATTCCTCCTTCGCCAGCAAGCGATAGGCCTCACGAAGAAGTCGTTTGGCCCGGTTGCGGTCAACCGCATCGTGGAAGGTTTTCTTGGAAACGACGACGCCGGCCATTCGGTCGGCGTCGGGAGATGTGAAATGCCACCCGACGAGGAGACGCCCCTTGACGGAACGCCCCCGGTCGAAGATACGCTTGTATCTCGCACCGGGGAGTCGGGTGGACATAGTAGACCCTGACCTCAGACCTGAGTCAGGCGCTTACGACCCTTCGCGCGGCGCGCCGCAAGAATCTTACGACCGCCCTTCGTCGCCCTGCGGGCGCGATAGCCGATTTTCCTTTTCCGCTTAATCTTCGACGGCTGCCATGTCATCTTCATGATAGTTGTTCCTTTCTGCTCAAATTGTTGAGGGCGTATTATACCAAAATCGCTTACTTTGCGTCAAGTAGCCGTAATTGCGCATATTTTAGCGCGGTTTGCCATAATAGTGGACGCCCTTTTGAAACTGAGGCCAAGACTTTGACAGCCCCGTTCGTCAAATACCGGTCACCCGTTTTTCGTCGGGACTTGATTTTGACCACGAAGTCGCCGCGGCGGTTTTCAGGCTCCCGAATGTCCGTGCGGAGGCGCGGCGTTCATTGGCCGTGTGGAGTTGTGGAGAGGAATGCAACCCTACCACGTGTAGGTGGCGGAAAGGTAGCCCGTGAAGCCGCGCGCCTTCTGGCCCGGCACGACCTCGAACGCCTGGTCGAAGATGTCCGCCATGCCGAGCGCGAACGAAAGGTCGCGGCAGAACGGCAACTTGAACTCCGTTTCCAGCCGCGAGACGTTGCGCACGTCCGACCCGTCGCGAACGGGGTTCGACTTCCACACCTCCACGCCCTGACGGTACGAAATGCGCCAGTAGTCCGTGATGTCGTAGCGCGCCTCCACGGCAAAGGAAGCAATCGGGTAGTCCATCACGTAGCGCGACGAGTAGTAGTCGGTGTCAGTTTCCTTCACGATAATCGCGCCATCCGCCATCAACTTGAAGGAATCCGTCACGCGGACGACCGTGTCGCCCGAAAAGCCGAAGAACGTCACGGGATCGAGCGCGGTCGCCGTCCAGCGTCCGTCCGGGGCAAAGTTCAGCCAGTCCGTCAGGCGTTCGCTGCGCGAGATAAAGGCGCCGCCGCGCACCCGTTCGACCATCGCCTCGGCGGTGGTCGGCCTGCAGGTGAGGTCGAGCGCGAGCGTGCGGGTGTGGGAAAGCGGCAGGTCGTAGCAGCCGATGGTCGTGGGGCTTTCGTAGGTCAGTTCCGTATAACTCGGCATTCGCGTCGCTTCGCGATAGGAAAGTTCAACTTTGCTCCGCTCCTCTTCATCAAGATAGTAGGCGATTCCGGCGGCGGGGTTGCACTCCGAACCGAACGCGCTGTAGAACTCGGCGGAAGCCCCGACCGCGAACTCCCAGCGTTCCACCTTCACCCCCGACAGCACCGCGTACGACCCGTGGACGCGGTTGTAGCGGCTCTTCCTCGTGTAGGGCGAAGTCCCCGTGTAGTTGTGGTGACGGCGGGTGTTGTAGACCTCGAACTCCGTATCGCCGCGCAAATCGACGAACAGCCAGTCCGTCAGATGCCGCCGCGTCGTCGCATGAAGCACGATTTCATCCGCAAGGTGCTTGTTCTCGTAGTAGTCGGGGTCGTCCTCGTCCAGGCGGTAGACGTCGTGAGCGCGTGACCAGAGGACGGATATTTCGCTCTTCTGGTCGTCGCCCGCGTCATAAATCCAGTCGAGGGAGAGAAGCCCCGACTTGTTCGCCTCCCAGGCGGGCCGCGCATCGTAGCCGTAGGCGCCGCGGCACCCGAAGTCGCGCCAGCGGTAGGCGACGAGCGAATCGAACGTCCAGTTCTCCGCCGCCATGCCGAACCGTCCGCCCACGGCGAAGCGGTCGAGTCCGTTTTCCTCATAGCCGTCGATCCTGTCCGCGTGCGCCGCCTCGACGAACGCACCGACCCAGCCGCGCACGGAATCGGTGACGGCGAACGTCTCGCGGTCGTTCGCCCGCAGGAAGTAAAGCCCGTCCGTGCCAACCCCGAGTGTCGCCCTTCCGCCGCGCTCCGCGACGGACGCCATCCGCGCCTCAAGCGATCCCGCCGAGTGTCCCGCGTTGGCGCGGTAAAGGTCGATGCCCGTCAGGACCCGCGGCGTTTCTAGCCAGTCCGAGGGACACGACAGGTCGCCGTTGAAGTGTTCGGTCTGGGCGTTACGAACCGCCGCGCCGTTGAAGATGATTCCCGCCTCGGAAAAGGCCGAACCGTTGACGCTTAAATCGACGAGCGCACCCGCCTCGCTCTGACCCCGAACGCTCAGGGCGGGCGGCGCACCGCGCCAGGGCGAATCGTCCGCCTGCGCATCGCCAATCCGCAGTCGCTCGCCCCAGACGACGACGGGAGCGAGTTCCGCAACGCCTTCCGCCGCGCCCATTGCTGGCAAAATGAGGGAGAATCCCGCGAAAACCATCAGTTGAACGATTCGCGGCATATGGGGCGACACCACTTTACTCGACTGCATTCTAATCCTTGTGAGGGGTTGAAAATGCGGCATAGTATACCAAATTTTCCCTTAGACAACCACCCCCGAAGCACTGGAACGCCGTCTCGTGCGGCTACTTCTCGACCTTGATCATGTAGAATCCGCTCGTGCCGCCCTTCACCGAGATCGCCGGCGTCCATGGGCTGCCGTCGCCGACGGTCGAGACGCCGGGCTGGAGTCCGTCGAGAGCCGTGCCCTCGTAGAGCCGGTAGGTGAGGCCGGGCCGCGTGTCGGCGGTCTTCAGCACCGGGTCTTCCGCCGTCAGCGTGATTTCCGCGCCCTTCTCGACGCTCAACACTTCCTTCACGATTTCGTCCTTCACCGTCGCCGCGCCGAGGTCAATCACGCCCCCGACCGCCGCCGGGATGTCGAGGTAGTCCGTAATATCCGAAGTGCCGCGCACAACCCGCACCGCCGCGCCGTGGGGCGTGACCGTCTTCACGTCGGGCGAGACGACGACCTCGACCTTCGCCGCGTCCATGCCGTCCGGGATCGTCACGACGACGCTCTCCCTCCCCGCGCTCGGCTTCACGACGAACCCCGTCTCCGCGTCGCCCGTCACGCTCGCCCCGTCATCGCCCGCGACCGTCGGCCCCTCCGACGCGGCGGGCGTCCACGTCACCTCGTCGAGCCACGCGCAGGCCTCGCCAGACGTCTGCGCACGCGCCTGTCTGTACGTCCAGCGCACCGCGTGCGCCCCCGCCCCGGCGACCTCGACCGAGACGCTCTCCCAGTCCGTGACCATCGCGTTCGTCACGGCCGCGCCGTCGATCTCGACCTGCACGAAGTTGGCCGGCTTGCCGCGATAGAGGAGCCCGTCCGCCTTCCACCAGAAGGCGAGCGTCCCCGCGTTCGTGACGGACGTCTCAACCCAACTCGACTGCCCGGCGGCGACCGCGCCCGACCGCAGGGACGCCACACCGTCGTGGCTGACCGCCGCGTCGAGCGTCCACGCCGCGTCGCCGCCGGCCGCGAACGCGAGACCTGGCGCGTTCAGCGCGTCGCCGGTCGACAGTTCGCGCCAGACCGCGACGAACGCGACGTCCGCCGCACCGACGGCATACGCCGCGCCCGCCGCATACGTCGTCGTCCCGTCGCTCCAACCGACGAAGCCGAAGCCGTCGCGGACGAGCGAGCCCGCCCCCGGCAACACAACCGTCTCGCCGCACGCGGAGACGACCGCCTCCGGCGCGTCGCCACCCGTCGCCTCGCCCGCGCCGAACGAGAGCGTGACGGGGTCGGGCGTCCACGTCACCTCGTCCACCCACGCGACGTCGGCGAGCACCTCCTCGTCCCAGTCGTCCTTCACGAACGACCATGCGACCTCGTGCTCCGCCGCGTCGCCGTCGATGCGCACAACGACGCGCGTCCAGTCCACGTCGCCCGCGACGGGCGAGACCGCCGCCGGACGCACCCCGTCGACCGTCAGCTCCAAGTAGTCGTAGAGGTCGCCCGTGTCCAGGTCGCCCGGCTCGCAGACGACCTTCCACCAGAACGAGAGAACGCCCTTGCCCTTCACGGACATCTTCAGCGTTGAGCGCTGGCTCTTCCCGATCGCGCCGCTCCGCATCGAGCCGTCGCCGTCGTGGCTCGTCTCCTCGTCCGCGAACCACGTCGCGTCGCCGTCCGAGGCGAACGCAAGGCCGCCCGCGCCAAGGTAGTCCGCCGCCGTCCACGTGCGCGGCGTCCAGACGGCGTAAAGCGTCACCGTCGCGCCGTCCTCGTCCGTCAGGTTCAGGACTTCCGCGCCGTCGGCGAAGTCAACCGTCGCGCCGTCCGGCGCGAGCGACCAGCCCGCGAAGTCGAAGTCGCGCCGGCGGACTGTGCAGACGGGCAGGGCCGCCGCCACGCCATACTCCATCGACAGCGACGGCAGGGCGCCCGCCGCGCCGTTCAGGTCGAACGCGACCGTGTAGACGTGGCCGCGCCAGTGCGCGTAGAGCGTGTGCGGGCGCGTCAGCTCGACCTTCGTCGTGGTTTTCACCTGTCCGCCGTTCACAGGCTCCGTCCACCACCCGGCGAACGTCGCGCCGACGCGCGTCGGCGACTCGGCCGGCAGCGCATAGCCCGCACCCGTCGTCTCGGCGACCGCCTGCGACGCCGGCTCGCCGCCGTTGCCGAGGAACGTCGCCTCGAAGACGTTCGGCTCCCACCACTCGATGGCGCGACCCTCCGTCGCCGGCCAGGCCTGCGGCAGGGACTTCGACGTGGCAAGGCCGTCCCACCCCGTCGAATCCTTGACGACGTAGGAAACGAGGCCGTCCGAAGTCCCCGCGTAGGCCGCCGCGTCGGCGGCCGGCGCCGTCGCGGAGAGGAAGTAGACCGCCTTCAGCGCCGCGCAGCCGCTGAAGACATCCGCACCCAGCGCCGTCACGCCCGCCGGGACGACGAGCGACGCGAGGCGCGAGCAGCCCGCGAACGCGCCGTCGCCGAGCGCACGGAGCGAGGACGGCAGCGTCAGTTCCGTCACGAGGTCGAGCCCGGCGAACGCACCCGCGCCGATCTCCGCCACCGTGGACGGAATCTCGACGGACGCGAGCGACGTACCGCGGAACGCATTCGCGCCGATCCGCGTCACACCCTCCGGAATCACGATTTCGGAGAGGGCGGCGCAATCGCGGAACGCGCCGTCGCCGATGCGGACGACACCCGACGGGAACGCGATTTCGGAAAGGGACGCACAGTCGCGAAACGCGCCGTCGGGGATTTCCGCGAGGGACGGCGGCAGGACGATCCGCGCCAGGGCGGCGCAGCCCGCGAAGGCCTCCGGGACGAGCGCCGTCTCGCCCTCGGCGATGGCAATGTCCGTGAGGTTCGCCGCGACGTCCGGCAGAAGCTCGGAAACAGGCTTCACGTGCGTCGGCACCGTCGCGCCCGTGAGGCGGCTGCAGCCGAAGAAGGCGTTCTCGCCGACCGTCTCCAGGCTCGCCGGGACGGACACCGAGAGCATCCGCCAGCAGTTCGAGAACGCCGCCGCACCGATCTCGGCGAGGCCCTCCGGGCAGACGAGGCCGGAGAGGGAGGTGCAGTTCGCGAAGGCCGCGTCGCCGAGTCGCTTCAGGCCGGACGGCAGGGAGAGTTCCTGCAGGTAGGTGCAGTCCCGGAAAGCCGCATCGCCGATCCGCTCCACGCCGTCCGGCACGTCCAGCCGCTCCAGGCTCGTGCAGAGGGCGAACGCCCGGACACCAATCGTGCGGAGCGAGGGCGGCAGCGACACCGCCTCCAGCGACGGCTGGCCCTCGAAGGCGTACGAGGCGATGCCCGTCACGCCGTCGGGAATCGCGACCTCCGCCGGTGCGTCGCCGATGTAGCCGAGCACCCAGCCGTTCTCGATCCAGAGACCCTGCTTGCCAAGTTGCTCGCCCACAAAGCGAATGTCGTTGTCGCCGAAGTCTTTCAGCGTCACAGGGCACGAGACATTCTCCAATGCCACGCAACCATCGAAGAACCCGTCGGGAAGTTCCGTCACTTCCGCCCCCAAAACAATGTTCGTCAAGTTTGCGTACGAATCGGGGAAAAGATGCTTGCACGTAAGCTTGCACGTAAGAGAAACAGGAGCATCCGGGCCTTCCAATGCGTTCTGGGTCAACTCCTCTTCGATGAGTGCACAATTCCAAATGCGAAATTCGTTGTAACTGTTTTCCGCGCAGGGATCCCATGTCGTCAACGCCTGCGCCAGCACGATGTCCGTCTGCTTGACGTCCGCGAACGACCATCCGGTACGCGTCGTGATGCTCCCCGACGAAAGGGTCGCGCCTGTTTCTGCATCTTGCTGATAGCCCGTCATCGTCCAGGAGCCGTCGTCATTCGGCGTGAAGACCGCCGCAATGTGATATTCCTTGCCGATATCAAAACCGGAAAGATCGCGCGACACTGTCGGATTTGCCCGGATCTCGATCAGGCCACTCCAGTTCATCGTGATGCAGTCTTCTGACCTGTTGGAATAGTCCAGAACCGTGAAATCGCTTCCCTTCGGCATACTGCCGAAACTGAAAATTCGCGAATAGGACGTCGAAGCGTCTTGCGTCGCCCACAGTTCAATTGTCACGGGAGACCCGTTCGTCGGCAGAAGCCAATCACCCAAGTCAATGTACGACGTTCCCGAACTGCCGCCCAAGGTCGTGTATTGGATACCGTCCGTCGTGACGTTTCCGACGGCAACGGCCGTCTGCCCGCCAATGGAATCTGTCAGGTCGCCGTTGAACGACCACCGATGAAGGATATCCGCACTTGCCATTCCCCTCAGGTCGCATCCGATTGTGGCCTCCACGATATTGGAACATCCCGCAAACGCATTCGCGCCGATGTTCGTCACGGACGACGGGATTGAGATGCCCGTCAGGGCATCCTGTCCTTCAAACGCACGTGGCGCGATGTGCTGAACGCCTTCAGGAATGACGACATCCTCCGCCGTCGTGCCGAAGTAGCCCAACACCCAGTCGTTCTCCACCCAAAATCCCTGCTTGCCGAGTTTCGCGCCCAGCCAACGCCAATCACTGTCGCCGAAGTCTTTCAGCGTCACAGGGCACGAGACATTCTCCAATGCCACGCAACCATCGAAGAAGCCATTCGGCAGTGCCGTCACTTCCGCACCCAGAACAACGTTCGTGAGGCTCGCATAGGAATCGGGGAAGAGGTCTTTCAATGTAAGCGCACCGGAACTTCCGTCAGGCAAGATAAACGACGTCAAGTCGCAATCCAACGAGACCTCGCGAATGTTCACACACCCGTCAAAAAGTCCGGGTGACCAAGGACGATTACCGTCTATCAGGGCAATTGCCACATCCGATATGAAGGTCGCACGTTCACGCGCCACTTCCTCTCCATTCTCATCGCGCAGGGAAAGCGAAAGGACATTGTTGCAAGAGGTCTTGTCGGGCATCCAATCATACACGCCCGCACTCCCGCGCACAAGTTCCTCGCCATTGCAGGAGACGACGGCCTCCGTCGCGCCCTCGACCCATCGGACGTCATAGCGGATTTTCTCTCCCGACGTGGAAACCCGACGTACCTCCCGCGTGTCAAGCGACAGTTCTCCGCCAAACACGGCCTGATGTGCTCCCAGCGCATAGGTCAGCAACACAAGACCAAGGGTTAAAAGCGCACGATTCGTCTTATTCTTCATTTCTGCATTCCTTTCAAAAAGTAAAAAAGGGGCAAATCGTCTGTGGGCGGCGTCTGCCGCTTACCGGACGACTCGCCCCCGGCGTTGTTCGTCCCGACGAGACCGTCGGGCGCAGGCGACACGGAATTGGACAATGTTCCCCTGTTCACTGTGCTGAAGAGGCGGAAGCCCAGATTGTTGTTCCTGTTCGACGGGTTGTTGTTGTTGCGGTTCGACGACGCCGCGTTGCCCGCGTCGTTGTTCCAGCTCCCGCCCCGGTTGTTCCGGTTGGAACCGGACGCCGCCCTTTCTTCCGTGGCCAAAATCGCTGCTTCCCCCGCGCGTCTCAGCACGCTTCGGAAGCCAAACCAACGGGCGCAGCCATCCATCGCCCGCGCACTCGCCGTCAGCCGCGCCAACGAGAGTCTGCCGCACAGGAACTGCCGCTCGCGCAGCCGTTGCCGCCGCCGCGTGCGGAAGAGCCGACCATGCTGCAGCCGCCAGCACGAAGGGAAGATGCGAAGTCCGAGAAACGGCACGCCATCGCGCACAGGCGCAACAATCGTCGCCTCGTCCTTGAGCGCGAGGCCGCGCTCCGTCTGCAACCATCCTGCGACGGCATCATGCACCCGCCAGCACAGGGCCTTGCTTCGAGCGAAGACGATTACGTCATCCATGTAGCGGACAAACCGGACGCCAAGGCGTTCTGACAGCAAATGGTCGAGGGCGTTCAGATAGGCGTTGGCGAACCACTGGCTCGTCAGGTTTCCGATGGGCAATCCCATGCCGTGTTCCGTCTCATACGTCTCGACGATTGTCGCGACGAGTCTGCGCACCGGCGCTTCGCGGAAGAACGGCAGAATGACACCCGCCAGACGCGCATGGTCAATGCTGTCGAAGTAATGCCGGATGTCCATCTTGAGGAAATACGGATGCTCTCGCGTCAGCCGCTGGACGTGTTCGCACGCGGCATGGCTTCCCTTGCCCTTGCGGCAGGCATAGCTTGACGAGACAAACGACGCTTCCAGCAACGGCGCAATCACCGCGCACAGCGCATGATGGACAATGCGGTCGCGCACGGGAGCGCAGCTGATGATGCGAGGCTTCGGGTCCCAGATCTTGAACTGCCGATACCCGGACGGACGGTAAACGCCATCCTGCAGTTCGACCCGCAGCCGGCTCAACTGCGCATCAAGGTCAGCGGCGAATGCATTGACCTCCTCCGAATGCGCATGGTTGCGGCGCACGCGAAGCCATGCGGCCTTGAGGTTCGCGGGCGCGACAATCTCCCGCCAAAGGCCGCCGTACGACCTCATGCCGACACGCCCTCCTGTTGCACGGTCGCAGACGCCTCGCCTTTCGCCTCCTCCACGGGCGCATTGGCGACGATCTCGAGGATCTCCTTGCCGTAATTCGCGACGGAGGCCTCGCCCATCCCGTCGACCTCCTTCAGCGCCGATAGCGTCGTCGGACGCGCCTTCACGATCTCAAGGATGAGCGTGTTTCGTCCGATCGCATACGCGGGCTTGCCATCTTGCTGCGCGCGCGCGTTTCGCCACTTCTTCAGCGCACGGTACAGCTGCCTCTGCCCGTCCGACAAGCCGGTCTCAAGGTCTATTGCGGGAGAACGGTCTTTCCAGGCCGCAGATCCCGACAGAGGCGTGCCGGACATCTTCACGACAAGCGAAAGATGCGGGATGCCGCCATGGACGAAGTAATGCTCGCTCACGTCCAGCACGTCACGTCCCGCACACGCCCGCCGCAAGGCGTCCTCGGGAAACCCCTGCACGCCTTCGGAATACCGCAATGTAATGACTCGCACGTCCATTTTTTCGCCGCGCCACCTCCGCTTCGGCTACCGCCTCCGCTGCGGTGGCGACGTTAGCCCAGCACAGTGATTAGGGAACTGTCCTGAAGAGGCGGAAGCCCAGATAGTAGCTCCTGCGCGACGGGTAGTTGCTGCTGCGGCGCGACGACGCCGCGCTGCCCGCGTCGCTGCGCCAGCTCCCGCCCCGGAAGTGCCGGTAGGAACCGGACGCCGCCCCGACGGGATCCGTCCCCGAAAGATCACTCCAATAACACCAGTCCAGGCACCACTCCCAGACGTTGCCGTGCATGTCGTAGAGGCCCCAGGCATTCGCCGCCTTCTCGCCGACGGGATGCTTCTGTCCGTCCGCGTTGCCGCTGTACCACCCCGCTTCCGCGAGCGCGGCTTCCGAATCGCCCGTGTTGTAGGTCGTCGTCGTCCCGGCGCGGCAGGCGTATTCCCATTGCGCCTCCGTCGGCAAGTCGAGTTCGGAAAGCCCCGTCTTCTCGCGGAGCTTGCCGAGGAAGCTCGTGGCGTCCACGGCGGACGAACTCGGCCACTTCGCCCCCTCCGACGAGCCGCGAACGTCGTTGTAGGAGACATACTCGACGGGGTAGGTGTCGCCGCGCTTGTAAGACGACGGATTCGACCCCGTCACGAGTTCCCACTGCTTCTCCGTGACCTCGAAGACCCCCGCGTAGAAGTCTTTCGTGAGCGTGTAACGTCCGAGAGGGTCGGCACCTGCTGCGCAACGGCGCAGGACGATCTTTGTCGTCTTGTACTCGTCCGTCCAGCCGCCCTCCGGCACGCCCGTGCGCGTCGTGACAGGATAGGACGTCGCCTCCGCGCCGCCCGACAGGTCAATGACAAGATACTCCGCCGTGTCAATCTCGCCCGTCAGGTTCGCCAGAACGGCAAAAGAGATCTTCGGCAGCTTCACGTTTGGCAAGTCGGCGTCGGCATCCCACGTGAGGCGGTGCTGACCAGGCTTCAGCGTGAACGCCGCCGCCGCCTCGCCCTTGTCGTCATACCGAATCGTCCGAAGCGTGAGATTCGTGTTGCCGACATGATCCGTGCAGGCGACCGTGACCTCGAAGTCGGCATTCGCATCCGAACTCTCAATGAGGAAGTCGATATCGACCTTCCCATTCCACGGGTAGCGCTGATGCGCCTCCACGTTCTTCACCGAGAAGCTCGTGGCG
>CAVAHB010000042.1:0-11008 GCA_963588415.1 Faecalibacterium sp. CAG:74
GTCGACGAATACGCTGATTTCCTTTGCCATATCTTCGAAAAACAATGGCGAGGATTTCTCCTCGCCAGCGGCGGGAAAGTTTCCCGCATCCCGATGACTCAGGCCCGAAAGCCCTCGTCGCCATGTATTGTATCAAATTCTCTGCCGCGAAAGCAAGTGGAACGCGCACGAAAATCGCGCCAGTGAACCGCGCCGAACGAATCGCCCCCTACCTGCCCCTCTTCGGATCGAACTCGATCTTGATGGGCTTGTCGGGAATCTGATGCACCTTCTCCCAGATCGCCCGCTGGATGTCATTCGTCGGTTGCGGTGCCCAGCCCTCCTGGCACGCCTTGCGGTAGGTGGCGCGGTGGACGCGGACGATGCCGAGCTTGTCGGCGACCTCGATCATGTTGTTGACCGGCTGCGGCGAGGGGAGCATGCTTCTCGTGTGGTCGAGTTCCCGCAGGGTGTTGATCTGCCGCATCAGGCATGGCTGCGTCATGGAGTTGGCCGCCCCCATCGCCATGGCGGTCGCCCGCCAGACCTCCTTGTGGACGCGAGACTCGACAACCTCTTTCGGCGGGTTGTCACGGAGCAGAAGGTTGACGTTCAGCGTCGCCCAGTTCTGTTCCGGCGCGACGAGAATCGTCACGTCCGACGCAGGGTCGTTGACGACGGACACGACGACCGGATGCTCGGCGGTCGGACGGTGGCTCTTCGATGGATCGCCCGCCGCCGCCTCGACCTTGACGAGGGCAAGCCCGCGAATCGACGACGCCGCCTCTTCAAGGCATTTCATCGGAACGACGCTCTGCGCGTTGACGATCAGCGCGCTCTTGCCCGCCACCTCGCGTTCGACAATCCCGCCGGATTCGGCGAGACGCCTCTCCCTGCGCACCTTGCGGAGCTCCGCCTTCTGCTCGGCCGTGAGCGGCGCACGGGGCGTTTCCTTCTCGCCCTGGACGGCGTCTTGCGCGGCGACGGCGGACACAAGAGCGGCAGCCATGATGATGACGAGTGACTTGTTCATCGCTTCTTCTCCCTGTTAGAAAGCCTTTCTTCGCGTATCTCGGCAAGCGACTTCAGCGGAGTCGCCCCTTTGCAGACAAGCATCTCGTTCGCCTTTTCCCGGAACTGCTCCGCGAGAGCCTCGTCGCCCTCCGCGACCAGCTCCTTGTATTGAACCATCGCCTCGGCGCGGAGGCGGTTGTTCTCGTCCACGAACGTGCAGTGGTCCTCGATGACCTCGTTGACGCTTCTGCCGTTTCTCAACTCCTCAAGCATCTCCTCGCGGGCGGCCATGACGAGCTGCTTGACGCGCCTCTCCTCCGGCGTGTCGTCCTCGGAAATCTCGATGGGCTTCTTCAGCGACTCCGCAAAAACGTCATCCGACCTCGGGCCGAGCGGAGGCAGGGGCGGGGTCAGCGCACCTTCCGGCGTTGTCAGGAGAATGGCGAGCGTGATGTCCACGGGGTTGCTGAAGAGCCGCTTGTGGACGCTCGTGTATTGCTTGTGGACTTTCCCCTCGGTGTCGATGCGCGTGATGATGAGGTCCGTGCCGTTCGTCACGACCTTCGTGCGGACGATCTCGCGTCCAAGCCACGTCTCGCGCTTGGGCGGCTCGGCCTCTGCCGACGGCGCAAGCGGCTTCGCTTCCGTCTTCTGTCGCGTGTCCGGCGTGACGGCGGCGATTGCCTTGCCGGGAGCGGCGGTGTCCTTTTGCCGCGCTTCGGCTTCGCCCTTCGGCGACAACAGGCTCTTCGTGGCGACAAGCACACCGACCGCCACGACCGCGCCGAGGATCCCCCAAGCGAGGCGTCGTTTGCCCGACTTGCCGCGGCAACCCCGCTCGCCCACTTCTTCCGTGCTGATGGCGCGAATGCCCTTGGCGTCGAGCGTCTTGAAGAGGGCGTCTCGGCTTGCCGCCTCGACGAGTTCAGACGTGGGCTTGCCGTCCTTGCCCCTGTATGTGACCTTCCAGTTCATCAATTCCTCTATCGAATGGAAAGCCCGCCCGTGCATTCACGGACGGGCTTTGTCATTCGTTCCAGCCTTGATCGGTCAGGCGCGACGGCGGCGAAGCGCGAGGCCCGCCATGCCGAGAAGCATCAGCAGTCCCGACGTCGGCTCCGGAACGGCCGTGAACGTGCCGCTGCCAACCGTGCCCTGATTGGCAAAGTTGATTGTAAGACTTGTCCCGGTTGCCGGCGGCTCATACACATTTGCCGCAGGAATCGAGTAGTCATTCGCAACCCAGTATTTTGATCCTTCGGCAACCGCTCCGTTGACGATGACGAACACAAGGTTATCGTTGGCGGAGATTCCGTCCGAAGAACCATTTGCGCCAGCGCGAGAGTTGTTGCCAGTCACCGTGTATGATGGGAAAGCGGAGAACACATCCGACCATTTCGCACTATCCGTGCTTTGGCAGACGGCGAGGATTGATGCCGCCGACGAGCCGGAGATGGCGTAGACGTTCATACCCGTATAGTCCGCCCCGGTCTGGACTTTCCAGTCGAATGACGCAGCGTTCGCGAACACTGCAGAGGCGGCGATAGCCACCATAAGAATTAGTTTCTGCATCGTTGTTTCCTTTTGCTTTGTTTTCGCATCCGACACCATGCCGGACACAGAAATGGAATTAGAGTGAGAAGGTGAGCGTACCCGCCGTGGTGGAACGCGCCCAGAACGCCTTGCCAGCCCCGGCGATATCTTTTGTCACAGCATCGCCGTTGCCATCCGCCCATGCCGTCACCGTCACTTCATTGTCGCCGTCAGCATAGGCATCGGAGATGTAGTAATAATATGTGTATCCGACGCCATTGTAAATCATGATGCACGGTGCTTCCTCGTTCATCGTGTCATACACGCCGGGGGTCAACCCTGCCGTCGTCACTTTAGAGAGATTCAGAGCGGTCGGATAAGGATTTGCTGCGAGGGTCAGACCCGCATTAATGTCGATTGACGTAGTCGCGGCATCGTTCACCTGCCCCGCTTGTGTAAGGGCGCCGGTGTCGCACGTCTCTGAAGGAACGCGAAGCCATAGGCCCGTTCCGAGGGGTTTCGTTGCGGTTATGGCTTCGTCGCCATTGCCATCCGCCCATGCCGTCACCGTCACTTCATTGTCGCCGTCAGCATAGGCATCGGAGATGTAGTAATAATATGTGTATCCAATGCCATTATAAATCATGATACACGGTGCTTCTGTATTCATCGTGTCATACACGCCGGGGGTTACGCCTGTCGTCGTCAGCTTTGCGATTGAAGCGAGATCACCGTCGCCCCCGACATCGGCGAACTGAAGTGCCACGCAGCTGAGCTTGCCCCCCGCAATCTCCACGTTCTGATAGCCGACGATGTTCTGCGATTCGATGCCCGTCGCCGCGGCGAACACAGCCCCCCTGAGCGCCGCGGGCTGTTTTGCCCGAAACGCCCAGAAGACGCGGCGGAAACCGCGCGATAGGGGTGCGCGGCGGCGACAGGCCCCGCCGCTATTCGACGGCGATGCGGCGTTCGGACTCCCAGAGCCCGTGCAGGTTGCAGTAGGCGGTGGCGACGAGTCTCCCGGAAGCCCCGAGGGAGACCTCCGCCGCGATAGCCGGGCTCGTCCTTGCAGGTGCGGCGGAATCGGCGGCGGACGCGCCGTGGGCGGAGAAGTCGCACCGCGCGAGCTCAATCGAGGCGGAGGCCCCGTCTGGGACGTAGTGCAGGGCAATCCACGCGATGTGGTGGCCCGGTTCGTTCGGATGGGGAATCCCACGGCCGACGGCAACCGAGAGCGAGAACGGCTCGTCGGCCGTCGCCCTCTGCGGGCATTCGATCACAGGAACGTGCTTCTCGGACTTCCAGTCCGCAACCTTGATGTAGTCTCCAATCATAATCAACCGCCTTTCCGTGCGTACGTGCCGGGGACATTCCCCGTCCGCCCCATATCATACCATAATCCCGCGTCCCCTGCCGCCTTGATGTCGTGTGGAAATTGTAAAGGGAGTGGGTCAGCAAAAAGACCCGTTAGATTTTACAATTTCTAAGCCCCATTGACAGGGAGCGGCGGTTTTCGGTATACTATGCATTCCAGTTCTTCGTGGGGAATGGTTTCCCACAAGGAGAGCGGAAACAAAGAAGGTAAAGACAATGGAAGCATACGCTGTTCTCGAAACCGGCGGCAAGCAGACGCTTGTTCACGTCGGCGACAAGATCGAGATTGAAAAGATCGAGGTCGAAGCGGGTCAGGATGCCGTTCTGGATACGGTTTGCGCCGTTTCGGACGGAACGACCCTCAAGGTGGGCGCACCCTACGTGGAGGGTGCGAAGGTCACGTTAACGGTTGATGGTGTCAAGCGCGGCAAGAAGGTTCTCAACTTCAAGGCGAAGCGCCGGAAAGGTTCGCGCCGCCTCGTTGGTCACCGCCAGTCAATCACCGTTGCGACGGTCAAGGCAATCGCCTAAGGAGGAATCGAAATGGCAACTTCCGCATCTGCGCGCAACGGTCGCGATTCCAACCCGAAGTATCTCGGCGTGAAGGCCTACGACGGCCAGAAACTCACCACCGGCTCGATTATCGTCCGCCAGCGCGGCACGAAGATCCACCCCGGCAAGAACGTCGGCCAGGGCCGCGACTTCACCCTTTTCGCCCTCAAGGACGGCAAGGTTAAGTTCATCAAGGACGGCAAGGTCGTCACGATTGTCGAGGGCTAAGCGCCTCGTGTGAGACAGAAAGGGTCGCTCCGCGTTCGGAGTGGCCCTTTTTTGTCCCTCAATCAGTCGAAATCCCGGATTGCCGACAGAATTGCCTCGGGCGTGATGGGCTTGCCCTTCACCCGAAGCACGATGATGCGCCCGATGAGCGCACTCTCGAAATCGGAGAGGCGCACCCCGTCCTTTCTGTCGTTCAAAATGCGGATCAGGTCCGCCGAAGTGAGTTTCTCCTTCACCTCCTTATCCGTCATGAAGAAGTTCGTGAGGGCCACGCCCAGTTTCGCGAGCGGGCGCAGCACGATTTCCA
Organism: Faecalibacterium sp. CAG:74; assembly: GCA_963588415.1. Lineage (GTDB taxonomy): Bacteria > Verrucomicrobiota > Kiritimatiellia > RFP12 > UBA1067 > UBA1067. The sequence goes on from CAVAHB010000042.1 coordinate 4,988, forward strand.
CAAGGCGGTAGATGTCGGCCAACGCGAGAATCCGGCGCAGGGGACGCGCCGCGCAGAGCAATTTCGGCATGAACTCCGAGACGTAGAGGACAATCAGCGCCGCGAGAAAACTGCCGATCGACCGCGCCACCGAACCGGAACAGAGTTCGAGAATCAGCGCGGCGGAAGCCGACGAATAGGTGACGTTCGCGAGATTGTTGCCAATGAGCAGCAGGGTCGTCGTTCCGGACATATCCGAAATCGCCCGCTGCACAATCTTCGCCTTGCGCCCGCCCTCCCGCGTAAGGTGGAGGATGCGCCCCCGGCTCACGGAGAGGAAGCCCGTTTCCGCCGCTGAGAAGAACGCCGATGCCGCCAGCGCGAAGAGAATGACCACGATGAGGATGAGGATGCTCATTCGTCGTCCTCCTCGGTGCGTTCAATGGCCTCGTCCGTTTCGTGGATGATTGCCTCGTCGCTGGCGGCGGCGGGGTGCTTCAGCACCTCGAGCCGCACGAGCGTGACGCGGCGGTGTCGCCGCTTCAGCACGGTGGCGCGGCAGCCGTCCGCCTCGATTTCCTGCCCGACGTGGGGAATGCGCTCGGCGTGGAACTGCACCCAGCCCGACAGACGGTCCGCGTCCTCCGCCTCCAACTCAACATCCAGTTCGCGGTTGATTTCGTCGAGGCTCGCTCGTGCGTCGATTTCCCACACGTTCTCGCCCTTGCGGACGATTGCCGGCTCCTGATTCGGATTCTCGAAGACGCCCGGCCCGACGATCAGTTCCAGCACGTCGTTCGGGGAGATGACGCCCGCCGTGCCGCCGTATTCGTCGAGGACGACGGCGAGGGGCTTGCCGCTCTTCGCGAACGTCAGCAGCAGGTCGTCCAACGTCACCGTCTCGGGCACGAAGAGTGCGTCCTCGATCTTGCCCGTGGTCTTGTCGATGACCCCCTCGATGGCGTCCGGGGTGCGGCGGTAGACTGGCAAATAGCGGTGCTTCGCATCGGCGAGCGTCTTCGCCCGCGTCGCCTCGTCGTAGTCGATGTCATATCCCTCGATGTCCACACGGGGCGTCATCTCGTCGTTCGCACACAGTTCGGAAAGCCGCAGGACGCCCTCCACCATTTCGGCGTCCGCCGCCGAGACGTCGCCGCGCTCCGCCGCCGATTCCAGCACGGAGACGAACTCGTCGTCCGACAGGGCGCGGCGTTCGCGTTCGAGCGCGGGGGCGAACGCCCGCGAGGTAAAGCGCAGGATGTAGTTGAACGGGGAGAGGATGCCGCGCCAGAAAAGAAGCAGCCGCGCACACGTGGGGGCGATTTCCTCCGCATAGCGCAGGGCGAGCCGCTTCGGCGTTACCTCGCCGAAGATGAGCAGGAGAACCGTCATCACCGGAACGGCCAGCCACGCCCCGCAGGGGATGTGCGCCCGGAAAAGGCGGTAGCCGATTGTGGAAATCGCGAAGTTGACGAAGGTGTTGCCAACGAGCAGGGTCGAGAAGAGAACCGCCTTGTCGTCGAGGCACTTGCCGATCCGCGCATCGGCGCGCCCGCCCCTCGCCCGAATGCGGGCGCGTTGCGCCCCCGTCAGCGAAAGAAGAACGGTCTCGGAACCCGAGAAAAAGGCGGAAAGGGAAAAGAGAACGGCGAGAACGAGCAACAGGAATGCGGTGGTCATCGCATCTCCTTCAAAATGTCCACGCCCGCACTGCAACCGAGGCGCGTCGCACCCGCGTCAACGAGCGCCAGCGCGTCCGCAAGCGTTCGGATGCCGCCCGCCGCCTTCACGCCCATGCGCTTCCCGACCGCCTTGCGCATCAGTTTCACGTCGTGAACCGTCGCGCCGCCCGTGCCGAAGCCCGTGGAGGTCTTCACGAAGTCGAAGCCCGCCGACTTCGCAAGTTTGCAGGCAAGAACCTTCTCCTCATCCGTCAGGTAGCAGCATTCGATGATCAGTTTCGTGACGACCCCGAAGCCGGCCTCCTTGCAGTAGGTGTTACTGCACGCAAGTTCGAGTTCAAGCCCCTCGCGGATGCGTTCGTCCGTCATCGCGGCTTTCAACTTGCGGATGTCGAGCACGAAGTCAAGGTCGAGAGCCCCTTCGTCCACCGCCACGGCGGCCTCGTGGTTCTTCACCTCCGGCACGTTCTGACCCAGCGGAAAGCCGATCACCGTGCCCACGCGCACGTCGCTGCCCTCGAGGAGTTTCGCCGCGAGCGAGACCTGCACGGGGTTCACCATCGCACAGGCGAAGTGAAACCGCTTCGCCTCGCGGCACAGTTTCCGCACGGCATCCCCATCACCCGCCGCCTTCAGGAAGGTGTGGTCGATCATCCCGGCAAGTTCTTCGCGTGTCATTGATTCAATCCTTCGTTCGCTGTCCACGGATATTATACCAAATCCATTCCACCGCGATTATCCCGATTATCCGTCCGCCAACGCTTTGCGCCGGAATCTGATTTGCCCCGACTGCGCGATAAATGATATAATACCGCCACTATGAACATTGTCATCTTGCTGGGCGCCCCAGGTTCGGGGAAGGGCACGATCGCGGGCAAACTCGCGAGCGAACATACGGAACTGAAGCATGTCTCGTCGGGCGACCTGCTGCGCGGAGCCGTGGCGAAGGGTACGGAAGCGGGCAAGGCCGCGAAAGGCTTTATGGAAGCCGGCAAACTCGTGCCGGACGAACTCATCGCGACGATGATCAAGGACGTAATCGCCGAGACGACGGGCGACGTGACGATGCTCCTCGACGGCTTCCCCCGCAACGTGGCACAGGCGGAGATCCTCGAAAAGACGGGCGCGGCGGTTCGCAGCGCCGTTCTCGTGGACGTTCCCGACTCGATCATCCAGGACCGCATCGCGGGTCGGCGCACGTGCCCGAAATGCAAGGCCGGCTACCACGTGAAGTCCCTGCCGCCGAAAGTTGAGGGGATTTGCGACAAGTGCGGCGCGGAACTCGTCGTCCGCAAGGACGACAATCCCGAAACCGTCGCCGACCGTCTCGTCGTCTACCATCGCGAAACCGAGCCGCTAATCGCCTTCTACAGAGCGAAGGGGCTTCTGCGCACGATTGACGGCAACCAGGATCTTTCCAAGACCTCCGCGGCGTTTCTCGCGGCGATGTGAGCGATGAAGGTTGACGTCAAGTCGAAGGCGGAAATCAACCGGATGCGCGAGGCGTGCCGGATGAGCGCGGAAATCCGCGACATCTGCGCGAACGCCGTCGCGCCGGGGGTGACGACGGGCGAAATCGACGACCTCGTCATCGCCTACTGCAAAAAACACGGCGTGCAGGCGAGTTTCTACAACTACGAGGGCTTCCCCGGGCACATCTGCGTTTCGCTGAACGACGAGGTGATTCACGGCATCCCGAGCCACGACCGCGTGATTATGCCGGGCGACCTCGTGAAGACCGACGTCGGCATCTTCACGCACGGCTTCAACGGTGACACGTCGCGGACGGTTGCGCTCGGCGTGACCGATCCCGAAGTCCTGCGCCTCGTCGAGGTCACGAAGAAGTGCCTTCGCGCCGGAATCGAGGCGGCGGGTCCGGGCGTGCATCTCGGCGACGTCGGCCACGCAATTCAGGCGGTCGCAGAAGATGCGGGCTTCGGCGTGGTGCGCGACTGGATCGGGCATGGCGTCGGGCGCACGGTTCATGAAGAGCCGGAAGTGCCGAACTACGGCAAGCCTGGCACGAAACTCGTGCTGCGCCCCGGCATGACGATTGCCATCGAGCCGATGATCACGATGACGAAGCAGGGCGAACGCACGGACGTTCTCGAAAACGACTGGACGGTCGTGACGCGCGACCGCTGCCTCTCGGCACACTTCGAGCACACCGTCGCCATCACGGACGACGGCTGCGAAATACTGACTTTGCCGGCGGACTATCCCTGAAGTTCCAAGGCCCGAAGGCGCTGAGGTCGAATGGCGGCTGATTGCCTTGGGATGGATGGTCCGTCCGGTTCACCGTAAATGACAAGACCGAGATGAAGATTCACTTCTATGCGAACGCGGCGAAGCCGCAGGCCCAAACCGCGCGGGTGGATTTGGCGGCGCGGGCCGCCCGCCTCGGCCTTGCGGAAGTCGGCGACGCGGAGGCGGACGTAATCGTCGCGCTCGGCGGAGACGGCACGATCCTGAAAGCCGTCCACGAGTTCCCGAACCGTCCCGTGCTGGGGCTAAACCTCGGCGGGCTCGGCTATCTCGCAAGCGTGGAGGAGAAGGACTTCACCCGTGCGCTCGAAATGCTCGCATCGGGACGCTACCGGGTCTCCAAGCGGAGCGTGCTCGCCGTTTCCAGGCGCGGCGATTCCGCGTCCGTTCGCCACGCGCTGAACGACGTGGTGATTACGCGCGAAATGTCGGGACACGCGGCGGTTCTCGACCTGACGGTGGACGGGTGCACGGCGGCGCGATACATGGCCGACGGACTCGTCCTTGCCACGCCGACCGGCTCGACGGCCTATTCGCTTGCGGCGGGCGGGCCCGTCCTGATGCCCGATTCGGGCAGTTTCGTCGTCACGCCGATGAACCCGCACGCGCTCGCCATCCGCTCGATGGTCGTGCGCGATTCGGCCGTCTTCGCCGTCACGCCGCGTCCGCGTGCAAATGGGCGGGTGGAGAAAATCGGCGTGTATGCCGACGGCGAGAACGCCTTCATGCTGGAGGCGAACGAAACGGCCGAAGTCCGTCGGTCGCCCTACGACGCGGCGATGATCGAACTGGAGGGCTACGAACCCTACGAGGTGATGGCCCGCAAACTCGGCTGGAGCGGGTCGAGCGCAAGCATTTGACGAAACGAAACGAATGAAGAAGGAAAGGAATCTGAAATGGCGGAATTGATTGTGGCTCTTGATGTGCAGACGCGCGTGGAGGCGGTCGCGAAGGTAAAGGCGATCGGCGACGCGGCGGACTTCTACAAGATCGGACTCGAACTCTTCACGGCGGAAGGCCCGGACGTCGTGAAGGCCGTGCGCGACCTCGGCAAGCGAATCTTCCTCGACCTCAAGTTCCACGACATCCCGCGCACGGTCGAACGCGCGGTGCGCTCGGGCGGCAGATTGGGCGTCGATTTGATGACGGTTCACTCCGTCGGCGGACGCGCCATGATCCGTGCAGCGGCGGACGCGGCGGCGGAGTTCGGCGCGAACGGGCCGAAGATTCTCGCCGTCACGGTCTTGACTTCGCTCGACGCGGCGGACTTGAACGACGTCGGCATCGTCGGGCGCACCCCAGCCGAACAGGTTCGGGCGATGGCGACGTTCGCGACGGAAAACGGTGCGCACGGCCTCGTCTGCAGCCCGAAGGAAGTCGGCTCACTTTCCGCCACGCTTCCGAAAGGGACGCTGTTCGTCACGCCGGGCGTGAGGCCGGCCGGCGCGGCGGTTGGCGACCAGAAGCGCGTGGCAACGCCGGCGGAGGCGGTGCGCGACGGGGCGACACACCTCGTCGTGGGGCGGCCGATTCTCGCGGCGGAAGACCCTGTCGCGGCGGCACGGGCGATTCTCGCCGAAATGCGCGGGTGATGAGGGAAATCGCCGAATACGACCTGCACCCGCACGGCGCACGGGTGGACGACGCGCTCGCACGCCTCGACCGCGTCATTTCCGCCGCACGGGCGGGCGGCTCGCGTCTCTTCGCCGTCATCACGGGATACGGCTCGAGCGGGGGAACGGCGATAATCAAGGCGTCCGTCCTGAACGCCTGCCGCCGCTATGCGCGGCAAAACCACATCCGAGGCTATCTGGACGGCGAATATGCGGGCGACCTCTTTTCGGCGCAGTCGCTCGCGTTCCCCGACCTCTGGGAAATACCCGCCCGTTACAGGCGTTCGCCCAACCCCGGCATCGTCTTCATCTGCGTGTAAAGAAGTCGTCCAATTCGACAATTCGACAACTCTGCACGGCCGAAAACCAGTCGCAGGTGCGACTACCGGATGATGATGCGGAAGGGAACGGGGTCGGCGTTGTTCGCGACGAGCCACGCCTTGCGCAATCCCTCGCGGTAGACCCCGAAGCACTTCTTCGGC
>CAVAHB010000043.1:0-13259 GCA_963588415.1 Faecalibacterium sp. CAG:74
GCCGCTTTCCGACAGGTCAAGCGCAATCCCCTTCGCCGCCGACTGCGTGACGTCGATCCCGATCGACCAGCGCGTCCAGTTCCCGACCGTCAGGTAGTCCGTCCGTGCGACGGACGGGTTGCCGAAGGCCGAGGCGGAAGTCAGCGAGAGTCCGTTAAGCCGTGTCGCCGAGTTTCCGGCGGCAAGCGCAATGCCGCCCTTGAACTCGGAGAAGTCGCCGGAAATCCGGTGCGCGGAGTGATAGCCGTCTTTCTCGCCCCAGCGCGACAGCGTGATCGTGACGTCCGTGTCCGAAATGAACTTTCCGGAAAGGTCGACGCTGCGCGGCTCGGTCTTGAGGTTCGTGCCGCCAAATCTGAATTCATGTCCGCAGTTGACGAGCGTGTTCGTGCCGTCCCAGTACAAATGCCCGTTGGTATTGTTCAAGGCCCTGATTCCGTAGATCGTGCATGTGCCGAAGTTGAGCCTGACGCCGTCCGTGTTGAAATCGGGGTAGGTCTTCTCCGTCCCGAAGATCCAGGTCGTCCCCGCCGGCGCCGTGTAGGCGCCGGTCATCTTCGACGAACCGAGGACGACATACGTGTTGCCGTCGTTCGTGGCCGGCGTGACGGTGGCGGCTTTCGTACACGCCTCGTCCGAGTAGAACTTGAAGCAAGCGGGAGGCTTCGCGTTGTTTGCCTTATTCAGGTAGTATGTCTCGGCCTGGACGGGGAAGACCGTCAGCGCGGCTAAACATACCCCCCCCCCCCCAGGAGAGTTTTCGAATTTGCGACTTCATTGTGAACTTCATGTTCTTGTTCCTTTCGGTTTTCAGTTGGCATTTGGGTTAGTTTGTTTTCGGTTGGTTCAAAACTTCCGTTTGGATTACTTCGCGTTCGTCCGCGTTTCGTAGAGCGGGTAGCCGACTTCGCGCAGGGCCTTCACCGTCTCGGGATAGGGGCGGTCGCAGACGTCCGTCCAGCCGACCTGGAAGTGTTCGCCGTCGAAACGCCCAGACGTCGCCTGGTCGGAGAACTGGTGCCAGTGCGCCCCCACGATCTGCGGATTGCGCAGCGCCGACTCGACGTATTTCTTGAGTGCTGCAGCGCGACCCTCCTGTGTCTCCATGTTGATGAGTCCCGAGCCGAAGAGTCCCCGGTCGTGCGCCCCGAAATGGAACTCGCCGATGAGGACGGGGGCGTCGAGGTTGTCTGGCAACCGCCAGTTCAGGATGCTGTCCGAATAGATGTTGTAGCTCACGACGTCGCAATACTTCGCGCAGGCCTTGACCGCCCAGGGTCGTGCCGAACCGGCGAACCGGCAGCCGAGATAGAGAAGCCCCTTGTCGAACTCCTTCACCGCCGCGTGCGTCCGCTTGAAGTATTCCTCCACGATCACGTCCGTGAACGCACGGAGTTCTTCGGCGGGGACTTTCGCCGCATCGCCGTCCCAGACGATGCCCTTCGCCGCAAGACGCTTCAGGAACTCGACCTTCGCGGGCTGGTTGTCGGGACTCCAGAGCGTCCATCGCGCCAAGTCCTCGTGCTTTCCGCCCCAGTTGATTTCGTTGTCGATGAAGAAGCCGATGCACCATGGGTCGTGCGCCTCTCGTCCGTGTGCGGCGAGCGCGGCGAGCGTCGCCGTGCGGAAGGACGGGTCGAACGGGTCGCGGAACTTGAACCAGGCGCCCCAGCTGCCGGCGATCGGACGCGACGCGACCTCCACGCGCTCGGCGTAGGGGGTGCGATCCTGCAGACAGATCTTCAGGTCGGACGAGTTGGCGATGGTGTTCGCGCCCCAGCTGCGGAGGCGGCGGTGGCACGAGTCGGCGAACTTCCCGAACCACCCCTCGCCGTACTTGCGGTAGAGGTTCGCGGCGGAGAAGTCGAAGCGGCGCGTTTCGCCGCGCTTCAGGTAGAACGGCAGAAGGAGTTCGTCGTAGGTGTCGTAGAAAGCCGCGAGCGGTTCGCCCGCCTTCGGCAGACCCTCGAAGAGGACGTCGCGGTCGGGCAGCGGCCCGCCGCACTTCGGCGTGCGCGGGTTGCCGTTGAGCGGCGTGAGGGCGGCGCTCGGCGTCACGCGCACCGCGCCCCAGCTCCAGAAGAGATTTCCCTCCGGATCGACGAGCCACCACTTGCCGTCAATTTTCTTCGGGTAGAACCGGCCCGTCGCCTCCTGCTTCGGTCCTTTCGTCCAGCCGCCGAAGCGGTCGCGGTCGGCGGGACCTGGATGCGCGGCGAGGTCGGCTTCCTCGGCGGCGACCGCCGCCTTCAGTTCCTCCTCCGAATGCGTCTTCCCCGGCCAGTCGCGCCACTTGAACTGCCCGAACCGGTCGAAGCACGGCAGGAAGTCCTTTGTCGCCATCTTCGCCCACGGCTCGTTCGTGACGGACATCTTGATCGGAAGCCGCTTTCCGACCCAGCCGTGCATCTCCTGGTGCGGACGGTAGAGCGCGTCGACGATCTCGGCCGGCTTCATCTTCGTCCACTCCGTGCGGCGCGGCACCTGGCTGTTCGGAGCGAGCATCACGGGCGAATCCCAGACGGGGACTTCGTCGCCCGGCAGCTCGCAGACGCGCCCCGTCATGAGATCGACCCACACGTAGCCGTTCAAGTTGCCGACAGCCGACTTCGGAATGCGCTCGTAGGCGAGCGTGTCCGACGGCACGCGGTCGGACTGCCAGACGACGTAGACAGGTGCGGACTGCCGCTCGTAGCGGGCGACCGTCAGCCGCCGCCCGTTCACCGTCTTCGTCGAGACGCCGACCGGGTGAAGATCCTCGTCGAAATACGAGTAGACGTTCTGCATCGCGAAGTAGGATGGACGGCGGTAGACGACTTCCTTCAGGAGGTTCGAGCGCAGAAGCCCGAAACTCTGGAGCATGAACGTATACTTGAGATCGACGAGCGTGAAGAGGTTCGAGCGAATGCGGCGTACGTTGTCGCCGATTGCGCGCCGCAGGTTCCACTTCGCCTGCGAGTATTCCGTCCACTCGCATTCGGCGAGCGCATGGGCGTACTCGAGTTGGCTCGGACACCCGACCTCGCCCTGGAAGACGTCGAAGTCGGGAGAATAACTCTTCACGAACGTGCGCAGCGATTCCGCAAAACCCGCGTAGGAATCGTCTGGATTTCCGTCATAGGGGTGGTAGATGAAGAGGCTCGCGAGGTCGAGGGCGTTCTCCTTTTTCAGCCGCTCCAAGACGACGCAGTAGTCGCTCTTGGCCATGTCGGCGTCGCGCCCGTGGGGCATGCTGATCGCCGTCACGTAGCACTTCGCCGCCGGCTGGACGGCGCGAATCGCCCGCGCCGTGCGGTAGAACATCTCCGCGTATTCGACGGCCTGGTCGAACGGCTCGTTCCAGACCTCCCACTCGTCCACGACGTCCTTGTAGCGTTCCACGCACGCCGTGCAGTAGCGGATCCACGCTGCGAACGCCTCGGGGCTGTCCGTGACCTGCTTGACGCGCATGCCGAGACGGAAGTCGCTGCCCCACACGGGATTGCCGTAGGAGAGGCAGATCCACGGTTTCACGCCCATCGCCGCGCATTCGCGGACCTGCCGGTCGAGCCACGTGAAGTCGTAGACTCCCTTTTCCTGCTCGGTCTTCGCCCAACCGGAGAAGAACCGCGCGCGCGTTACGCCGAGTTCCGGGAGGAATCGTTTGTACTGGTCCCAGTCGGCGTAGTCGCGGTCGAGCGTTTCGCAACCAACCGACCAGAGGTCGCTCTTGATTTCCTTCGCCGGACGCGTCTCGAGCCAGCCGGACGCCGGGAGCCCCGGGTCGAGTTTCCGGATCTTCTCCATTGTCACGCACCGCTTCTCCTTCCATGCGGTCGGGGCCTTGTGGTCGTCCCACGCATCCCAGCTCTTGATTTTGTCCGCGTCCTTGAACGGGACGACGGCCGCGCAAAGTGCGCTTGACGATAGGAAGGCCAATGCGGCCAGCGATTGTGTCGTCTTCATCGTTTTCTCCTTTTTGTTGGTTTATGCATGGTAGTAGGCGCACGAGGTTGGTGGACGGATGTTCGTCAGCGTGCCTTCGTAGTGGCGCAGCCAGTGGTCTTGCTTCGGATGCGCCGCGGCGGCCTCTTCGTTGAGGGTAATGCCAAGTCCAGGACGTTCTGAGGGATACATCATCCCTTCCACGAACTTAACGTCCTCATCTATGACATCCCTGCGCCAGGGGACGTCGTCGAAGAGCGTCTCGTGGATGCAATAGCTGGGCGTGGAGACGCCAAGGGCGAGCGTGACCGCATTCGCGACGGGACCGGACGGGTTGTGTGCGCAGAACGGAATGTGGTGCGCGTCGCAAAGTGCCGCGATACCCTTCATGGCCGTTATGCCACCCGCGTGGGAAGAGTCGGGCTGCAGGTAGTCGCAGCACCTCAGTTCAATCGCGTCCAGTATCTGCTGGGTCGTGTAGAGCCGTTCGCCGCAGGCAATCGGCACGCGGACGCGCGAACGGACGTCCGCCAGGGCCCGCAGGGTGTCGGGGATGACGGGTTCTTCCACCCAATACGGGTCGAACTCCTCCAGCGCGTGGCAAACCCGCAGGGCGGTCGGCACGTCGAAGCGGCCGTGGCACTCGATGAGGATTTCCGCCTTGCCTTCTGTCGCCGCCTTGACCGCCGTGATGCATGCCATCGCCTTCTTGAAGTCAACCGGTGGCAATTGGCGGTAATTCTTGCCGAACGGGTCCCACTTAAGTCCCTTGAAGCCGCGTTCGATCGCGGCGGTCGCCTTCGCGGCGAACTCCTCTGGTTCCCTCGCCCCCGCGAACCAGCAGTTGGCGTAGCAGGGCACGGCTTCGCGGCACTTTCCGCCGATGAGCCGCCAGACGGGTTCGCCGAGCGCCTTGCCCTTGATGTCCCAGAGCGCCATGTCGATTGCCGAGAGGGCGCTCATGAGCACTGCTCCGCCGCGCCAGTAGGCGTCGCGGTAGTTTCGGTGGAAAATCCATTCCGTGTCAAAGGGGTCTTTGCCGACGAGTGCGTGGCGCAAGTCCTCGATCGCCCCCACAAGCGCATTTTCCTTGTATTCGAGCGTCCCCTCGCCGAGACCGCTGATTCCTTCGTCCGTCATAACCTTCACGAACACCCAGTTGGTGCGGAAAGCGTCAACGACAAAGGTTTTGATGTCTGTAATTTTCATGGTTCAACAACCCGATTCCTTTTGAAGGTGAAGAAGAAGGAAATGGCCATGAGCCCCGCCGCGCAGGCATAGGTCGCCGCCATAATCGCGAAGCCTATCTCAAAGCCGCGCACGCCCCAGCGGTGCGAAAGCGCGCCCATGGCAATGCCCGAGAGACCGCCGAAGAAAAACGCAATCATGTTCAGCAACCCGACCGCCGTCGATCGGTATTGTGGCGGAACGACGTCGAAGAGCGAGGCGTGGGTGTTGACCTCGAAGAATCCGCGAAACACGCCGTAAACCGCCGCCGCAACAAGCATCCCCGTGAATGAGGGCGCGAGGCCGAGCGCGAGAAGCGCGGGAACGCCGCCCAGGAGCGCAACGATCTGAAAGCCCAGTCGAAAGCGTGGCAGACGGCGCACGAAGCGGTCCGTCACAATTCCGCCAAGTAGGATTGCGCCGAACGCGAAGAGGTGATGTCCCAGCATCACGCCCTTGCCCGCTTCGCCGACATCGAGCGAATACTTCACGGCGGCGAACTTCGGCGCCCAGAAGAGATAGGCGTTGTTCACGAAGACGATGGCGACGAATCCCGCCGTGGCGCAAAGGGCGGACGGATTGCGGAAGTAGGCGCGAAGGGCCTCGCCGATCGGCGAGTGCGGCGTTTGCACGGACTGCCGTTCGTCATCATGCGCGGCGGACGGCTCGTTCCTGAGCGCGAAGACGAAGACACCGCCGAGCGCCGCCCCTGCGAGACCGAACGCGATGAAGACGTGCCGCCACCCGCCGAGAAAGTCCAACGCCCACGCCGTCAACACGCCCGAGACCATGAGCCCGAAGTAGAGCGCGGCCTGGTGGATGGAAAGCGCGAGGGAGCGCGTCTCCCTGTGGTGCGCGGCGATCAGGGCGTAGGCGCTCGGCGCGTAAAAGCTCTCGCCAACGCCCGTTGCGACCGAACGGAAGAACAGCGCCCCGACGAAGCCGCCGATGAAGCCCATGCACACCGTCATCAGCGACCACGCGATGAGCGAAATCGTAATGAGCCACTTGCGCGAAAGACGGTCGCCCGCGAAACCCGCCACAATCGTCATGAGCGCGAGCGTCCAACTGAGCGTCGTGTTGATCCACCCGATCTGGACGTCCGTCAGCCCCAAGTCCGCCTGAATGGGGACGGTGAGGAGACCGAAGAGCGCGCGGTCCGCCTGATGGAAGAAGAATGCGCCCGAGAGCAGGGCGATCAGCACCCACTTGTAGCAATCCCGGCGAACCTCAGACATCGACGTCCTCCGGCATGTGCTGGCACGAACAGCCCGCGTCGCACGTGACGATTTCGCCCGCCATATTGCCCGAATCGGACGAGGCGAGAAAGGCGACGACGTTGGCGATGTCCGCCCCCGTTGCCTCCATTCGCAGGGGGCAGTTCAAACGCCGCCGCGCCGCCTTTTCCTCCGGAAGCACATCCCAGCGGTCGGTGCGAATATACCCCGGCGCACAGCAATTGACGCGGATGCCGAGCGGCGCGAGGTCGAGTGCGAGCGACCGAACCATGGAGTTGATCGCACCCTTGGAGGCGCAGTAGGCCGTCCGATTGCGAATCGCCCGCATGGCGGTGTTGGACGAGAGAAAGACGACCGTGCCGCGATAAGGCTCGCCCACCGAGTAGGGCTTCTTCATGAAGAAGCGGTTGCATGCCGCTTGCGTGACCTGAAAGCCGCCCTTTACGTTCGTGTTCATCACCTTCAGGATGGCTTCGGGGCTCATCTCAAGGGGACCGCCAAGCCCAAGCCCCTGATCGGCGGCGTTGTTGACGAGAATGTCGAGCGTTCCCGCTTCCTTCTCGATTAAATCCATCATCGCGTCAACCTGCGTCCCGTCCCCGATGTCACAGGCCTGCGCACGGACGTTCGAGACGCCCATTCCCCGTAGCGCGTCAAGCCCCCTTGCCGTGGAATCGACGGACGAGCCGCACGTGAAGACGCGCGCCCCCTCATCCGCAAACTTCTTCACGAGCCAAAGCCCCGTGTTGCGGTTGCCACCCGTCACGAGGACGGTTTTGCCTTCAAATCTCTTCATCTCACAATCCTTTCGGTCAGTCTACAAAATGCTCACTTCAGTTTCACAGATATTATACTACAGGCGGCGCGGCGGTTCATCCTCTTTTGCGCAACTAATTTCTATCCCCATTGCGTAAACTGACGCGGTATGATACAATCCCCGCCATGAAGACCATTCTCTACGTCAGAAGCAGCGATCGTCCGCCGTCCATCCTGAAGAACAGGGGATTCCTGCGCGGGGCGCAGGCCGGGGGCTGGCAGGTTCAGTCCGCCACCCTGGCGGAGATTAACGCCGCCCGGCTCAGGGAACTGATAAAGTTCTGGAAGGCGGATGCCCTCGTCTGCGATTGCGGGGGACTCATCACGCCCCCGAACCTGCGCAAACTCGAACGCCTGCCCGCGATATGGATCTCGTGCCGTCCGCCCAAGGGCGACGCGAAGGTCTTTACCGTAAATGACGATTCCCCGGCCGTGGCGGAACTCGCCGCGAGGGAACTCCTGCAGCTCAACTACACGCATTTCGCCTTCGTTCACTTCCCCCACGGCCGCATCTGGTCGAGGGATCGCGCGGAACACTTCCGCGAAATCATCCAAATGCACGGCTACGATTGCCGCGAATTCAAGTCGGGCAACGCCGCCGACACGCAAAGTTGGTTCGGGCGTCTGAAGGAATGGATGGAGGGCTTGCCCAAACCGTGCGGACTGTTTGCCGCGAACGACGAGGTTTCAAGCCACGTCCGCAGCATTTGCCGGGCGAAGGGCTGGAAGATTCCGAACGATATCGCCGTCGTGGGCGTTGACAACGATGAGTTCATCTGCGAATCGGCGCATCCAAGCCTTTCAAGCGTACTCGCGGATAACGAACAGATGGGCTTTCTCGCCGCGCAAATGCTCGCCGCACGACTGCGCAACGCTCGGCTGGGCGCCACCCGAAGCACCGTTTCGCCGCTCATGGTCGTTCGCCGCGAATCCACGCGCCCCTATCGCGCCTCGAACGGATACGTTGCAAAGGCCCTCGAACTCATCCGTGAGAAGGCCTGCGAGGGACTTCGCGCGCGGGACGTTATATCCGTCATGAAAGGTTCGCGGCGTACGGTTGAGATGCGGTTCCGGGAAGCGACGGGTCACTCGATTCTGGACGAAATCCTTCACGTCCGGATGACCCATGCGAAGGAATTGCTCATCAGCAACCGCACCCGTCCCGTCAAGGTTGTCGCCCAAATGTGCGGATACTCCTCCGAATCCACGTTTCGCAAGGTCTACCGCGCCCACCTCGGTTCGCTTCCGAAGAGACGGTGACAGGGTCAGACGGTAAATTGCAAGCGCGGCGAACCCCTCCGTGCAGACTTTTTGGAGCGGTTTTGGCGGCGTTTGGTTGAAAAATGGACAGAATCTGCGAACCCCCTTGCACGAACTGTGCACTTTTTGCTATAATATGCGCTCATTCGACCACTCAAAAGAGTAAAACAAACAATGAAAGTACGTAGTTCCGTTCGTCGCATTTGCGAGAACTGCCGCATCATCCGCCGTAAAGGCGTGGTGCGCGTGATCTGCACCAACCCCCGACACAAGCAGCGTCAGGGCTGAGAAAGTAAAGAGGTAAAACAACTATGCCGAGAATGATGGGTGTGGATATTCCGGGCAAGAAGCACATTCGCTTCGCCCTCCGTTATATCCACGGTATCGGGCCGAAACTCGCTGACGATGTTTTGGCGGCTTGCAAAGTCGATCCGATGAAGAAGGCGGACGACATCACTCAGGATGAGATTCACGCAATCACGACCTACATCCAGGATCACTATCGCGTGGAAGGCGACCTCCGCCGTGAAGTCGCGCAGAACATCCGGCGCCTGATTCAGATCGGGTCTTACCGCGGTACGCGCCACAAGAAGGGGTTGCCGGTTCGCGGACAGCGTACGAAGACGAATGCGCGCACCCGCAAGGGCGGCAAGCGCGTGTCGATTGCGATGCCCAAGCAGGCCGGTCGCTAAGGAGATTTAAGAAATGAGCGAAGAAGTGAAGAAGGAAGAAGCCCCGGCGGCCCCCGCCGCCGAAGCTGCCGCGACTCCCGCGGCCGAGGGCGAAGGCGCTGCCAAGAAGCGTTCGGGGAAGTCGATTCCCGCCGGTATCGCGTTCATCCGCAGCACGTTCAACAACACGCAGGTCTCGATTGCCGATGCGCGTGGCGGTGTGATTTCCTGGAGTTCGGCCGGCAAGGCGGGCTTCAAGGGGTCGCGCAAGTCCACGGCGTTCGCCGCGACGATGGTTGCGCAGGATGCGGCCCGCACGGCGGTTGCCAAGGGTATGCACGAGTGCGAGGTCCGCATGCAGGGTGCCGGCGCCGGCCGCGAGAGCGCGGTTCGTGCGATTCAGGCCGCGGGCATCCGCGTTACTCAGATTATTGATACGACGCCGGTTCCGCACAACGGTTGCCGTGCACGCAAGCGCAGGAGGGTCTAAGTTATGGGTCGTTATACTGGTTCCAAGTCCAAGATTTCGCGTCGTTTCGGTGAACCGATTTTCGGCCGCGAGAAAGAGATCAAGCGCTCGACGCCCCCGGGGCAGCACGGCGCTCGCCGGAAACGGAAAGTCTCCGAATACGGTCAGCAGCTCCTCGAAAAGCAGAAGGCCAAGTTCATCTACGGGATGCGCGAGGGTCAGTTCCACCTCTTCTTCGAGCGTGCGAAGGCGAAGAACGGCAAAACGGGCGACCTTTTGCTCCAGATGTGCGAATCGCGTCTCGACAACGTCGTCTACCGCTTGGGCATCGCCCCGACGCGCTCGGCGGCTCGCCAGTTCGTGACGCACCGCCACATTCTCGTGGACGGCAAGACGCTCAACATTCCCTCCTACATCGTCAAGCCCGGCCAGACCGTCGGCGTGCGCGAGAAGAGCCGGCAGATGATTGCCATCGTCGATTCCCTCGCCCATCGCAAGGCGACCGGAAACTGGCTCGCGTGGGATGAGGCGACCATGACCGGCACATTCCTTCAGGTTCCCGAGCGTGCGGAAATCCCTGAAAACATCAACGAGCAGGCAATCGTCGAATTGTACTCGCGTTAATGTTTGTTCGTATCTTTAACCTTTCAAGGGAGGTAAACAATGCCTATCCGTTTGAGCCGGTTTGAAATGCCGAAGGCCGTCCAGAAGGACGAATCGACGGCGACCGCGACCTACACCCGTTTCGTCGCGGAACCTTTTGAAATCGGTTATGCCCGCACGATTGGCAACTCGCTTCGCCGCGTTCTTCTTTCGTCGATTGAGGGCGCCGCGATTGCGAGCGTGAAAATAAAAGGCGTGAGCCACGAGTTTTCGACAATCAAGGGTTGCACCGAAGACGTTACGGACATCATCCTCAACCTCAAGCGCGTGTTGGTCAAGACCTTCTCGCGCGAGAACCAGACGATTATGCTCAAGGCGCAGGGACCCTGCACGGTGACGGCCGGTGATTTCACCGCCGAAAACAGCATTCAGGTGCTGAATCCGCGGCAGGAAATCTGTACGCTTGATGTGGATGGTTCCATTGAGATGGAATGCGAAGTCCGAACGGGCCGTGGATTCTGTCTCGCCGAGGGCAACAAGAAGTCCGAGCAGGAGATTGGACGAATCGCAATCGATTCGATTTTCTCGCCTGTGACGCGTGTCAACTTCCTCGTGGAAAACACGCGCGTCGGTCAGCGCACCGACTACGAGAAACTGATCCTGGATGTCTGGACGGACGGGCGGATCGGGCCGGAAGAGGCTCTCAGGACTGCCGGCGCGGTTCTTCGCCGCCATCTCGACGTATTCGTCGATTACGGCGGGGTCGAGGATACCACGCTTGAGTTCGAGGACAACGACAAGAAGGATGCCGACGAGCGCGAACGCCTCCGCAAGCTCCTCAATATGTCGGTCAACGAAATCGAGCTCAGCGTCCGTGCGGCGAACTGCCTCAACAATGCGAACATCGCCACGGTTGGCGAACTCGCGTCGAAAACCGAGGCCGATATGCTCAAGTACCGCAACTTCGGCAAGAAGTCGCTCACCGAGATTAAGGCGAAACTTGTGTCGCTTGGGCTGTCGCTCGGCTACAAGTTCGATCCGGATCTCCTCGAAAAGAAGTAAGGAATCTATACAATGCGTCATCAGAGAGTAATGAAGAAGTTCGGGCGTTCCAGTGCCCACCGCAAGATGCTCATGAAAAGCCTTGTGACGAACCTCATCCTCGCGGAGTCGATTAAGACGACCCTGCCGAAGGCCAAGGAAGCGCGGAAGGATGCGGACCGCATCGTGACGATCGCCAAGCGCGGCGATCTCTCGGCCCGCCGTCTCGCCGCAAGCCGTCTTCTTGAGCCGAAGGCCGTCCAGAAACTCTTCGACAAGATTGCCCCCGGCATGAAGGATCGCAAGGGTGGCTATACGCGCATCGTCAAGCTCGGCACCCGCAAGGGCGACGCGTCCGAGATGTGCGTTCTCCAGTGGGTCACGGCGGCCTCGGCCGCCGCACCTGCGACGGAGACTAAGGAAGAGGCGAAGGAGGTGAAATAATGGCCATCGTGCTGAAGCTCAAGAAGGGCGAGTCCGTTGAACGCGGACTTAAGCGCATGAAGAAGGTGCTTGACCGTGAAGGTCTCCTGAAGACCCTCCGCGACCAGCGCTACTTCGAGAAGCCGTGCGTCAAGGCGCGCAAGAAATCCCAGCGCGCCCGCATCCGCAACCGGTCGCGTCGCGGACGTATGGAACTGAACTGAGAAAAAGCAGTTTGCTGGTTTCATCTGCAGGGTGCACCGTCTTTCGGCGGTGCACCTTGTCGTATGGATTCGACACCTTCCAAAACCGAGGCATCCTTTCGCGACTTGTCAGGGCGCGGCGGTTTGTGCTATAATTTACTCATGAAATACGCCAAATCTCTCATTTTTGCCGCGCTGGCTGCGGCATCCTTCCACTCTGCGGCTTTTGCCGCCGATGAAACCGCCGCCGCGCCGTCCGTTCCGCCGAAGAAGTCCCTCAAGGTTCTGATGATCGGCAACAGTTTCTCCATCTGCGTCCTGCGGCAGATGCCGGCCTGCGTCGCGTCCGTCCCTGGGCTGGAACTCGACCTCTGCTCGATGTATGTCGGCGGCCGCCCCTTCAAGGACCACTGGCGCGACTACGAAATCGCCGCGACGAACGCGGCGTTCCGCCCCTACCGCATCAACTGGAATTACCACGGGGACACCACTTCCGCCGCGCCGATTGCCAAGCACGTCGTCTTCGACAAGGCCGGCACGGCTCACGCGAACATTCAAGACCTGCTTTCGGCGGACAGGTGGGACGTCATCACCGTCCAGCAGGCGAGCGGACAGAGTTGGCAGCCGAAAACCTACCTCCCGTATGGCGAGAACCTGCTCATGGAAATCCGCCGCGTCGCGCCCCAGGCGAAGGTCTACGTGCAGGAGACGTGGTCCTACACGCCCTTCGACGGACGGCTCGCCAAGTGGGGGATTGACCAAAATGAGATGTACGACCGCCTTCACGCCGCCTATGTGAAGTTTGCCGCGCAGTTCGACCTGCCCATCATCCCGACGGGCGCGGCGGTTCAGGACTTCCGCAAGGCGATGCCGAGCCCCGACGGCATTACGGGCGACCCCTGCGGTCAGCCCAAGGGTAAGGACAAGTTCCACCTCAACCGCGAGGGCGAATACCTGCAGGCCTGCGTGTGGATGGCGAAACTCTACGACTTCGACGTGACGAAACTCACCTACCGTCCCGACTTCCTCAGTGAGGAACGCGCCGTGCAGATGCGCAAGAGCGCAATGAACGCCGTTCGACCGGCGGCGGGCGCTGCGGATATTGCGTCCGCACTGGAAAAGGGCGCGAAGTTCCTCGTCGCGAACCAGTCCGAGGACGGACATTGGAGCGACGCGCAGATGCCGGCCCTGACGGCGCTGCCGCTCTGGGCGCTTTCGGGCGTCGCGTGCGAGGCGGCGGCCGTGCGCGAGAAGGCGGCGAAGTTCGTGCTCTCGACCCAGCGCGAGGATGGCGGTTTCTACGTGCCGAAGCCGGGGCGCGGCGGTTCGGGGCTCGGCAACTACAACACGGCGGTCTGCCTTTCCGCGCTCTACGAATCAAAAC
>CAVAHB010000044.1:0-17029 GCA_963588415.1 Faecalibacterium sp. CAG:74
AACCGCCGCCGTGCGCGTCGAGACGACCGAGAAACCCTTCATCTCCGCCGCGCCGGCGAACGCCAGCCCAAGCCGCGAGGCGTCGTCCAGCAGCGGCTTCCCGTCGCGCACGATCTGCCAGTTCAGGTCTTCGCCCGCGCTCACGCGGATTTCCGTGCGCCCATCCGGCGACGTCGTCCGCAGCGTCTCCGCAAGGGCCGCCGTTCCGACCAATGCGCCGACGCAGCACGCCAGCGCAACCTTCAGTTTCAGTTCCTTCGTCATGGTTTCCCCGTTTCCGTTTCGTTTGATGTGCCAATTATACCAAAGTCTCCGCCCGTCGGCATTAGTTGCCTGCCAGATAAATAATCGTTTACCTGACGGGCAACTATTGCGTTCCGCGCTATCGGATGATCAGCATGAAGCCCTTGCGCTTGTCGAGCGAGAGGCGACCGTCGTCCGTAATCGTGAAGAAGAGGCGGTCGTTCTCGACCCCGTTCACCCACACCTTCCACTTCTTCACGTTCTTCGCCGTGCCGCCGACTTCCGCGAACGTAGGGCCGTTCGCGAGCACCCCGAGCGAAACCTCGTTCGTCGTGCGCAGGTAGAAGTCGCCCGTCGCCGCCGGCACGAAGAGGGAAATCGTCCCCGCGCCGCGGTCGAGGTCGATCGCAAGCCCGTTGAACAGCACGTTCTCGGACGGAATGGACGACAGGTCGAGCGTCGCCCCGGCCGCGACTTCGACGGACGGGCACGAGTTGAACGCGCCGTGCGGATTGTCCGTCAGCGACGTCACGTTGCCGTCGGGATAGAAGGCCGGATGATTCCAGTGCCGGTTGCCCATGCTGTCGTTCGCGTACTTGACGACCCACGCGACGCCGTCCGCCGAGCATTCCACGTTGGCAGCCGTCGGATTCCCAGCCGGCGGATTCCGGCAGCTCGTTATGTAGGTGAAGCTCGCAACCGGCGCCGTGCCGTCCGCAAGACGCATCGTCAGCGTCTCCCACGTCGAGGGGTCGTCCGTCTTCGGCACCGCGTTCGCCCAGGCGATGTTCTTCCCCCAGTCACCGATGGCGAGACTGGTGGCGGACGGCCCGACCGAAGAGATTCCCACGTATTCACCGTTGCTGAAATCATACCTCCCCGTGAGATACGGCTTGGCGGACGTAATCTGGCCGGGTTCCAAGTCCGCCGCCGCCGTGCCGACGGGGGCCTCGGCGAGATCGGCGTTCAGCCGCTTGCCCTCGACCGGCTTCGCGCCTTCGTAGCCGAAGAGATGGAAGCGCTGCAGCGCCGCGTAGACGTTTTGCGTCGTCCCGTCCAGCGAATCGCCCGCATCAGTCGACACGACGCCGGCGCGGGCGTAGGTGTCGTCCTGATGGATGCCGCGAATCACGAACCGCCAGAACTTGTTGTCGCGGTCGGAGTCGTAGACCGCGCACGTGCCGCTCGCCACGTGCAGCGGATCGGTCAGGTTCGCGCCGCCGGAAAGCGCCGCCTCGCCGGCGGTCGCGCAGCGGAACGCGCCGCTCCCCGAATACGTGACGTCGTCGCAGTCGAGCGTCGCGCCCCGTTCAAGTTCCAGCCAGCCGCCCGTCACGCGCACCCGGTCGACCTTCACGCCCGCGCCGATCAGGCAGATGCCGTCCGTCACCTCCAGCGTCTCGACCCGGGTGTTGCGGACGGCGAGCGTGCCGCCGCCCACCTTGCGGAAGGTGATGTTGTCGTAGACGTTCGTGATTTCGCAGACGCCGTCCGTTCCGCCGCGCCCGAACTCGAGGACGGCGACGGTCGCGGACGAGTTCGTCACGCCGCCGCAGTCCTTCGAGAGGTCGCCGGACGAACGAAGCCCGTTCACGCCCGCCACGTGTCCGGCGAGGTCGAGAAGTCCCGAATGTCCATATGGATCTGCGGCCAGCACGAGGTCGCCCGTCCGAGGCCCGCAGGGCAGCGCGTCGTCGACCGTCACCACGGCCGTTATGCCGTTCGAGATGACCGTGTCGCCCGCGTGATGCCACTGCACCTTGTCCGGCCCGCCGTTCAGGTAGAAGACCGCACCGAAACTTCGTTCCGTGCCCGCAAACGCCAGGAACGAGCCGGGACCGGCCGTCTCCACCACGCCCTCGCCCGAATTCATGCGGAATCCCGCCGGCTCATAGGCCCGATTCGGATAGGCACGGATGGCGGCGCCTTCCGCCGCCCAGAGGACGAGACGCTTCCCGGCCGACGGCCGGAAGACGTCCAACGCCCCCTCCACGGTCGGTTTCTGGGTCGATCTAAACGCTCCCCCCTTTGAAGTGAAGAGCAAACGCGCCGGGGCTTCGCTGTTGACGATGATGTCGGTGAACTGCATCGTCCCGT
This sequence comes from Faecalibacterium sp. CAG:74, assembly GCA_963588415.1. GTDB lineage: Bacteria > Verrucomicrobiota > Kiritimatiellia > RFP12 > UBA1067 > UBA1067. The sequence continues at coordinate 2,341 of CAVAHB010000044.1, forward strand.
TCGCACTGCCGAACTCCATGAAGTCCACGTAGCCGGACTCGTCCGCCTCGGCGTTCGCCGCAATCTCGATGTGGTTGAAGGTGGCACTTCCGCAGTTCGCGCCGAGGACGATGCGTCCCCTGCCGCCGTTCTGCCCGATGACGATTTTGCTCGGGTGCTGTGCCGTCGGATAGTAGAACTCCGCCTGACCTCCATTCGTCAGGACGAGCGAAGCCGTCGCGTCCGCCGCGCCCGGCAGGTAGACCTGGGCGCCGTACGGCTCATACAGCTTGCCGCCGTCGATGGTGAGGTCGGCGTTGATAGAGAGCGGCGACCAGAGCGGCGAAGTCGTGTCCGTCTGCACGTCCGTGAGCGTCGTCGGCTCGGAGATCGTCATCGCGACGTTGTCGGCGAGAGCGGGAAGCCCCGCACCGAGCGCACCGGCCAGCAGTGTTTTTGCCATCACAGTTTTCATGGTTTTGTTCCTTTCTTTTTACTTCCGACCGAGCGTGCCGAACTTCGTCGCGGAACTTCCGCTCCCGATGCCGCCGGCCCACTCCATATACTTGCGCCCCGCGCCGTCGTTGTCGTTGACGAGCCACGAGAAGCCGAACTGCACCGCATCGCCCTTGAGCGGATAGACCTCGTTGAGCGGTATGCGCACGACGACCGAATAGCCGCCCGGACGCGCCGTCCGCGTGATCTGCGCGGATGCGATGTCGCCGTTGCGCGTGATGTTCTCGGGCAGTTCCGCCGTCACGTAGTTCGCCGACTTGTAGAGGAAGTCGCGCCCCTTCCCGTCGCGCCCGAGCATGAACGAGGTAAAGTCGCGGCCGTCGTCGAACGGGTCGATCGCGAACTGGATCGAGTCGGCGGTGTAGGACTTGAAGTGGTCGTCCGCCGGCGCGGGCACGAAGACGTCGTCCGTGACGTCGAAGGCGAGCGTGAGGGCGGCGGCGTCGAGGGCGACGCGGCAGGTCGCCGAGAGGTCGGCGGGGCCCTTCCACGGCGCGGTCGCCGTGTCGAGCACGACCTGGTCGCGTTCGACGACGGCCATCGCCGGGGCCTTCTCGAGCGTCGCGGCGAAGCCGCCCTCGTTCAGGGCCTTCGTCTCGCTGACGCGCTCGGTCAGGCGGGCGACGACGACGTCATCGAGGTAGATCGTGTTCTTCCGCTCGTCGTCGCCGTAGTTCGGCAGGAAGGCGAGCGAGAGGTAGGCGATGGCGGGGTCGTCGCACGTGACGATCTCCGAATGCCGCTTCCATTCGTCCGTCACGCGCGACTGCAGGGCGTTGATGCCGGGCCCGCCGTTCAGCGAGCGACCCTGCGCATCGGCCTTCGTGAGGCAGGCGCCGAGAATCCCCCGGCCGCGCGCACGGCAGGAAATGAGGTACTTCTCGCCCGGGCGCACCTTGATGCGCGAGGCGAGGCCGAAGTGCGCGACGCCGGAGACCTTCGCACCGCGCGAGCCGAGATAGCCCGCGCCGTCGATGACGGCGAAACTGCCGTTCGTGGGCGTGAACCAGAACGCCGTGCCCTGCTCGAAGTCGCCGTTGCGCACGCGGTTCGCGCCGCGGCCGGGCGTGACGACCTCCATCACGACGGGGAAGGCGATGCGCCGCCCGTCGACCGTGGCGGAGAAGACGCGGTCGTAAAGCCCGTCGACGGCGTTCGTCGGCGCGGTCAGCGTCAGCGAACCGTCGCGCCAGCGGAGAACCCGCGTCTCGCCGGGACGCAGCTGGACGGACTCGGGAATCGAGCGGCGCGCATCGATCTGCGCCTTGAGGAAGGCGAGGTCGCCGCCCTCGACATAGACGGGGCGCGGGCCGACGGCGAGGTCGTGGACGCCGTTCGCCGAGACGAGCGGACTTTCCACGTCCATCAAATCGACGCGCACGAGGCGCGGCGCGGCGAAGTCGAGGCGCACCGCGCCGGGCTCGTCACGCCAGACGACCGTCACGGGCGTGCCCGACCGGTCGAAGACGTAGGCCTCGTAGTCCGCGCCGGAAAGCGAACCGACGTAGTCCGCCCCCTCGAGGCGGTGCGTCATCGCGCGGTAGGCGGCGAAGTAGGGCTTCGGCTCGTCGCGCACCGTGAAGAACGAGTAGTTGTCGGAATAGTCGCCGAAGCCCTCGAACGTGAAGGTGCGGATGACGCCCTCCGCAGCCTCGCGCACGTGCGTCTTCACGAGCGACTCGGCGCCGGCGACCGCGCCGTCCTTCCGCCCGATGCTGCACCAGTGCATATCCTCGGAGTTGACGAACTTCTCCGGCAGGCCGTATTTGCGCAGGAGGCCGCGCCACTGCACCGGCTTCTCGGAATTGCGCCGGTAGTTGCCGAGATAGTGGGCGGAGAGGACGTCGAACGGCGGCTTGCCGCCGACCGCGCGCACCGCCTCGTCGAGGAAGTCCACGTTGAGCGGCGCGCCGGGATAGACGACGGCGTTAGGCTGCAGGGACTTGATCGCGTCGTAGGCCGTCTTCAGGTACTTGCCGAACGCCGGCGCGTCGCCGCACGTCCAGAACGCCGACGAGTAGCCCGGCTCGTTGCCGATCTCGTAGTGCGAGACGCGGCTGCCGAAGCGGCGGACGATCTCCTTCATGTAGTCGGCCCAGGCCTGCCAGTCCTTCGGCGGATAGTAGAGGTAGCCGTAGTTGCCGCAGACGGTCAGCTTCGTGTTCGTCGAGGTCGACGTCCAGGCCGGGGTCTGGCCGACGCCGAGGAGGATGTTCATCTTGTACTTCTCGATGCGGGCGAAGCGGCGGTCGACGTCGTCGAGGAGATACTTCCCCTTCTCCGGTTCGCGCAGCGCCCACGAGAGCGAGTGCAGGCGCACCCAGCGCGCACCGCCGAGCGAGGCGCGGCGCACCTTCTCGGAAAGCATGCGGTCGCGAACCTCGTCGTCCGGCAGCAGGCGGTAGCCGTCCGACTCGGAGGCGTGGCAGCCGAAGCGCGACGCGGGCATGCTCTTCACCTCGACCGGCTCGGTGACGGCGTAGGTCGTCGTCGCCGGCTTCGGGCCCACGCCCGCGCACGTCACCTCGAACCAGCCGCGCACCGCCGTCGGCAGCGCGACTTCGGCGCGGCCGTCCTTCAGCGTCGCCGCGCCTTCCGCGACGGTCTTGCCGTCGATGTCGGCGACCGACCAGTCGAACGCGCCCTCGCGGCAGTTCCACGCCGTGACGGCGAGCGTCGCCGGGTCGCCCGGATGGACGATGCCCGAGAACGCCGCGACGCGGGGGACGAGGAACGGCGGCGGCGGGTCGTCCCGCTCGGCCTTCGTCAGCGTCAGCGCGTCGAACTTGACCTTGTAGTGCTTGGCGTTGCTCACGTCGCGGATGAGGACGCGGTTCTCGCCCGGCTTGACGGGGAAGGTCATCGCGAACGCCATCTGCGGCTTCTCCACGCCGCGCGTGCCGGGCAAGGCCCAGACTTTCTTCCGGTCGCCGGCGACCATCTCGATGCCGTCGTCGCGGATGCCCTGCCAGTTCGAGTAGAGGGCGTCGACCGTCAGCGTGCGGTAGCCCGCCTCGGCCTCCGTCCAGACGAGCTCGAGGCCGCAGACGAGTTCGCGCGACGGCATGAACCCCGCCTCGTAGATCGGCACGATGCGCTCCGGCACGTTCGCGTTCGCATAGACCTTGTTCTCCGGGATGACGTGCCGCCAGACGTGCGTCGCCGGGTTGAAGTGCGGGTCGTCGGGGAGTTGCGGGGCGCTGCCGTATTCCCATGCGTCGTAGCGGTAGAGGAACTCGTCGCCCGAGCCGTCCTTCTTCCCGATCTGCCAGACGACCGCGCCTTCCGCCGCGCTTTCGCGCGTCTCGACCGTCCAGCCCGCCGGCACGTCGGCGACGCGCAGCGCACCGTTCTCGCGGCGGACGCGGAAGCTCGCCGCGCCGACGGGGAACGCGCCTTCCGCCCACGCCGGCTTCGCCCGCACCTCCTTCGCCAGCACGAGCCGCTTCGCGGGCAGATCGACCTTCTCGATCCCGAGGACGCACCGCGCCAGCAGGACGGCCGCGTAGCTCGCGAAGCCGTGGTTGCAGCTCGCCTGCGCGTCGTCATGCTCCCAGAGCGTCCCCGTCTCCTCCGCCATCTTCAGGAAGTAGCCCTTGCAGTCCGCCAGCACCCGGTCGCCGAGACCCTCGCGCTCGAGGATCTTGAGCCGGAGGTAGTTGCCGATGAACGCGGCGGACCGGGCGACTTCGGGATGGGTCTTCGTGTCGTCGCGCTGCGGCCCGAAGTCGTCGAGAACCGTCCGCCAGAGTTGCGGATGGAGTTCCTTCGTCGCGACGCCGGAGAAGAAGGCGTAATACTGGCACGTCTCGGTGACGTCGCCATCCTGCACGACGAGACGGCCGTCCGCGCCGCGCACGGCGTGGTCGCGGAAGAAGCGCCCGTTCCAGCTCTGCTCGCGGATCTTCGCCCGCACGCGCCCGGCCTCCGCCGCGAGGTCCTTTCGCCCGTAGAGGCGGGCCACCGCGTCCAGAACCTGCGACCAGGTCATGTTCGAGGGGTAGTTCACGTCCTGCACGAAGTCGTTCGCCTTCGACCACTCGACGAACACCCAGCTCGGCAACTTCTCGAGAAGGCCGTCCGCATTGCGGTATTTCCAGAGGAACTCGACGAGCTTCTCGATGCGCGGACGGAGCGCGTCGATCGTCGCCCGGTCGCCGCTGCGCGCGAGATACTCCTCGGTCTCGAGCACGAACCACATCGCCCAGTTGGGGATGAAGTTGTCCTTGCGGTGGTCGGAGGGATAGCACATCGGGAACACGCCGTCGGGCAGCCCCTCGAACGAGGCTGGGAGAGCCTGGTTCTCCTCGAAGACGCGCTCGAGCGCGGTCGAGCCGGTGAGGAGCGTCGCCGCCGGGGCGGTGAAGTAGGCGTCGCAGTTCCAGCCGGCGCGTTCGCGGCTCGGGCAGTCCATGAACACGTCCACCGAATTCTGCATCATCGTCTCCTTCGCCGCGTCGAAAATCTTCCCGAGCGCGGGGTCGGACGACTTGAACGACGCGGCGGCGGCGGACGACGCCTTGTAGGAGCGGAAGTGCGGACGCGAGACCGTCATCTCGCCCGAGAGGACGCCGACCTCGAGCCAGCGCAGGGTATACGGCTCGAAGGCATCGACGGCGTATTCGCCCGGCTCGGTGAAGTCCCAGACGATGATGTTCGCGCAGTCGAAATGGTAGCGTTCGCAGCCGTGGACTTCGCCACGCAGGAGCGTCTCGTCGAAGGTGAAGACGAGGCGGCCGGGCTTGCGCACCGTCACCTTCGCGCCGGGGAAGCCCGTGTCGTTGAAGCCGACGTCGAAGCGCACGGACTCGCCGCCCTTCAGGTCGAAGGCGGCCGCCTCCTTCTCGGCCGCCGTCGCCGGCCGTGCGTCGCGGTAGGCGAGACGCTGGGCGAGGAACGCCGTGTTGAGCGTCAGGTCCTTCATCGGGAAGCCGTCGAACTCCGGGTCGCTGCCCGGCATCTGGAGGGCGCGGTCGGCCTTGACCTTGAAGGACGCGTCCTCGAAGACGTGCGAGAAGACGACGGGCGCAAGGCGGTCGTTGAACTCGAAGGCGGGCAGGGGCGCGACGCGGGCGATCAGCTTCGGCTCCGGCGCGGCGACGAGCGCGAGCGGCGTTTCCTTCGGGCCGGGCAGCACGTAGGCCTCGCTGAACGTCCGCTGGTAACTGTAGCGCGGCACTTTCTGGACGCGCGGCAGGCGCACGGCCGTGAAGTCGCGTCCCGAGACGGCGAGCGGCCGGCCGCCGGCGGTGACGACGCCCTTGAAGAACGGCGGCTGCCTCATCAGGTAGAAGTTGCGGCAGTTGTAGCCGGCGACCTCGACCTGCAGCACGTTGCGCCCGGGCTTCGCCGGAAGCTTCAGGCTGTCGGGACGGAACATCCCCTTCGGGCCGCGCGCCGGGCCGAAGGCGACGAACTCGCCGTTGAGCGTGACGCGGTAGGAATACCACGCGGCCAGGTCGAACCGGACGTCCGCGCCCGCCGGCGCGTCGAAGGCCGTCCGAAACGCGACGAGCGTGTTCATCTCGTCGGCGAGCCCCTGCGGCCAGACCGACTTCGCGCCCGCGAGCCGTGCGGCGACGCCGCCGTCGTCGCACGACGGGGACGTCGCCCCGAACGCCACGCCCGCCGCCAGCGCGGCAATTGCAGAACAGAACAGTTTTCGCATCTTCATCATCACCGTTTTTCCTTACCTTTTCCTTTTATTCTTCCGCCCGATCGGACGATACGGACGCATTATAGCACAAGAACCACATCCGCAAAGCAAATGACATGTCAACTTTCTCGCGCCCGGAGATTACCGCGTCGAGGCGCGGACGACGAGCGGCGCGGGAAGGCAAATCCGGCGCACGGGCAGGGTCGCATCGCGCAACCGCTCGCGGAGCGTCCGGTAGGCCATCCGCGCAATGTCCTCGCAGGGCTGGTGCACCGTCGTCAGGTTCGGCATCGCGTAGACCGCGCAGCGCAGGTCATCGAAGCCCGCCACCCGCACGTCCTTCGGCACGGAAAGCCCGAACGAGGCGAGCGTGCCGATCAGCTGCGCCGCCACGTAGTCCGACTCGCAGATGACGGCGTCGGGCCGTCCCCGCTTCGCGAACAGGGGACGGAGCGCGGCGGAATCGTCCGGCTCGGCGACGATGACGCCGCCCTTCAGCCCCCGCTCGGCCAGCGCACTGAGAACGCCGTCGCGGCGGTCGCGGATGACGGACGCGCACTTCGGGCGCATCAGGAAGAAGATGCGCTTCGCGCCGCGCTCGGCCAGATGCGCCCCCAGCGTGCGCCCGGCGTTCAGGTTGTCGATGCCGACGAAATCACATCGGGTCGTTCCCTCCGTCTCCACGTTCCGGTCGATGAGCACGACGGGAATGTTCGCCTCGTGGAATTGCGCCAGAATCTCCTTCGTCACGCGGTCGGGCGAACGCAGGAACGCAAGCGGCTGGAAGATGACGCCGGCGATGCCCTGGGTGACGAACTGCCGCGCCACGTCGCAGACCTTTTGCGCGCGAACCGACGGACGGTCCGACGAAACGTCGCCGAGAACGAACGAATACCCGTCTTCCCGCGCAAATCGCATCAGTGACTGGCAGATGACAGGGAAAATCTCCCCGGTGGACATCCCCGGCAGAATCAGTCCGAGCCGTCCCGACTCCCTGCACGACACGTTCGTCGCGAACGTGCCGCTGCCCCGCCTGCGCGAGACGATTCCACGCCGACGGAGTTCATCCATCGCCTTGACGACCGTAATGCGCGAAACGCCGAACTTCTTCATCAGCGCCTTTTCCGACGGAAGCGAAACGCCCTTCGGGAAGTCGCCGTTGCGGACGGACTTCTGAATGAACTCGAAGACCGTCACCCATTTCGCCTTGCGGTCGCTCTTGCCGTCTTTCATCGTCTCACAACTCGATTCGGGTTGACGTTCCGTCCTGCGCCGTCGCCTTGAGGACGAGCGGGCCCGCGCCCGTGCGGCGCACGTAGACCGCCGCACGGCCGAAATGGAGCGGATGCGACACCGTCGCCTTGAACGACTCGAGCGCGCGCGGGTCGGCATTGCCGACGGCGACGATTTCGCCCGCCCCTTCCAGCGCGAAGGATACGCGCATCGCCGCATCCGGCACCAAGACGCCCCGCGCATCCGTCGCCTCGACGAAGACGGCCCGCGTCCGCGCGTCCGGCGCGTTGTAGGGGCAGGCCCGCAGGCGCAGCGCGGCGGTTTCGCCCGCCGTGCGGACGACGGTCTCGCCGATCGCCTGTCCGTCGCGGTAGGCGACGGCCTTGAGTTCGCCGGGCTCGGCCGGCACGCCGAACCAGCGCAGGCGGTATTTCGCGCAGACGTCGTAGTAGGCGTTCGTCAGGGCCGGAGTGCGTTCGGGCGCGTCGCCCTTCCGGCGCCGGCCGAGCGATTTCCCGTTCAAAAAGAGTTCCGCCGAATCGCCGGACGTGTAGACGAAGACGGGCGCCGTCCCCGTGAAGTTCCACTGCGACGGACAGATCGCGACCGTCGTGCCGTTCGTGTTCCAGTGGCTGCGGTAGAGCCAGTAGCGGTCTTTCGGCGCACCGATCAGGTCAATGATGCCGAAATAGGAACTCCGCGCCGTTTCCGACTCGTTCGTCTGGATGCCGAAGGTCGGGCCGTTGGCGATGGGCGTCGGTTCGCCGAGGTAGTCGCTGCCCGTCCAGACGAACTCGCCCGCGCAGTAGGCGTCCTTCTCCATCCGTGCGAACTCGACGTCCGCGATGTCGCTCCACGGCGCGGCGCAGTGGTCGTAGGAGGAGACGCGCAGCACGTCGCGCGCGTAGTCCGTCTTCGACTGCGGCAGCGGGCCGTAGAAGCCCGGCTCGGAGACGGCGGAGGCGGATTCGGTGTAGAGGACGGGCTTCGCCGGGTTCGCCGCGTGATACTTCCGGTAGTTCGCGCCGTAGTTCCAGCCCGTCAGGTCGAGTTCGCCGAACATCGCGTCGTCGTGGCCGCCGGCGATGCCGATGCCGACGGGGCGCGTCGTATCCTCGGCCTTCACCGCATCGCGGAAGCGGCGGAACCGCGCCGCGTTCATGCCGCTCTCGCCCCATTCGCCGTAGTTCCAGACGTCCTTCTGGCCTTCCTTCCAGACCTCGTTGCCAATCGACCAGGCGACGACGCAGGGATGGTTGCGGTCGCGGCGGACGAAGCGGGCGAGGACTTGCGAGACGTAGTCCTCGAGGTTTTCCGACGGCAGGCGGGTGGCCGTGCCCTCCCACTTGTCGAAGCACTCGTCCCAGACGACGAAGCCCATCTCGTCGCAGAGGTCGAGGAACGCGGGGTCGGGGCAGTTGTGCGACGTGCGGATTGCGTTCGCGCCCATGTCGCGCATCGCGAGAAGCTGGCGCTTCGCGAGGTCGCGGTCGAAGGCCATGCCGACCGGGCCGAGGTCGGAATGGAGGTTGACGCCCTTGAGCTGCACGCGCCGCCCGTTGAGGATGAATCCCCGCGCCGGGTCGAACGCCGCCGTGCGGATGCCATAGCGGAACTTCTCGCCGAGGAGTTCCAGTTCGTAGAGGTAGGGGTCGTCCACGTCCCAGAGTCGCGGCTTCTCGACCGTGAACTCCCTCACCTGCGGGCCTTTCGTCGAGGAGACGTAGGCGGCGCGGACGCGCGCCCGGTCGGGCGAGACCTCCGGGGTCGTGATGGCAAGCGAGCCCGGCACGACGTGTTCCTTCGGGCGCACCACGAGGCGCACGGCGCGGTAGATGCCGCCGCCGCAGTAGAAGCGCGTGCGGTGGCCCGTCGTCGTCGCCGTCACGCGCAGCAGGTTCGTCCCGTCCGCAAGCGCGTCCGTCGCGTCAATCGCGAAGCCGAGATAGCCGTAGTCGCCCGAACCGACCTTGCGTCCGTTCAGGAACACTTCGGGACGCGCCATCACGCCGTCGAACTCGAGGTAGGCCCGCGCCCCCGCCTTCAGCCGCTGCCGAAGGTCGTCGGAAAGGGCGAACGTGCGCTCGTACTCGCCCGCGCCCTGCCACGGCAGCTTGCCCTGCCAGCCGGCCTCGTTCGGGTTGAACGGCCCGGCGATCGACCAGTCGTGCGGAACCGTGACGTCCGTCCAGTCGCAGACGCCCTTTCCCTGCGTCTTGCGGAACCGCCACGCGCCGTCGAGCGACAGGGTGACGGCATCGGCCGCGACGCCGTCCGAAACCGTGAAGACGTCGACGTCGGGTCCGTAGACCGCCCCGTGCCCCATGTTCTGCTTGACGGTCATCTTCTTCGGGCCCCTGAGGTTCTCGTAGAGGAGGATCTCGCCGGAGGGCGGGCAGACGTAGTCGCCGAGGCCGATCGTCATCGTGACGGGACACGTCACGCGCGTGGCGAGGTGGGCGAGGGCAAGGTAGTCGAGTGCGGGCGTCCAGTCGGGCGTCCAGCCGCCGAGGCGGCCGAACTTCGCCTTGCCGGCGAAGTCCGCGCTCCACGGGACGAAGGCGTCGACGGCGGAGACGGCGGGGTCGAGCGCGGCGACGCCGAGCGCCTGGTAGCCGCCCATCGAGCCGCCGCGCGTCCGCAGGTCGCGTCCGTTCCACTGCGGCAGCGTCTTCGCCCACTGGAGGGCGCGGAAGCCGCGCAGGAGCATCCGGCAGTAGTCCGTCTTCTCCGGCCCGCCGTCGGTGTTGCGGAAGCAGTAGTTCCGGCAGACGTTGGTGTGGATGTTCTCGTAGTAGGCGGGTTCGCGGCGCGGGTCTTCGCCCTGGCGCGTCACGGCGACGAGGATTCGGCCGCCGTCCGCCGCCGCCCGCCGCTCGTCGAGGTAGGTCATGTGGAAGCCGTAGCCGTCGAACGAGGCCTCGATCGGCAGCGAGCCGGCCTTCGCGTCCTTCGGATACGCGACAAGTCCCTGCGCCGGCGTATCGTCGCCGGGAACGGGAATGAGGAACTTCGCGAAGACGACCCCGTCCGAACGCGATGCGAGCGGCGAGAGCGTCGCCTCGGCCGGCGCGGCACGGAGCGCGGCGACCCGCGCATTCCAGAAGGCGTCGAAGTCGGCGGGAATCGGCTGGCGGGGCATCTCCCGGACGTCCGCGCCCGCGCCGCCGTCCCAGACGACGTCGCGGTTCGCCTTTTCGTCGCGCACGTTCTTGCCGTCCGCGCCGAGCACCTTGACCGTGAGCCGCACGAACCCCGGCTTCGCGAGGCGCGTCTTCACGACGAGCGGACGGTCGCTCGCGGCCTTGCCCGACTCGGATTTGCCATCGTCGCCGTTCCGCCACCAGACGAGTTGCCGACCGGGGACGGGCCGGTTCGCGGCGTCCATGTCGACGAGCGTGACGGTGAACGTCATCTCCTCGCCGACGCGGTAGTCAAGCGGGTTGCGTCCGCACGAGCCGACGAACGCGAGCGACTCGGCCAGCGCGGAGAACCCGAACAGGCCGACGGCGAACGCGCCGGCGATTTTCAGTGATGTCATTTTGCCTTTCGTTGTCATATGTTCTTGCCTTTTTCCTATCGGATGATGATTGAAAATCCCGTCACGAACCGTGCCACGAGCTGGCGCTTCCCGCGCTCGACGCTCACGCACCGGAAACGCGGGTCGGAACTCGTCCACGTGACGTCCTTGACGTCGTCGTAATCGTCGAACGTCGCGAAGACGTGGCGCGTCGGGGTCTTGCCGTCGGGCCATTCGCCGTCCAGCGCGAGCTTCGCCGTGCCGCTCATGCGCGAGCCGATGGAGGCGACGGCGGTCTTCGAGGCGAGGAACGTCGCGCCCGCGAACTGCAGGTCTTCGATTTCGCCCGTCGTGGCGACCGCGTCGTAGACCGCGCCCACGCCGAGGCGCACCGAACCGGAGACGGTGCCCGCGACCGCGAGCGAGCCGCCCGCGCCGAGCGTGACCGGCGCCGTCGCGTTCAGCGGCAGGCGCAACGCCGCGCCCTCGGCCACCGAAATGCCCGTCGCGGCAAAGCCCGTCACTTCGGCCGTTCCGTGCGCCGACTTGTCGAGGAGACGGAACGCATACTTGCCCGCCATCGCCTCGGAAAGTTGCGTCATCTCGTCCTTGTCCAGCGCACGGGCGTAGAAGACGACCTCGGCGACGTCGCCCGTGAAGAAGCCGGCCTTGTCGCCCTGCGCGGCGTTCAGGGCGCCGATTGTCGTCGCGTAGCCGCCGCGTGCGGCGAAACTTGTCGCCGTGGCGAAGAAGGGACGCGACGTGAGCCGTCCGTCGGTCATGACGTTCAGCGTCCTCGCCGTCGGGTCGACCGAGAAGACCGCGACGTGCGGCAGCCCGTCGTCGAGCCGCGCCGGCTTCACGTCGTTGCAGAACTGCGCACCCGTCGCGTCGCCCGCGCCCGCGCCGACCGCGCCGAAGCGGCGGAACGAGATCGCCCAGTCGGGATCGTCCGCGCCGCCCTGCCACGTCGAGACGAGACCCGAGCCGATTGCGTAGCCGTTCTCGCCCGAACCCTCGGCCGTCGTGCGGAAGACGACCGCCGCCGTGAAGGCCGACCGCCCCGCGACCGGCGTCGCGTCCGCCGGGAGCGTCAGCGCGTCCGCCCCGCCGAAGCGCAGGACGCTCCGCCCGTTGATTGCGTTCGCGACCGCCGCCGGAGTTCCGGCCGCCACCGTGCCGGCCGCCGCGAGAGCCGCCGCGTCGAGCGCGGTCGCGCCGTCCGGAAGCGCGGGGACGGCCGCCGCCGCGAACGCACCCGGCAACGAGCCGTTCGCCATCACGTCGCGATACGCCGACTGCCGCGTCTCGCTCTCCCCCTCGTAGCGGGCGAGCAGCGCGAGCGCGAGCGACTTGCGTTCCGCCGCGTCGAGTGCGCGGGACGGATAGATGCGGATTTCCGCGATCAGGCCCTTGAAGGCGGAGGCCTCGTCCTTGCTGCCGCTGCCGGTGGTGCCGAAGTAGAACGGCGCGGGATCCGCCGTCTTCTGGTCGTCCGAATAGAAGCGCCTGAATGTCACGCCCGCGTCGGCCTGGGCCCGGGCGTCGGCGTATTCCTCCGTCCACTCCCCGCCGTCGACGTCGAGCGTGAAGCGCGTACCCTTCATCGTGCCGATGGCCACGCTGACCTTGCCCTTTTCGCAAATGTTGTTCCGCTCGGCGGCCTGATAGCCGATGCCGCAGTAGCGCGACGTGTCGTGGAAGCCCTCGAAGAGCGCCGGGCGACCGTAGGTCAGGAGGCACAGCCCAACGCCGGAGCGTATGCACGAGAAGTTGCCGACGATGCCCTGCGACCAGAAGATCTGGTTGCCGTCGTTGTCGTGGGACGGGTTGCCCTGCCCGATGAACGTTGAGTTCGCGTTGAAGTTGTCGGGACGGAACACGACGACGACCGTGTGCTCCACGCTGCCGACGAGCGGATTGGCGTCCCTCGCGATCTCGAGTGCGCAGCCCTTCTGGACGGCATCGACGAGGTTCGTGTAGAAGAGGATGCCGCCGTGGCCGTTGAATGCGTCGGCCCGGTAGAGCGGAGCGAGGAAGCCCGAAAGCGTCGTCGGGCCGGCGGCGAGCGTGCCGTCCGTCGAGGGCCAGCTCGTCACCGCCGCGCCGTCGCCGAGCGCGGCGAGGCTGTCGGCGCGCCAGCAGAGGCAGTCCGAATCCACGCTTTCCGCGTCGCCGCCGGCGGGCGCGTAGTCAACCGCGACGACGCCCTCCTCGACCTCGATGCGACCCGTGAAGCGCGAGGCATCCGCCAGCGAGAGCGTGCCCGCGCCGGTCTTGCGGAGCGTGCCGCTGCCGTGCACGGGGCCGAGCTGGCGGAAGTCCTTCGCCGCATTGATCTCGGCCGCCGTGCCGGTCGGCGGGAAGCAGACCGAGAGCGCGTTCGTCTGCGCGTCGGACGTCGCGAGAACGCCGCCGCCGAGCGAGACGCGGTAAACGGAGTTCGACTCATCCGCATCCGTCCCGTTCCAGCCCGTGCCGAGGTAGAAGCCGTCCTTGCCGAGGTTGAGCGTGCCGCCGGCGAGCGAGAACGCGCCGAAGCCGTCGCCGATGCCGTAGGCCACGCCGTCATCCCACCAGCCGCGCCGGTAGGCGCCGAAGCGGACGCCGCTGACGTTCGCGACGCCGCCCGTCATCGTGAAGACGCCCGCCGACGTCGGCTTGCGGGCGTCGCCCGTGAGCGCCTGCGAGTCCTGCGAGCAGATGCCGAGACCCGCGTTGCCCCGGCCGGTCGAACGCGCCGCCCAGTCCGACGGGCGCACGGAGGAGGCTTCGAGCGTGCCGCCGCCGAGGACGTATTCGTTCCACGGCGAGGGATTCGAGGCGGGGAACTTGGCCGCGTCGGACCTGTTGTTCCGACTGCCGCCGACGTTGATGCCGCACCAGCCGGTCACCGTGCCGCCGCGCTGGTCGAGGACGCGCTCGCCGCCCTCGCTCCAGGCGCCCCAGTAGCCGACGTCGATGACATGCGAATCGATGGATGCGTTGCCGTCGACGACGAGTTTCGCGAACCCGTCGCGCCGGCCCGGATGGCCGACGTTGCCCGGCCCGACGTAGGTGTTGACCGTGCCGTTCGACCATTTCGAGTTCCCCGTCAGCTCCAGGATGCCGGAGGCGGGAACAGCCATGCCGGATATGCCCGTCGAGTAGGTGACGTCGGCGACGCGAAGCCCGTATTTGCCGACGTAGGCGTAGGGCGGGGCCGCATTGTCGCCGCGCGGGTCGTCGTTCGTGTTGTAGCCGACGATGAACTGCTTGATGTAGTCTTCGCTCCAGCTGTAGTTTTTCTTCTCGGGGAAGATCACGTCCCAGTCGAGGTTCTCCCTCGGCTCGAAGAGGACGATCTGGTTTGCGCCGCCGAACGAACCCGAAAAGCGGATCGAGTTCGCCCACTTGCCGTTCTTCCGGTAGGCGACGCGGTTGCCGGTCGCGAACACCATGTGGCCGTCGTAGCCGGGGGCTTCGTGGAAGGTGACGGAGCCGCCCTGAACGCCCGCGCCGAACGTCAGCGTCTGGCCCGTGCCGCGTATCGTCTTGTAGAACTCAAGCCGCGCGGTGTTGTCGGCCTTCCACGTCTGGTCCGCCGTCGTCTCGGACGGACAGTTCAGCGAGAACGCGGCGCAGTTCACAAGCGAGATGCCCTCCGACCCAAGGCTCAGGAGGCCCGCACCCATCATGTCATGGATGAAGACGATGCCGTCGTAGTTCTTGACGACGATTCCCTTGACGGCGAGCGAACCCGACAGATAGGGCTGAGAACTCAGCCCCCCCCCCCCCCCCCCGGG
>CAVAHB010000044.1:17074-32673 GCA_963588415.1 Faecalibacterium sp. CAG:74
ACCCCGCCCCCCCCCCCCCCCCCGGGTGGAACTGACGTCGTAGACGACGACGTCGTCGGCCGTCGGCAATGCGCCGCCCGCATAGTTCGCCGGATTGCAGAGGTTGCGCCACGGCTCCTGCTCGCCCGTGTAGAGCGAGGCGGTCGCTGCGCCGGTGAACGTCACGTCCGCCGCCCACACCGACCCAATGCCCAGCGCGAAAAGCGCGAAGAATTTTCCGACTGTCGCCTTCATGTTTACTCCTTCTTCAATAGGTGTATCAGAATTGATATGTGTACTATATCATAAACCAATCACCCGCGTCGCAAATGACATGTCAACTTTCTCATTCGCAGTCGGCTCCAGAGTACAAAGTAGTACACGAACTCCGCACCAGTTCAAAAAAAGTCGCCTTCCTTTCGGCGCGGCGACCCCTCCCTGTCCGACCGCCGAGCCCATATATGGACAACCCCCGAGTCCATATATGGAGAAACCGAAATCCATATATGGACAACCCCCGAGTCCATATATGGAGAAATCAAAATCCATATATGGAGAAACCGCTGGCCATATATGGAGAACGCCGTGGCCATATATGGAGAATCCCAACGCTCCCTGAGGGGGTTCGCCGCGCTCTCCGAGGGGGCCAGACGCGGGCTTTCCCGTACACCTTATATATAGGGGCGGCGCGGCGGCTTCGATACGGACATCACGAACGCGGTTGCGGCTCGGTTTTACCACTGAACACACTGAACGGCTTCGTCGGCACGGAACACACTGAACTTGCCACCGGAGAGAGGGCAGACGGGGCTTTCCCGTACACCTTGCCTTCCCCTACCATTTGATCGGGTCAAGACCCTGTTCACGAAGATAGGCATCGCATTTGAGGAAATGTCCGTTTCCGAAGAATCCACGATGTGCGGAAAGAGGGGAGGGATGGGGCGATTCCAGCACGAGGTTTTTCGTGCGATCCACGAACGCCGCCTTTCGCTGGGCGTAGGAACCCCACAGCATGTAGACGAGATGTTCACGGCGTTCGGCGAGTTTGCGGATTGCCGCGTCGGTGAACGTCTCCCATCCTTTTCCCTGATGAGAACCCGCCATATTCGCCCCCCCGGAAACCGTGAGCGTCGCGTTCAGAAGCAGAACCCCCTGATCCGCCCAATGCGAAAGGTCACCGTTCCGTCCACGGAAGGGGCGATGGTATTCCGCCTCGAGTTCCCTGTAGATATTGACAAGCGAGGGGGGAACTTCCACTCCCGGCTGAACGGAAAAGCACAGCCCGTGCGCCTGATTGGGGTTGTGGTAGGGGTCCTGTCCGATGATGACGACCTTCACCCTGTCGAACGGCGTTCGGTTGAACGCCTCGAAGATGTACTTGCCGGGCGGATAGACGACACCCTTTGCATAGGCGGACTTGACGAAAGCCACGAGTCGGGAGAAGTAATCGCTCTCGAACTGATCCGCCAGCACGGCCTTCCACGACTCTTCAATCTTCACATTCATATGGAAGTCCAGCCCAATGTGGCGCGGCAGAAGACGCCGCTCGGGCAGGGGCGCGCACCGCCTTCAAGCAGCATCTCCCCCGATTCAAGCGCGGCGGATGGCCAGAGCTGTCCGAGGATGTTTTCCGCGACAACCGGGGAAAGCCCCGGCGTATGGGACGAGAAGAGGACGAAGAGCGGCTCGTCCGAAAGCAAGTCCTTCACGAGACCGAGCGTCTCCTTCAAGTCGCGCTCAATCTTGTACATCTCGCCGCCCGCCCCGCGCCCGAAAGTCGGCGGGTCGAGGATGATGGCGTCGTAGTGCCGTTCGCGGCGGATTTCGCGCTTCATGAACTTGTGCGCGTCATCGACAATCCAGCGGACGGGGCGGTCGGCCAGTCCGTTCAGCGCGGCGTTTTCGCGCGCCCATTCGACCATGCCCTTCGAGGCGTCGAGGTGGCAGACCTCCGCGCCGCCGAGCGCCGCCGCAAGCGTCGAACCGCCCGAATAGGCGAAGAGGTTCAGAACCCGCACCCCGCGACCCTTCGTACGCGCCGTCCGCACCGTCTCGCGAATCCACTTCCACTGCGCCCGCTGTTCGGGAAAGATGCCGAGATGGCCGAAGTCCGTTCCGCCGAGCCTGAAGCGGATACCCGCCGTCTCAATCGTCCATTCCTTCGGCAAATTGCCGCGCCCGTGCCAGCGGTTGCCGTCCTCGCGGTCGAACGAGGCGTCCGCCCGCGCCCACTCGCCGTCCGAAAGCATCGGTCGCCAGAGAGCCTGCGAGCAGGGCCGGACGAGCGTATACTTGCCGAAACGCTCGAACTTGCGCCCGTCGCCCGAATCAAGAAGCCGATAGTCGTCGTCGTTCATTTCCTCTTCATCTCCTCGTCGTAGTCCACGCGCTCCGGCACGGACGGCAGACACCTGTGCGCCGCCATCGCGTCCGCGAGTTCGCGTGCGCGGTCGTCATCATACCACCAGTAGGTCAGAACCGCCTCCTCGCCCGAATACCGGTCGAGAACGGTCTTCGGCATGCCGAACTTGTTCCAGTAGAGAAGCCGCGTCTCGTCCACGTGCCACAGCAAGGCGTACGGGACTTCCGCCGCGACGAGCGCGTCAATTTCACGGTAGGCTTCGCGACGCGCCGCCATGTCGGACATCAGTTTCTCGCGACGGATGAGGTCATCGACCTTTTCGGACTTGAAGCCCGTGACGTTGTTCGAGCCCTTGCGGTCTGCCTCGGACGAAAGCCACATCGGTTCAGGCATACGAATCGTCGATGCGCCCCACGAGGCCCACGTCATGTCGAAGTTGAAGCCGTCCATGTCGCGCATCCAGCCGGCGAAGTCCTTGCGGGCAATCGTCATCGAAATGCCGCACGCCCTGAGGGCGTGGTCGAACAAGGCGAGAAACTTATCCTCCGAACTGCCGCGTGAAAGGAAGGTGAACGCGAACGGCCGCCCGTCCCTTTCAAGTTTGCCCGTCGCCTCGTTCCGCCGCCACCCGGCCTCGGCGAGAAGTTTCTGCGCCGCCGCCACGTCATATCCAAAGAAGGGGTTCGTGCAGGGGTGTTCCCCATCGTAGAGGTCGGTGTAGTAGGACTTCAGGAGGAAGTAGGCGTTCGACATCATCGTCCGGTTCATCGTCTCGCGGTCGATCAGCATCGCCATCGCCCGCCGCGTCTTCACGTCGTCGAACGGAAACCGCCGCTGGTTCATCGCGAAACCCTGAAAGCCGATTGGGGCGTGGTTGTGAACGCGGCGCTTCACGAGCCAGTTGCGGTCGAACTTCTCCCCGTGCGTCTCCTGCGCCATAATCCGCGCCGTGTAGACGGGGTAGACGTCAATCGCCCGCTTCTTCAACGCCTCGAAGGCGTTTTCGTTCTCCACGTAGTAGCGAAGGATGATGCGGTCGAAGTTGCAGACGTTGCGATAGGCGGGGTAGTCCTGCCGCCACCATCGCCCGTGCCGCCGGAACTCCGCCTCGACCTGTTCCTCGACGCGGGCAAGGCCGTAGGCCCCCGAAACCGGCTCGCCGATGAAGTCGAGGCGGTTGAAGTCCTTACCCTTCAGCGCGTGGGAAGGCAGCACGGGGAACGTCCCAAGCGTGATGAGGTCTCGCCAATCGCGGTCGCATTCGCCGCGCTTGCGGAAAATCACCGTTTCGCCGCGCACTTCCGGGCTGTCGAATCCGCCCAGGACGACCTTCCACACGCCCGTGTCGTTCGCCGGCTTCATCACCGTGTCGAACGTCCACTTCACGTCTTCGGCGGTAATCGGTGCGCCGTCCGACCACTTCGCCCGCGCATCCATCGCGAAGGCGAACTCGCGCCCGTCGGACGACACCTTCCACTCCCGCGCAAGCCCCGGAACGGCATCCAGTGTCTGCGCGTCGAACCCGATGAGCGACTCATACATCAGGTCGAAGGTCATCCGCGTATAACTGTTGTTGTCCGTATAGCCATTCTGGCTCTTCGGCGGCGTGCCGTTGAGGCGGATTGTGCCACCCTTCCTCGCGTGGGGGGAGGCAATCGGGTCGGTGCGGAGGGCGACGTCCGTCACGCCGGCGAACGCGGCGTTCACCGGCAAAAACGCAAGCGCAACAAGGGCGGCAAGGGCGAAAAATCTATTCATGGGGTGAACTCAAAAGCCGTGAAGGCGTTGCGATCCAGGTCGCGGCAGATGCCGCGTGTTGAAAGCCGCGTCCATTCCGTCTCGCCGTCCCCCACGCGCCAGCGGACGAGATTGCCCTTCCACCCGTGCGGCGCGGCGGTTTCACCGAATGCGGCAAAGGGAATGAAGACTTCGGCCGTCCAATCCGCCGCGTTGAAGTGAACCGCCGCCCTCACACCATCGGGCCGGACGTCACGGCCGTCAACGGCGGAGACGACGCGCCCGCCGCAGTCAATCAGGAACTGGTGGCAAGGCCCAGTCTCCCCGCCCGTCGGCGCAATCAGGACTTTCAGCGTGTCGCGGTTGTGGTCTTCCACAAGCGGCGCGGCGGGGTCGAGTGCGGCAATTGCGGACTCCACGCACATGAAGCCCAGCAACAGACCCTTCTCCGTCCACAGCGCCCGCACGGTCGTCGGATGGACGGGCGGCGTTTCGTCCTCGTCATTCCACGAAACGAAAGCGCGCGGCGCGGCGCTTTGCCAGTCCTCTTCATTGAGGATTCCGTCAATCGTCGGCGGATTTGCCGCGTGACGGATTGGCAACGGCTCGGGTCGAACGCCCTTCTCCCAAGCCTCGGCCTGACGGAAGAAACGGGCGAAGCCCGCCGCATACCACGCAATGCGCGTCCGTGCCAAGTTGTCCGCTGCGGCAGCCTCCCACGCATCCGCAAGGAGCGAACGCATTTTCCGCACGGTGCGCGGCGGATAGGAGATTCCGAAGACGTTGGAGTCGTGGCAGTTCTCGTTCGGCCACTCACGCGCCCAGCCGGCCTCCTGCAGGGCGATCAGCCGCCGCATGGGCTTCGCCGCCGCGCCAAACATCCGCCGCGCAAACCCGTCGTAAATCGCGTCCACATCAACATCGGGATTCCACAGGCTGCGCATCCACACGTAGACCGAAAGCGAGAAGCGCGTCGCGTCGCCGCTCGTGTTGACGAACGAACCGGCCGTCACCTCGCGCATCCGCGAATAGTGGTCGCGAATCAGATGGCCGAAGACATACGGCGCATCCGTGAACTCGGCGGGCCAGCAGACGTAATGCCAGTTGAGCGCCTTCCGTCCCGTCGCCTTCGCCCAGTCGCGGATCAGCCGTTCCTCGCGGTCGCGGCACGACGTATTCTTGAAGAGCGCAAGCCCCGGCATCGTGCAGACCATCGCCTCCACGTTCCTCTCCGCCGCAAAGTCCAGTCCGTTCGGGACGGCACAGGTATTGATGTAGGGCAGGATGCAGACAAGGTAGTCGGGGTGCTTTTCCTTCGCCCACGCGGCGAGACGCTTCGCGAAGTGACCCCAGAGGAGGTCGGATGCCGACCCGTCCAGTCCTTTCGCCGGGTCAATCAGCCGCCTGCAGTCGGCGCACTCGCACGCGACGGCCATATCCCACGGCGAAACGCTAATCGTCTTCCGAACCGTATCGACGATTCCGTCCGCATCGCGCCCCCCGGCAATCTGCTCGTCAATTCGCCGCGTGTAGTAGTCGAAGGTCGCCGGGTTTCCATAGCAGAGAAGTGGCGACGCGGCGCGGGAACCATCGGGCGTGAGCGCGAAGATCTGCGGCAGGGCGGCGACAAGGTTCGTGTCGGCGAACCAGTGGGTGGGCGCGTGGGCGACGACCTTGCCGCGATGGGAACTGCCGGACTTCCCCATGCGCCCCCAGAGACTCCGCCCGTAAGGGCCGATGACGCGATGCTCGAAGACGGGACGGTCAGAGTAGTCCACGGGTGGCAGGGCAAGCCCGTGCGTCCGAACGATGCAATCCGCCTGCGCCGACTCATCCGCCGAATAGCACCGCTCGCCGAGCAGACGTTCGCAGAAGTCGTAGACGGCAAAATCAGAACGACCGAGGAAGTGGAACGAGCCGTCCGCCGCAAGAACGCGGAACGCCTCCGGGTGATCCGTCGGCGCGGCAAAACGCCGTGAGGCGGAAGCCCCGACGTAGAATGCGGGGGCGTTCGTCGCGGACTGCCCCTCAAGTTCACGGTAGACGGTGGGACGAAACCCCGTCATCCGTTCGATTGTCGTTGCGAGGTGCAGGGCCGCCGCGACGAATCGCGAATCGTCCGCCACGACGATGGAAAGCCGCGCTCCCTCTTCCCCCACCGCGACAATCGGCGACCCCGGCGGACGCCGAACTTCCGCAAGGGGCGTCAGGTCAGGCGCGAAGACGTCGCCTGGCGCAAGGTCGATACCTTCAAACGTCCCCCGGCGAACGCCGATGCAGGCGACGCACAGGAGGAGCAGGAAGGAACAGACCGCACGGTTCACAGCACGCTCTTGAACCGTTCGATTGCCTCAAGCACGTTCGCCCGCGAATTGAAGGCGGAAATGCGGATGTAGCCCTCGCCCGCCTTGCCGAAACCCGCGCCCGGGGTCGTAACGACGTTCGCTCCGGCGAGGAGGCGGTCGAAGAACGCCCAGCTGTCGCCCTTCACGTCAACCCAGACATACGGCGAGTCCACCCCGCCCGTCACCGCGTAGCCCTTCGCGGCGAGCGCCTCGCGAATCAGCCGGGCGTTCTCGAGGTAGAAGTCAATCGTCGCCGTCGTCTGCGCCCGGCCTTCGGGCGTGTAGATGGCCTCCGCGCCGCGCTGGGTGACGTAACTCGCGCCGTTGAACTTTGTCGTCTGGCGGCGCGTCCACATCGGGCGCAACTCCACCGCACCGCCCGCCCCGTCGCGCACGACGAGATCGCGCGGCACGACCGTATAGCCGCAGCGGATGCCCGTGAAGCCCGCCGTCTTCGAATAACTGCGGAACTCGATTGCGCACGTCCGCGCCCCCTCGCACTCGTAGATCGAGTGGGGGATGCCCGGCGTACGAATGAACGCCTCATACGCCGCGTCGAAAAGAATCAGCCGACCGCCCGCATTCGCCCAATCGACCCACGCCTGAAGTTGCGCCTTCGTGGCGACCGCACCCGTCGGGTTGTTCGGATAGCAGAGGTAGACGACATCCGCCTCAAGTCCCGCCGGCGAAGGCACGAAGCCATTCGCCGCCGTGCAGGGAAGAAGCGCGATGTCGTGCCGCCCGGCCATCACGTTCGTATCGACGTAAACAGGGTAGACGGGGTCGCCGACGGCGACCTTCGCATCCGCCGCGAAAAGTTCCTGAATGTTGCCGCAGTCGCACTTCGCACCATCAGAGACGAGGATTTCATCCGCCGCAATGTCCATACCACGCCGGCGGAAGTCGAACTCGGCAATCTTCTCGCGAAGGAACGCATATCCCTGTTCGGGACCGTAGCCGTGGAAGTTCGCCCGCGTCGCCTCGTCATCGACGGCCCTGTGCATCGCCGCGATGACCGCAGGGGCCAGCGGCTCCGTGACATCCCCGATTCCAAGGCGGATGACTTTCGCCCCCGGATTCTTCGCCTGGTGCGCCGCCACACGATGGGCGATTTCGGCGAAGAGGTAGGTCGGCTTGATTTTCGCGTAATTCGGATTAACCTTCAGCATTGTGATGTTCTTTCTTGTCGGTTGATTCGGTCTGGACGATGCCGTGCGGGATGAACCCATCGATTGCGGCAAGTTCGGTGAAGAAGAGGAAAAGAATGGCCGGAGAACGCAGGGGACAGTCGCCGAATGCGTGAATCAGTGTCGCCGTCGCCGTCGCGAGCACGCAGAACGCACCCGCCGGAAGCGCGAAAAGCGCACGGGGCGAGGGTGGGGCTTTCCCCTTCGGGGCAAATCGCGCCGCCTTGGCGAGGGCGCACCACACCTTTGAGACGGGAATCAGCAGGATGCCGACCATCGCCACAAGGCACACGAATCCGACGACGCCGTGTTCGGTGAGGAATTGCAGGTAATCGTTGTGCACGTTGATTCCACCGGTCGAACCGATGAAGTTCTTTCCGGGGGCATCCTCGTTCGCCGCCATTACCTGCAGGTGCTTGAAGCCCCAGCCGCCGCACCCGAAGACCGGATATTCCCGCCACAACTTGATGCTCTGCCGCGCCAGTGCGTCGTTCTTGCCCGTCACGCGCTGCAGCATCTCGTTCGTGTCAATTGTCGAGACCTCGCGCTGGATGTCGTCCGGCATGAAAATCGAGGCGAGCACGGCGATGACAATCAGGACGAGGCAACTGTAGGCCCCCGCCTTCACTCGCACCGCCTTCTTCATCCGCGAAAGGAACGAAACCGCCGCGTGGAAGAAGAATACGACCGCCAGCGTCGAAACGAGGATAATCGCCGCACGCGACAGCGTACTCATCGCACCGACGAAGTTGATGCAGGCCGGGATGAGAAGATAATGCTTGCTCCAGAAGAAATGGCGGCCGAGCGTCCGCCCCTCACGCCGAAGGCGCGACTCCGTCTGCCGAACCTCGTCCACGCGAAAACGCCACAGCGCAACCGAAAGCCCGAACAGCGTCGTGAAGTAATCGCCACCCATGTTCGGATAGCCGAACGTCGAGAAGAAATAGCCGGCGCGATTGCCCATCAGTTCCGACCAGAGCGGGCCCGGCGCACCTGAAACCTGCTGGACGATCCCCACCGCCGCAAGGACTACGCCGTTCCAGACGACCATCTCGAGAAAGACCCGCTTGCCCTTCCGCGTCAACGAATTGCGCACGGCAAGCATCGCAATCAGGGCGGGGAGAAACCAGAGGAACACGCCCAGGTGATGCAGACGGTTCACGCAGAACGGCAGAAACCTGACGAACGGGTCGGGGTTCGCCCCGGCGGCAATCGCCTCGGCATCGCACGTCGGACACAGCCCGACGTTGACAAACGGAATTGCGAGAATCACGACAAACACGAGCGCGGCCAGCGTCAGCGGATCGTGGGTCAGCGTATCCCACACGCGCTCCCGCGCCTCGAAACTCGTCTCGACCTTCCGCCGCTGCGGAAAGAAAAGCATCGCCTCAAACATCAGCAGGCAGAGCCAGGGGACGACCCCCAGCATCACGCTTCCAATTGTGCCACCGTAAAGCCATGCGAACGCGGCGGCGGTCGCCGCCAGCACCATCGGCAACATATTCCTATAGACGAATGACATAACTCAACACCTCCTTCACGGCATTCTTCTCGGACACCTTGCCCACCAACTGTCCGCGAACGAAAAGCAGAAACTCGCCCTTCCCGCCGCAGAGCGCGACATCCGCGCCCTTCGCCTCACCCGGGCCGTTCACGACGCACCCCATCACGGCGACACGCGGAAACGGGCGCATCGCCCCGCCCGCCTTTTGCCGCGCCTGATAGAGTTTTTCAAGTTCAAGTTCAACTTCCGCCGCGACTCCGAAGACATCCGCCTGGGTTCGCCCGCACGTCGGGCACGAGGTAATGGCAGGCCCCGTCGGCTTCATGTCAAGCGAGCGCAAAATCTCCATCCCAACGCGCACCTCCCGTTCGGGTCTGTCGGTCAGCGAGACGCGAATCGTGTCGCCGATCCCCTCCGACAGCAGGATGCCGAGCGCGACGGAACTCCTCACCGTCCCAGGCAAAAACGTGCCCGCCTCGGTCACGCCGAGGTGCAGCGGGCAGTCGGTCTTTTCCGCGAGAAGACGGTAGGCGGCGATCGTATCCGCCACGTTCGATGCCTTCACGGAGATGACAATGTCGCGGAAGTTCTCGTCCTCAAGCAGTTTC
This sequence comes from Faecalibacterium sp. CAG:74, assembly GCA_963588415.1. Classification (GTDB taxonomy): domain Bacteria; phylum Verrucomicrobiota; class Kiritimatiellia; order RFP12; family UBA1067; genus UBA1067. The sequence goes on from CAVAHB010000044.1 coordinate 26,797, forward strand.
ACGTGCCGCAGGGCCGACGCGCAGAGGGCTTCCGCGACGGACATCGTCTTGCCGCGGACTTCCGCGTCGAGATCCTTCTCAAGGCTGCCGAGGTTCACGCCGATGCGAATCGGGACGCCCTTCGCCTTCGCCGCCCGCGCCACGGCCTGAACGCGGTCACGCGAGCCGATGTTGCCGGGGTTCAGCCGCAGGGCATCCGTCCCCGCCTCAATCGCGGCAAGTGCGCACCGATAGTCGAAGTGGATGTCGGCGACAAGCGGAATCGCGCACGACTTCTTCACCTCGCCGAGAACCCACGCCGCCTCGACGTCGGGCACGGTCAGCCGGAAGATATCGCACCCGACCGCCGCGCAGGCGTTGGCCTGCGCCGCCAGGGCCGCCGCGTCGTGCGGATCGACGTTCGCCATCGTCTGCACGCTCACGGGTGCGCCGCCGCCCAGCGGCAGGTCAGCGATTCTGAGTGTCCGCGTCTGTGCTCTCGTTCGCATTCGTCTCCATCTGCGTCGTTTTCGCCGCGTTCCGAACCTTCCAGTTGTGAATCCGCCAGCTGCGCGCGCCGTCCCGCCAGATAAGGGTCGCCATCATCAGCATGAGAAGGCACATGAACACCATCGACAGGCTTCCCACGACCTTCTCCGGCACGCGGCGACGGAACACGAGCGCAATCAGCGCGAAGAGGATGAGTCCGCCGTCCAGGACCGGTATCGGCAGCAGGTTCAGCACCGCGAGGTTCACGTTCAGGAAGCGGAGAAAGCCGATGCCGTCCCAGAAGTCACGGCGCATGGAGTCGTAGATGCTCTGTGCGATCATCACGGGGCCGCCCACCGCCTTGGCGACGGCTTTCGTCTCGCCCGGCGTGACGAGCCCCTTCAGGATGCGGAAGATTCCGCCCGCGTCCCACGCGAGCTGCTTGAGCGGATTGCGGTCGGGCATCCACGCCACCGCCCCCGTCGCGTTCGTCCGCGCCGCGAGAATCACGTAGGCCTCCGTCACCGGCTCCTGCTTCGGCGTCACCGAAAGCGTCAGTTCCACGCCGTCGCGAACGACGGTGAAGTCGGCGGGTTTGCCGCCCGTCAGCTGGATTTCCGTCATCATCTCCGTCCAGGTCGAGACGGGCCGCCCCGCGATGGAAACGACGCGGTCGCCCGCGCGGATTCCCGCCACTTCCGCCGGACCTCCCTCGAGAACCATGTCGATCGCGGCGGGGGTTTCGCCGAACTTCACGCCCGGCACGAGCGCCAGCACGACCGCCAAAACGACCGCCAGCACGACGTTCATCAGCGGACCCGCCACCGAGACGAGAATCTCCTTCCACGCCGGAATGCGCGTGCGAACGACCGATTCGCCGCTGCCCTGCAACTTCTTCGTCCCCTCGGGATCGACATCGGGAATCGAGACGTAGCCGCCGAGCGGAATCGCGCTGATTCGGTATTCGACGTCCCCGACCTTTTTCTTCCAGAGGGCGGGGCCGAAGCCGAGCGAGAACACGTCCACGCGCAGCCCGAGTTTGAGCGCGACGATGAAGTGGCCGAACTCGTGAATCGCAATCGCCAGCGAGAACAGCAGAACGCACGCGGCAATGTAGAGGATGGTCGTCAGAATCTCCATTTGTTTTCTTTTCTTTTCACTTGTTAATGGTTGTTTTCGCCGAGGAATCGCCGCGTCCAGTCCGTCGCCTCCCGGACGGCGTCCAGCGAATCGCAGGGGATGCGCGGCGCGCGTTCAAGGCAGCGCGCCACCGTCTCGGCGATTTCCGTGTAGCGGATTCGCCCGTCGAGGAACGCCGCGACGGCCCACTCGTCCGCCGCCGCAAGGACTGCGGTCGCGCAGCCGCCCGCCACGAGTGCCTCCTTCACAAGCCGCAGGCACGGAAACCGCACGGGGTCGGGCGCACGGAACGTCAGTTTGCCGAGTTTCGCGAGATCCAGCCGCTCGCGCACGGACGCGAGCCGCCCCGGCCACGTGAGCGCATACTGAATCGCCACGCGCATGTCGGGCGGCGAGAGCTGCGCCAGCGTCGCACCGTCCGTGAAGGTGACGAGCGAGTGTACGACCGATTCGGGATGCACCACGACGTCGATCCGCTCCACCGGCACGTCGAAGAGCCACCGCGCCTCCAGAACCTCGAAACCCTTGTTCATCATCGTCGCGGAATCGACCGTGACCTTCGGGCCCATCTTCCAGCGCGGATGGTTCAGGGCTTCCGCAACCGTGACGGACGACAGGTCGGGCGGCCCGTCGAGGAACGGCCCGCCCGAAGCCGTCAGGATCAGCCGCTCGACTTCGCCACCCCCCTGCAGACACTGGAATATCGCCGAATGTTCGCTGTCGACGGGCAGAAGCCTCGCGTTCCGCCGTTTTGCCGCATGTGTCACGAACTCGCCCGCCATCACCATCACTTCCTTCGTGGCGAGCGCAACATCCATACCCTTTTCGATTGCCGCGAGCGTCGGGCGAAGCCCGCTCATCCCGACCGTCGCCACAAGGCAGACGTCGGCCTCGTTCTCCTCCACCGCCCGAACCGCCGCGTCCTCGCCCGCATACGCCTTCGCGCCGAACTCTCGCGCCAACGCCTCGCACCTTTCCCTCGCGTGCAGCACGGCAAGCGCGACAATTTCAAAGGCATCGGAATGCGTCCGCACGACATCGATGGCGTTCATGCCGATCGACCCCGTCGCACCGAGTATGATGATTCGCTTTCGTTCGCTCATTTCTTGTTCAATTCGCCGCAAGCACCGCGCTTTTCAACAACTACCGCGCAACCTCACAGGCAACCGCCAAACCATATCTTCGTTGTAGTTATGCGTATTATACCAAAAAAGGGCACGGCGGTTCTTGGCGGCGGCGCGACCGCCGCACCCACCTCACGGCGGCACACGAGTTCCGCACCCGTTCAGGAAAAGGCGATTACTCAAACACAAGAAAGGCTGGAAGGCCCAGAACGGCGGAGAACGCGGGCATCGCACGAAGTTCCGCCATATCCTCCGACTGCAGACGGATGACCGTGAAGCGTTCAAGGGCCTTTCGGATGCGCGGGTCGGCCAGCGTCGTGCGGTCCATTGCGGCGCAGTTCTTGCACCACGTGGCCCAGCAGTCCACCAGCACGGGGCGCGGCACTTTCGCAAAAACCTTCTCAAACGATTTCGGCGTTGCCGCTATCGCACCTTCCGCCGCGAACGGTTCGCCCGCGTCCGTCTCCGTGAAGCCAAGCCACGCAAGCCGACCGTACCACACGGCGAAGCCAAGCACGACGACGGCGAAGAGACGTTTCACTCCCTTCATCCACCGCCCCGGCTTCGGCAGGATGCGCAGTCCCGCCCCGACGAAAGGCCACGGGAGGGCCATGCCGAGACCCATCACGAACGGAAGGGCAAGGGCGAGCCGGTTGCCCTTCGCAAAGAGGTCGGCCGTCAGCAGCAGCACGGCAATCAGCACGGGCGCGACGCACGCCCCCGCCAGAACCGCGTTCAGCATCCCCATGAGGAAGGCTCCGCCCCTGAATCTGACGCGAAAGCGCGAAAAGTCGATGAAGAATGCGTCCAGCAGGGACAGAGCCAGCACGACGAAGGCAACCGCCACCCCGACATTGAACCACGGCTTTCCCTGTATCTCGCCGAAGGCCAGCCCCCCGACCGCCGCGAGAACGCCGAGGATGCCGTAGGCGACGGCGATTCCGAGCCCATACCACGCGCCCCGCACGGTGGATTGCCCGATAACCGCAAGATTGACGGGTATCATCGGCAAGACGCACGGCGTAAAGTTCATCGCAAGCCCCCCGAGCAGAATCAGCGCGAGTGCCGTCAGCCAGCCACCCGCCGCAAGGTGTGTGCCGAGGGACGGGGCTGCCCCCTGCGTCCCCGCCGCATCCGCCGCGCCGAGAAAGGCAAGGAATGCGTCCGCATCCATGAACCCCTGCGCCAGTCGGGACGGCGATTCCGCCGCACAGGCCGCCCACGCGCCGAAGGCAATCAGGGCGAAGGTGAGCAGGCGTCGTCGCATCGGGGGCATTCCACCCTTCTCCTACTGACCGTCGCCGAGGACCTTCTTCGCCTCGGCGAGGGCGCGTCCACGATGGGAAATGGCGTTCTTTTCCTCTGCCGAAAGGTCGGCGAAGGAGCGGTCATAGCCGTCCGGGACGAAAAGCGGGTCGTAGCCGAAACCCGCCGCGCCGGAAGGCTCTTCGGCAATGTGGCCGAAGCACCGACCCTCGACGACGTACTCGCCGCCCGCCGGATCAACGAGCGCAACCGCACAGGTGAAGTTCGCACGGCGATCCGACACGCCACGCAGGTTCTTGAGCAGTAGCGCGTTATTCGCCGGCGTGTTGCTCGGTTCACCCGCATACCGTGCGCTCCGCACGCCCGGCGCACCGCCGAGCGCGGCAACCTCGAGGCCCGAATCGTCCGCCATGCACCACGCCCCCCTGTGCCGCGCCGCAATCGCCCGCACCTTGATGAGCGCGTTGCCGCCGAAGTCGGGTGCATTCTCCTCAACGCCCTCCGGGTCATCCGGGACAATTTCAAAGTCGGGGAGAATCTGCGAAATCTCCCGCACCTTGTGGGCGTTGTGCGTGGCGACGAACAGCCGCTTCCGCCGCGCCGGGCAGAGCCGGTCGGCGAGAGCGTCCAATTCCGGGACGACCAGCGATTCTGCCGCGCCCGAATCGATTGACGCGGCAAAGGCGGGGTTGATCGGCAGCTTCGCCACGCAGGGGATTGAGAACCGTGCCGCCAGTTCGTCCGCACGAGACGGGCCGAACGCGGCGATTCGCTCGCCGCAGTGCGGACACGGCAGATAACTCATGTTCTCGACAAGCCCCAGAATCGGCTTCTTCATCGTCGCCGCCATCTTCACCGATTTCGATACGACCATCTCCACGAGTTCCTGAGGGGAGGAGACGACGACGATTCCGTCCACGGGCAGGGACTGGTAGACCGTCAGCGGCACGTCGCCCGTACCCGGCGGCAAGTCGACGAAAAGAACGTCCAGCTCCCCCCAATGCACGTCCGACCAGAACTGCCTGACCACGCCGGCAATCACGGGGCCGCGCCAGATGACGGGATCGGACGGGGCCTTGACCATCAGATTCAGCGAGACGACCCTGATGCCCCCCCTGGTGACCTTCGGCTCGATTCCCCGCTCCGACCGCAAAACTTCCCCCGTCAGGCCAAAGGCCGTGGGGATGGAGGGTCCTGTAATATCCGCGTCAAGGATGCCGACGCGCAACCCACGCCGTGCGGACGCGACCGCCAGCATCGCCGTGACGAAGCTCTTGCCAACGCCACCCTTGCCGCTCGCCACGGCGACAACCCTGCCAATCCGCGAAGCCCCATTGGGTCTTGCGGTAAAATCGAATGCCGCCCTGCGGTCGTCGCAGGTCTTGCCACAACCCGAACAGTCGTGCGAACACTCTTCCGCCATCTGATTTTTCCTTTCTTCGGACGGAAGCCTCGTGCCACCGTCCGCGATATATTATAGCAGACTTTTTTGGACAGGAAGGGACCCTGTGTTGAGCCTTCGCCCCGGTTAAGTGACTTGTAAAGAGGGAGGGTCAGCAAAAACCCCACCCCGCCAGTTAATTTCGGCCACTGAATACACAGAAGCCGCTTCGCGGCGCACTGAAAACACAGAAAGTCGGCTTGGCCTTCCCCCGGTGGCAAGTTCAGTGCGTTCTGTGCCGGCCGAAGGCAGTTCAGTGTGTTCAGTGGCAAAATCCGCGCCGCGACCGCGTTCGTGATGCCCGTACTGAAGTCGCCGCGCCGCCCCTATATATAAGGTGTACGGGAAAGCCCGCGTCTGGCCCCCTCGGAGAGCGCGGCGAACCCCCTCAGGGAGCGTTGGGATTCTCCATATATGGCCACGGCGTTCTCCATATAT